>NZ_JBTNSY010000022.1:0-102972 GCF_054515735.1 Mycobacterium sp. ML4
AGGAACACTCGGCCGTACTCGGCATAAAACTCCCGCCGCGGCCTGGCGGACACGGTCCAGCCATGAGCGGCCAGGTAATCGACGACGTTGTGGCGCTCGCCGTCGTAAAACAGGTTCGACAAATTGATGTCGCAGCCCAGGCTCGCCCAGCGTTGGTTGAACTCCTGAGCCCGCTGACTCAACGGCACACCCGAGTCGGGATGGTATTCGGTGGCGATCCTGCTGCCGGGTCCGCTGAGCGCGGTGATGTGGTCGAAGAGCAGGTCCTGCGCCTCCGGCGGCAGGTACATCAGCAGGCCTTCGGCGCTCCAGGCGGTCGCCTGGGTGGGGTCGAATCCGCTGCGGCGCAACGCTTCCGGCCAGTCGTCGCGCAGGTCGATGCTGACCGCCTTGCGGTGCGCCGAGGGCGTGGCGCGAAGCGCCGACATGGCTGCATTCTTGAATTCGATGACCTGCGGTTGGTCGACCTCATAAACCACGGTGCCGCGGGGCCACGGCAATCGATAACCACGCGCATCGAGCCCGGCGGCGAGAATCACTGCCTGGCGGACCCCAGCGCGCGCCGCGCCGAGGAAGAAGTCGTCGAAGAAGCGAGTGCGCACCGCTATCGAATCGGTTTCGAATTGCAGGTCACGTCCGTCGGCGGCGTCGGGCACCTGGTCGATAGGCAGGTCACCATCGACCAGGCGGGTGAAGAAATCCAGACCCACCGCCCGCACCAGCGGCGCGGCGAACGGGTCGTTGATGATCGGATCGTCCTGGGCGGAGGCCACTGCGCGGGCCGCGGCCACCATCGTCGCAGTCGCCCCCACACTTGATGCCAGGTCCCAGGCGTCTCCGGCCGATCGCTCGGTCGATGTCATCGCTGGTCGCCCTCCTCGCACCGCTCCGCACTCAGATAAACCACCTCGCCGAACGGCGCGTCATCCCCGTCCGCCGGCTGCAGCCCGTGTTGGGCGAACAGTTCCGAGTTGCGCATGCTCGTGGTCTGCCAGCCATGCGCGGCCAGGTAAGTGCCCGCGTCGGTGCGATCGCCGAAATACACCAGCGCGGCCATGTCGAAATCCAAGCCGTGACGGCTCCAGCGCTCGTTCTGGCGCCGCATGCGACTCCGCAATTCCTCCTCGTTGAGCTCATTGATGTCCAACAGCCCCTCGGTCGCGAAACGACTTCCCGGCACGCTGAGCACACTGATCTGATCGAGTAGTCGATCCTGGGCGTCGGATGGCAGATAGCCCAACAGCCCCTCGGCGATCCACGCGGTGCGCTGCGTGGGGTCGAAGCCGGCTGCGCGCAGGGCCGCCGGCCAGTCCTCGCGCAGGTCGATCGCCACCGTGCGCCGGTCCGCGGTCGGCTGGGCGCCAAGACCGGACAGGGTCGCCGTCTTGAACTCGATCACTTGGGGCTGGTCTACCTCGAACACTGTGGTGCCGGACGGCCAGGGCAGCCGGTAGGCGCGCGAGTCCAGGCCTGCGGCCAGAATCACGGCCTGCCGTATACCGATCGCGGTCGCGGCGGCCAAGAAGTCGTCGAAGAACCGCGTGCGAACGGCCATCGCGTTGGCGAAGTGCACGGTGCCCGTCGCCGTTTCTTCGTCCAGTTCGGACAGTTCGAGCTCACCGCCGGCCAGCCGGGAGAAGAAGTCGACGCCGACGGCGCGGACCAGCGGCTCGGCGAAGGAATCCGTGGCCACGGCACCGGCGCCGTGCGGGTCTCGGGCGGCGACGGCCCGCGCTGCGGCGACCATGGTTGCCGTCAGACCCACGCTGGACGCCAGGTCCCACGTGTCCCCTTCATGCCGTGCGCTACCCATCTGGGTCATCGAGGTGCTCCCAAAAGTACTATCTGATACTTAGCAAATATAACGAGCTATCCAGACTGTACGCTCCACAACTGGCGCGCTTCCCGGAACGAAGGCCACCCTGGACCGACCAGCACACATCAGCTGTTAGTCTCGTACACGGTTTGACGCGCTTTGACCTTGGCAGGCCGTACGTCCTGGCCTGCTGGTGTTGGGTGCGTGACGCGGGATAAACCCAGAAGATCAGACACACGGACCATAAGACATTGGAACCAGCCGGCCAATCCCGGTTGGGATGCCGCGACCACAGTTCGGCTGCGCAGGAGGAAGAGTGCTTTCGGCTTTCATCTCATCGCTGCGAACAGTCGACCTGAGACGGAAGATCCTCTTCACGCTGGGCATCGTCGTGCTCTACCGCGTGGGTGCCGCGATGCCCTCTCCCGGCGTCAACTTCCCCAATGTGCAGCAGTGCATCAAGGAAGCCAGCGGCGGCCAGGCCGGACAGATCTATTCGCTGATCAACCTGTTCTCCGGCGGCGCACTGCTCAAGCTCACCGTCTTCGCGGTGGGCGTGATGCCGTACATCACCGCGAGCATCATCGTGCAGCTGCTCACCGTGGTGATCCCGCGCTTCGAGGAGCTCAGGAAGGAGGGCCAGGCCGGACAGGCCAAAATGACGCAGTACACCAGATACCTTGCGATCGCCCTGGCCGTCCTGCAGGCCACCAGCATCGTGGCGCTGGCCGCCAACGGCGGTCTGCTGCAAGGCTGCTCTCTCCCGATCCTGGCCAGCGAGAGCATCTTCTCCGAGATTGTCATCGTGCTGGTTATGACAGCCGGTGCCGCACTGGTGATGTGGATGGGTGAGCTGATCACCGAGCGCGGCATCGGCAACGGCATGTCGTTGCTGATCTTCGTCGGGATCGCAGCCCGGATCCCCGCCGAAGGCAATCAAATCCTGCAGAGTCGCGGCGGCATGATCTTCGCGGCGGTGTGTGCGGCCGCACTGGTCATCATCGTCGGCGTGGTGTTCGTCGAGCAGGGTCAGCGGCGAATCCCGGTGCAGTACGCCAAGCGCATGGTGGGCCGGCGGATGTACGGCGGCACGTCGACGTATCTGCCGCTCAAGGTCAACCAGGCCGGTGTTATCCCGGTCATCTTCGCTTCCTCGCTCATTTACATTCCGAATCTGATCACTCAGCTGATCCGCAGCGGCAGCGGCGGCGGCGGCACCGGCTGGTGGGACAAATTCGTCGGAACCTATCTTTCGGATCCGAGCAGCCCGGTGTATATCGGCATCTATTTCGGGCTGATCATCTTCTTTACGTATTTCTACGTGTCAATCACGTTCAATCCCGACGAACGTGCCGACGAAATGAAGAAATTCGGCGGTTTCATTCCCGGTATTCGGCCCGGGCGTCCCACCGCTGATTATCTGCGCTATGTGCTGAGCCGGATTACCCTGCCCGGTTCGATCTACCTCGGCGTCATCTCGGTACTGCCCAACATGTTCCTGCAGATCGGCAACAGCGGCGGCATACAGAATCTACCCTTCGGGGGTACCGCGGTTCTGATCATGATTGGCGTCGGGTTGGATACGGTCAAGCAGATCGAGAGTCAGCTGATGCAGCGCAACTACGAAGGGTTCCTCAAGTGAGAGTGGTATTGCTGGGGCCGCCTGGGGCGGGTAAGGGGACGCAAGCCGAGAAGTTGGCCGAAAAGCTGGGCATCCCGCATATCTCGACCGGGGAACTGTTCCGTAGCAATATCCAACAGGGCACCAAGCTCGGCGTGGAGGCAAAGCGCTATCTGGACGCCGGCAACTTGGTGCCATCCACGCTGACCAATGAACTCGTCGACGACCGACTCGATGACCCCGACGCCGCCAACGGCTTCATTCTGGACGGTTATCCGCGTTCGGTGGAGCAAGCCAAGGCGCTGCACGAAATGCTGGACCGGCGCGGAACCGACATCGACGCGGTGGTGGAGTTCCGGGTGTCAGAGGACGAGCTGTTGACCCGCCTGACGGGCCGCGGCCGGGCTGACGACACCGAGGAAGTGATCCTCAACCGCATGAAGGTCTACCGCGACGAAACCGCGCCGCTGTTGGACTACTACCGCGACGAGCTGAAAACCGTCGACGCCGTCGGTACCTTGGATGAAGTGTTCGCTCGCGCGTTGCAAGCCTTGGGCAAGTAATGGTAGGCACCCTGGCACGGCTGCGGGGCCGCCGAGTGGTACCACAACGCACTGCCGGTGAACTCGATGCGATGGCCGCAGCGGGTGCCGTCGTCGCCGCCGCGCTGAGGGCGGTCCAGACCGCTGCGGTGGCCGGGGTATCCACCCTGAGTCTCGACCAGATTGCCGAATCGGTAATCCGCGACTCTGGCGCCATCCCGTCGTTCCTCGGCTACCACGGCTACCCGGCTTCGATCTGCGCTTCCGTCAACGACCGTGTCGTGCACGGCATTCCCTCCGCAGCCGAGGTACTGGTCCCCGGCGACCTGGTCTCCATCGACTGCGGCGCGGTGCTCGACGGCTGGCACGGCGATGCGGCCGTCACCTTCGGCGTCGGCAAGCTGATTCCCGCCGATGCCTCGCTGTCGCAGGCGACAAAGGAGTCGTTGGAGGCCGGAATCGCGGCAATGGTCGTCGGTAACCGGTTGACCGATGTCTCGCACGCCATCGAGACGGGTACGCGTGCTGCCGCATTACGCTACGACCGGGCATTCGGAATCGTCGAGGGCTACGGCGGCCATGGCATCGGACGGCAGATGCACATGGACCCCTTCCTGCCCAACGAGGGCGCGCCGGGCAGGGGGCCGCTGCTGGCGGTCGGTTCGGTGCTGGCCATCGAACCGATGCTGACACTGGGCACCGGAAAAACCACCGTGCTCGACGACCAGTGGACGGTAACCACCGTCGACGGGTCGCGCTCAGCGCACTGGGAACATACCGTGGCAGTGACCGAGAATGGACCGCGGATCCTCACGCTGGCCTGACGAGTTGAACTAAACGCCTTCTCGAGTCGTGCCAGTACCGGGAGGTGATCAGGTGGCTCGTGTTTCCGGTACCCGGGGCGCGTCCGGGGCCGCTGAGGCTGCTCTGATGAAGGCGCTCTACGACGAGCACGCTGGCGTGTTGTGGCGTTACGCGCTGCGCTTGACCGGCGACGCCAGCCAGGCCGAGGACGTCGTCCAGGAGACGCTGTTGCGGGCGTGGCAGCACCCGGAAGTCATCGGTGACACCGAGCGTTCGGCGCGGGCATGGCTGTTCACCGTCGCCCGCAACATGATCATCGACGATCGTCGTAGCGCCCGGTTCCGCAACGTCGTCGGATCGATCGACGAGGCGGGCGCTCCCGAGCAGTCCACACCGGACGAGGTGAACGCGGCGCTGGATCGACTGCTCATCGCCGACGCACTGGCGCAGTTGTCCGCCGAGCACCGGACGGTGATCGAGCGTTCGTACTACCGGGGCTGGAGCACCGCTCAGATAGCCAACGATTTGAAAATCGCCGAGGGAACCGTGAAGTCGCGCCTGCACTATGCTGTGCGCGCATTGCGGCTCACTCTGCAGGAACTGGGAGTCATGCGATGACGAGGCTCCCACAGCGTGAACGTGACAGGAGGTGGATGACGTGACGGGGTCGCTGAGACATCACCAACCCGGCGACACGCACCGCTACGCGACATGGGATGCCGCTTACGTGCTGGGTTCCCTGTCGGGTGCCGAGCGGCGCGAATTCGAAGCGCACCTGGCAGACTGTGCGCCCTGCCGAGAGGCTGTCGCCGAAATCAGCGGTGTCCCAGCTCTGCTCTCGCGGCTGACCCGCGAAGACATGGCCGCGATCAACGAGGCGGGTCCCGCGCCGGCTGCACCCGAGCTGTTGCCCGCACTGCTGGAGAGCGTGCGCTGGCGCCGTCGCCGCGCCCGCATGACGTGGCTGGCCTCGGCCGCCGCGGCGGTGGTGTTGGCTGTCGGTGTGCTGGTGGCCGTGAACGGTTATTCCAGGCCGCCTCAGCAATCGGTGAGCGTGGCGGCGCAGCCGATGGCGCAGGTCGGCACCAAGCTGTTGACGTCGACGATTTCGCTGTCCAGCGAACACTGGGGGACGTTCATCAACCTGCGCTGCTTCTGCCTGGCGCCGCCAGATGCCCCGCACGACACGCTGGCGATGGTGGTGGTCGGCCGCGACGGCAGCCAGACCCGGCTGGCGACCTGGGTAGCCGAACCCGGCCACAGTGCAACGCCAGCCGGCAGCATCTCCACGCCGATCAATGAAATCGCCTCTGTGCAAGTGGTTTCCGCCGACAGCGGCCAGGTTCTGCTGGAGCGTTCACTGTAGGTCCACCCGCGGGCGGTGAACTTGAATTCATCGCCCGTCGTGTTTCAGGTATGCCAAGAACACATCGGGTGGTCGACCACATAGTCGAACATCTTGCGGCAATCGGAGTCGACCACATCTTCGGTGTCGGCGGCGCCAATATCGAGGACCTTTACGACGCCGCGTATTTCCAGTCGTCGATCACCGCGGTACTGGCCAAGCACGAGTTTTCCGCGACCACCATGGCCGACGGTTACAGCCGCAGCGGCGCCGGGCTGGGTGTGGTTGCCGCAACATCCGGTGGCGGCGCACTGAATCTGGTTGCGGGCCTCGGAGAGTCGCTGGCGAGCCGAGTGCCGGTGCTGGCACTGGTTGGTCAAACAGCCACCGGCATGGACGGGCGGGGCAGTTTCCAGGACACCAGCGGACGCAACGGAGCGCTGAATGCCGAATCGCTGTTTTCGGCGGTGTCGCTGTCGTGTGAGCGGGTGCTCACTCCGGCGGGCATCGTCTCGGCGCTGACCCGCGCCATCGCGACAGCACGGACTGGTGGCCCCGCAGTGTTATTGCTGCCCAAGGATATTCAGCAGGGCTCGGTGGAGGCCGCGAACCTTGCCGACCGGGTGGTTCCTGCTTTGCCGGCCATCGGAAACCCGCAACCGATCGTCCCGGTGCTACGCGACAGGGGCGGCCCCGTCACCATCATTGTGGGCGAGCAGGTGGCCCGTGACAACGCCCGCGCCGAGCTCGAAGACTTGCGTGCGGTCCTACGCGCGCGGGTGGCAACCGTGCCGGACGCCAAGGATGCCGCGGGAACACCCGGTTTGGGTTCATCGTCGGCGCTCGGGGTCACCGGCGTCATGGGTCACCCCGGTGTGGCCGAGGCGGTGGCCGCCAGTGCCGTGTGCGTGGTGGTCGGCACCCGACTGCCGGTGACCGCGCGAACCGGCCTGGACGACGCATTGACAACGGTGCCAACGGTTTCGATTGGTTCGGCACCACCATACTTTCCGTGCACCCACGTGCACACCGACGACTTGCGCGGTTCGTTGCGCATGCTCACCGAAGCGTTGTCCGGGCCCGGCAGGCCGAAGGGGTTACGCGTGCCCGACGAGGTGCCACGCTCTGAACTGACTCCGCCGCGCTGTACCGGTGCGGGAGTGCGGTACCGCGACGCCATGGCGGTGATCGACCGCGTGCTGCCCGCCGGAACCGACATCGTGGTCGACGCCGGCAACACCGGGGCCGCGGCGATCCATCATCTCCCGGTCCGCCGGGACGGCAGGTTCGTCGTTGCGCTCGGGATGGGCGGGATGGGGTACAGCTTCGGAGCCGGCATCGGAATGGCGTTCGGGCATGCCAAGCGGGGAAAGGCCCGCGCGCGCATCGCGATCATCGCCGGGGACGGAGCCTTTTTCATGCACGGCATGGAGGTGCACACCGCCGTTCAGTATCGACTTCCGGTCACTTTCATCCTGTTCAACAACAACGCTCATGCCATGTGTGTGACGCGCGAGCAAATGTTCTATGACGCTGTATACAGCTACAACCGATTCCGGTCCAGCCGTTTGGGTTCCGGTCTGGCTGCGATGTTTCCGGGACTGAAATCCGTCGATGTCGCCGACCTCGAGGGGTTGGCTCCGGCGCTGCGTTCGGCCGTGGACGCCGACGGGCCGGCGGTGGTCAGTATCGAGTGTGCGGCTGACGAAATCCCACCGTTCGTGCCGTTCCTTACCGCCAGGACACACACGACGGCGACCGCCGAGAAAACCGGAAGGGTTGCCGGGAACCGGACAGAGGTCGTGTCGAGCGCTTGAGTCGGAGGTGGCGAATGAACGCATCCAGCCGGGACTCTCACGATGTCGTAGTGATCGGCGCCGGGCCCGCGGGTCTGGCCGTAGCGCGCGAACTCGAGCATCAGCACGGCATCCACGCGGTCGTTGTCGACCGTGCAGCGGCTCCGGCAATGTCGTGGCGCAGGCGCTATGACAACTTCCGCCTCAACACCACCGGATTTCTGTCGCACCTTCCCGGACAACGGATTCCCTTGACCGCCGGGCGCTGGCCCACCAAAGAGGACATGGTCCGCTATTTCGATCGTTACGTCCAGCGGCAGGACACCGCACTCATGCTGGGCTGCGAAGTTCATCGCATCGACAGATCCGGCGGGCAGTGGCACCTCGACACGTCATCCGGTGAAATCCGATCTACGGCAATCATTCTCGCTACGGGCAACTCCAGTGCACTCAGCATCCCGGCATGGCCTGGCTTGAATCGCTTCGGCGGTGCGTTCGTTCATTCCGGTGACTTCGTCAACGCCTGGCCCTACCGTGGACGTGACGTCCTCCTTGTCGGAGCCGGTAATTCCGCGGCCGACATCGCTGTCCAGCTTGCTGACGGGGGAGCGCGGCGGATCTGGCTTTCCGTGCGCACCCCGCCCCACCTCGTGCGGCGGGCCATGGGACCGTTCCCTTCGGACATCTTCCTCGAGTTGTTCGCGGGGGTCCCCGCGCGCGTGGTCGACCCGTTGATCGCATGGATGAACCGTCTGCTGTGGGGTGACCTGTCAGAGCTGGGGTTCCCGCGGCCGCCCTTGGGGCTGAAGGCCACCGTGGAGCAACGAGGGCGGATCCCAACGCTGGCCCGACGAGCTCATCGAGGCTGTACGTGTCGGGCGCGTCAAGGTCGTTGGGGCCGTCCACGCCGTCCAATCCGACGCCGTGATCCTCGCCGACGGCACGTCCGTGACGCCACAGGTGATCGTCGCCGCCACCGGCTTTCGCACCGATCTCGACGATCTGGTCGGCCACCTCGGCGTGCTCGACAAGCACGGCAACCCACGCGGTGGCTTTGCCTCCCACGTCGCCGAAGGAATGTTCGCGATTGGATACGGCATTCCGCCCAATGGCCCGCTGCGGGCTATCCGTCGCCATGCGACACCGCTGGCCCGCGACGTTGCGGCGTATCTGCACAGGACCGGACCGCTCGGCAGCCGTGCGCCCGCCGATCTGATCGCATTGAAAAAGCAAAGGGACGTCATGACTTCAGCCTTCACTGAAAACGCCTTCTTCCGCGGCGCGGCGGGGTACGAGGCGGCCCGCCGCCGGACGGTCTGGAACGGCATTCTGCCGCAACGGTTTCCCGATGTGATCGTGCAAGCCCACGACACCGACGAGGTGGTCGCCGCCATGCGATACGCGCAGGCACATGGCCACCGGGTCGGTGTGCGGTCGGGCGGACACAGCTGGTCGGCCAATCACCTGCGAGACGGCGGCCTGCTACTCGACGTCAGCGGCCTGGATCACTGCGTTGTCGAGCCCGATCGGATGATCGCAGAGGTCGGACCGGGCAAGGTCGCCAGCGATTTCGCGGCAGAACTGGACGCGCAGGGACTGTTCTTCCCCGCCGGCCACTGCGAAGGCATCTGCCTCGGCGGCTACCTCTTGCAGGGCGGGTACGGCTGGAACAGTCCGGCACTCGGTCCGGCTTGCGAGAGCGTGCTGGGGCTCAACGTCGTCACCGCAGAAGGCGAGCGGATCTACTGCGACCCCGAGAACCATCCCGACATGTACTGGGCCGCACGTGGCTCGGGACCGGGTTTTTTCGGGGTGGTCACCTCCTTCACCCTGCGCATTCACTCACGGCCGCCGGCCTGGGGCACGTGCCTGTACATGTACCCGATCGAGGTCGCCGACGAGGTGTTCACCTGGGGCCGCTCGATCTGTCCGGAGATCGGCGACAACGTGGAACTGCAGATCCACACCGCGCGTAGTTTTCCCGGCGCCGGACTCGATCGACCCGGCATCACGATCGCGTCGCCGGTGTTCGCCGACTCCGAGGACGAGGCCGCCGCAGCACTGGCTCCGCTGGGCACCTGTCCCGTGATCGACCAGGCGATCGTCAGCCTTCCCTACGCGCCAACGAATTTGGCCAATTGGTATACCGCCGTAATGACCAGCTACCCGAAGGGCCGCCGCTACATCGCAGACAACATGTTCACCTCGGCGTCCGCCGACGACCTGCGGCCCGGTATCCGCAGGATCATCGACACCATGCCGCCGCACCCCTCGCACTTCATTTTCACGGGCTGGAAGACCTCTGCAGACCGCGCGGACATGGTTTACGGCGTCGAAGACGAGATCTATCTGGCGCTGTACACCATCTGGGAGGACCCAGCCGACGATGACCGGTACGGAGACTGGGCGGCGTCCAATATGGCGGCGATGTCGCACCTGGCGACCGGCAGCTCGCTGGCCGACGAGAATCTGTGCCGACGTCCGGCGCGATTCATCACCGAATCCAACATGGCGCGCCTGGACAGGGTGCGTTCGGTGTATGACCCGCAGGGCCGTTTCCACAGTTGGCTGGACCGGTGACGGCGTGCGCGAGATTTCGCCAGGAGTGAACCGGAGCCGCCCGCAGCTCGTGGTACCGGTATCAATACAGAGCCGAGTGGCTTGTTGTCGGGGGCGGCGCTGAGCGCCAATGTTTCTATCGCTCAACAATATTCAGCGGTATGGGATTGGTTCCACGCTAAACACTCTGTTCGGCAACAGATCACCTCGTCGAAGGAGTAGATCCTATGTCCGTAGCTGCACTTGACGATATCGCCGTACACAGCGGCACCACCGAGCCTATCGAGGGATTGGTCCGGATCGAGACCTCGCCACTGGAAGAAACCGCTCCCATGTTCCTGTCGAAGATGCGGTCGGTCTACCCTCACGACGAGGTCTACGGCCAGTACTGCACGGTCAACGATTACGTCGACTGCCCACCCGATGAGCTGTTCGAATACCTGGCTGACACCCGGAGCCTGGAAGAGTGGACGTACACCCTGCGCGGCTTCACTCCGACCGACACGCCGGGGCTGTGGCTGGCCTACGACCGACTGCTGCCCGATACCAAGATCTACACCCGGACCGAGGCCGTCGCCGAGGCGCGCACCGTCGATTACCACTGCGCCTGGGATCAGAGCGAACACCTGTGGATGATCTACCTGATGCGCGTCCTCGATGCGCAGGCGGTCCTGAACAAGCCCGGTTCGGTTGTGCTGTGGACCAATTGCCGTCATCCGTTCTACGCGTGCAACCCGTATCCCGAGGCCGCTCCGCCGGAGCGCACGGGATGGGTCGGCGACTTCTGGGACATCTTCGGCGCCGGTCACGGCCTGGAACTCAACAACCTCAAGACGATCGCCGAATACCGGCACCGTCACGGGCTGCCGATCACGCCGGCGTGGATGAAGTGAGCAGGCCGTGAACCAGACCACCGTCAGTTTGACCGACATCTCCACCTACCTGCCCGGAGAACCCGTCGGCGCCGAGTACTACGCGCAATTCGCTGAAGCGGACGCCCTGGCGGACAACGTGATGTTCCGCGCGCCCAAGTTCCGCCACCACGTCGGTCCGGACGAATCCGCGGCGGACATGATCGAGAGGGCGGCGCAGGGTCTGATCGAACGGCACGGCCAGGACGTCGTTGCCGGCGTCGACGTGCTGATCACCCACGCGCAGATGCCTGATATGCCGTTCTACGGCGGGGGCGGCGCGATCGCACACCGCTTGGGTATGCGTCCGCGCTGGGTGCTGGATTTGCACAACGGCGGATGCGCGGCGTTCATTCTCGCTCTCGACGTGGCGCGTCAACTGCTGGCCTCCGGGCAGGGGCGCACAGCGCTGATCGCGATCGCCCAGAACGCCGCGGGCCAGATCTTCGACCAACCCGGGGTGCGCCGGAAGGCACAGTCGTGCGTGCCCGGTGACGGCAGCGCGGTGGGACTGCTCACCGTCGCCGGTGAGTCACCCATCCTCGGCATCGAGTGCCGCACCTACGGCGAGTACGCCGGTGACATGACGCTTGCCATCGACCCACCCCGCAAGTGGTGGCAGCCCGGCCCCGGTGAGGGGTGCATCGGGTTCACCGAAACCAAGATCGCCAAAGTTCTGGCGCGCGGAAACCGTCAGGTTCCCGAAGTCGCCCTCGCGGTCTGTGACCGAATCAACCTGGAATCCAAAGATATTGACCTGCTCGTCACCAATCAGCCCAATCGCGTATTCCTGCGGAACTGGCGCGACGCGTTGGAAGTGCCGCCCGAACGGCACCGCGACACGTTCGACGAATGTGGCAACCTGTTCGGCGCTGGAGTCCCGATCAATCTGGATCGGGCGATAACGGACGGTCAGGTCGAGGCCGGGGACGTCGTGATGATGGCTGCCTTTGCGCACGCCGGCGACTTCGCGGGCGCGGCGGCGGTCCGTTGGGGAGGAAGGCCATGATGCTCTCCGCGCTCAGGGACACACCGGTGACCGCGGGGATCCTTGACGGACTGCCCCATGCCAGCGATCCATTCGCACTGTCTCTCAACGAAAACCCCTTTCCGCCGCTACCTGCGGTGCGGTCCGCCCTGATGCGTTCGATCGATGTCGCCAACCGGTATCCGGAGTTTCTGCCCGAGCGTCTGCGCCGTTTGATCGCCAGACACATCGGGGTGGGTGAGGAGCAGGTCGTGCTGGGAGCCGGAGCGAGCGGGGTGGTCATGCAAGTCCTGCACGCGGTGACGCGGCCCGGTGACCGAATTGTGCTGAGCGCCCCGACTTTCGACGGGTACCCGATCTTCGCGCGGATGGCCCGGTTGAGTTCGGTCACCGTGCCGCTCGACGGGAGTGGCCACCACGACTTGGCGGCGATGGCCCGGGCGGCGGCGGACGCCTCCGTCGTCGTCCTGTGCCGGCCCCATAATCCCACCGGCACCGTGGAATCCGCCGCAGATGTGCAGCGGTTCCTGCGGCAGGTGCCAGACGATACGATCGTGCTGCTCGACGAGGCCTATATCGAATTCGTAGCCCCGCAGCACCGCATCGATGGTCCTGACCTGATTCGGCGCTTTCCGAATGTCGTTGTGTTGCGCACCTTCTCGAAGGCTTACGGGCTGGCCGGACTCCGTATCGGATACGGTTTCGCTGCGCCTGAGCTGGCAGGGCGGCTGTGGCACATGCAGTTGCCGTTCGGCATGGGCATCACCAGCCTGATCGCCGTGGCGGCGTGTTACGACGCCGAAGAGCAACTGCGACAACGGGTCCTGCGTATCACCGGTGAGCGCGATTGCCTGTGCCGGCGCCTTTGGGCAATGGGCGTGTACACCACCGCCGGGCATGCCAACTTCGTCTACCTGCCCCCCGCCAAGCGACCCTGGCGGGAGGTATTCGGCGACGCCGGACTCAAGGCCCGTTACTATCCCGACGGTGCGGCCCGGATCACCGTCGGAAGCCGTGTGTCTACCCAGCTGGTCCTGGCCTCGGCGGCAAAGTCGGCCTGCTGACCCGATTCGCCCGGAATTGAGGTAAGAAGGGGGCGTGCCAGCCTCTCGCAAACGCGACCCCATCGCCGCGGCACGGGCCAACTGGGAACGCGCCGGATGGGGCGACGTGACGCAGGGAATGGTCGCGGTGACGTCGGTGATGCGCGCGCATCAGATCCTGTTGGCCCGCGTCGAGGCAGCTCTGCGTCCCTACGATCTGAGCTTTTCCCGGTACGAATTGTTGCGACTGTTGGCGTTCAGCCGGACCGGGGCCTTGCCGATCACCAAAGCGTCGGACCGGCTGCAAGTTCACGTCACCAGCGTCACGCATGCGATCCGGCGGCTGGAAGCCGACGGGCTGGTGCAGCGGGTGCCGCACCCGACCGACGGGCGAACCACGCTCGTGCAGATCACCGAACTGGGCCGCTCCACCGTCGAGGACGCCACCGTCACGCTCAACGAACACGTATTCGCCGACATCGGGATGGGCGCTGAGGAATCGAAGGCGCTGGTGTCGGCCATTGAAACGTTGCGCCGCAACGCAGGTGATTTTTGAGCGATCGTGGCGCCCCGGCGGGCACCGGACGCGGGAACTTCAGGCTTTTCACTGGACGGTGGGGTCACCTGGCCCATCCCGGATACCGGTGGCAGCCTGCCGCACACCGCGCCGACTTCCGCTACCGACATGTCGGGCAGCGGCGGCATAGGAAGCGGCTGACGCGGCCGGCGCCACAACTGGGACAGTGAACGGTATGACCGCGCGGAAGTCCACGGCGGCGAAGGCAACGTGGATTTCGGCCCCGTGGGTGACCGCCGGAACTCTCAGGGCTTCCCGACGGGTTTGGAAACCGGATGGATTGTGAGAAGGGTCGCTAAGGTGCCTGCACGTTCCTTGGCGGCTTCCAGACACGCGGCAACGGCCAGCAGCACGACTGGCCGGTCGTCGTCCGCGCGATGTGCGAGGCAGACGCGACTGGGAGGGCAGTTGGCGAGTGGGCGGAACACGACCCCTGGGAAGGGCAACAGGCGCTCTGCGGCGCTGGCAGTGATGCTGATGGCCTCGCCGCTGGCGACGGTCTGGAGTTCTTGCGTGATCGATGCGGTCGTCCCAGTTACGCGCAGGGCTCCGCTCCCAAGGACGTCGTCGAGGGTCCAGAAGCCGTTGAAAATCGCGTCGGGAGAACGAAGACCGAGTACGGCGAACGCACGCAGGTCGGCGGGCTCGACAGTGTCTCTGCCTGCCAGAGCGTGCCCGGCGGGCAGAGCGACGACACGAGGTTCCGCGAACAGCTCGTAAAGCTTGAGCCCCGTCGTGTCGAGCGGCGCGCGCAGGATGGCGAAATCGGCGCGGCCGGCTGTCAGGCCGGCGGTCGGGTCGTCCAAAGGGGTCTCGCATAGCTCGAGCTCGATGGCTGGGACGGCATCGCGTAGCCGTGCGATCAGGTGATCGGTGAGCTCGGCGGCCGCGCCGGGGAGCGTCCCGAGGACCAGGCGGGTCGTCGGTTGGACGAGTTCGAGCGCAGCGCTTCGCGCGGCTTCGAGTTCGCGTACCGCCTGCTGGGCGCGGTCCAGGTAGGCGCGCCCGGCGACCGTCGTCGTGACGTTGCGCGTCGTGCGCGCGAAGAGCGCGAACCCGAGGCCGCGTTCCAGCGCGCGGACCTGCTGGCTGAGCCCTTGCTGGGTGAGGTGAAGCGCCTCGGCGGCCGCCGTGAAGCTGCGGCGCCGGTCGACCTCGAGCGCGTATCGCAAACGTCGGGTGCTGAGGTCCACGTCCTTGACGCTACACAATTAGGTGAGTATCGATTGTGAGTCTCACTGAGCGATTGGTGTTTCCCTCCGCGCAGCCGCGCGGGAAGAGTCATGCGCATGGTGAGCGACACCCTCGACGCGCGCGAACTCGATCATCTCGACGCTCGCGTCGAGCTTGCCCTCTGGTCGTGGCGTGCCGCCGAGTTGCCGGTCATCGGCTTCGGCGAGATCACCACGGTTATCGCGTGGCCACCGGCTGATCCGCGCTGGGCAGTCAAGCGGCTGCCGCGCTTCAGCTCGCGGGCGAGATTGCAGGCCTACCAGGTTGAGGTCGATTCATACGTTGCCGAGTTGCGGGCCGCGGGTGTCCGCGTCGCGCACACCGAGGTGTTGCTATCCGGTGAGGACGAGCGCGGTGTGCGGGCCTTCATGGTGCAACGCCTCATACCCGGTGACCTGATGCTTACCCAGCGTCTGCGAACTGCAGACGAAGCGTGGGCGGCGAAGGTGTTCTCAGCGCTGTGCCGGGTGGTCGTCGGTGTGGTGGACAACCGGCTCGGCTTGGACGCCCAGGTGTCCAACTGGGCGGTGGACGAGAACGACGAGCTGGAGCTGCACGACGTCTCGACGCCCCTGCGCCGCGACGCCGACGGCCGCGATCGGCTGGACGCGGAGTTGGTGTTGGGTGTCTACCCGGCGTTGCTGCGCCCGGCCTTGCGGCGGTTCTCCGTGCCGAGCATCCTGGCCGCTTATCACCGGCCCGACACCGTGCTGCTCGATGTCGGCGGGAACTTACACCGCGAGAAACTCGGACACCTTGTCCCAGTGCTCGTTTCGGCCGCCGCCGACAACGGAGTAACCCTCGACGAAGAGCGGGCGCGCCGCCGCGACATCACCGACGGTCGCATGTGGCGCGTTCTGGCCACCCTGCGAAGATTCCACGCCGGCTGGCAGCGCCGCGTCCGCTGCGGCCCGTGTCCGACTCTGCTGCCACCGAAGGAGCACCATGGCTGACCACCGTCACGTCGTCGTCGTCGGACTCGGACCTTGGGGTGCATCGGCCGCACGCGCGCTCGCGCGGGCCGGCCATCGAGTGACCGGCATCGACACACACGTGCCGCCGCACGCCTTTGGCTCGCATACGGGCCGCACGCGCACCGCCCGCCGCTCCGCGCACAGCGGCCCTGTCTACACCGACATCAGCTGCCGTGCATTCGCACTGTGGGATGAGCTGGAGTCCGTCGCGGGAAGGCAGGTGACGACACGGACCGGCGCGCTCCTGCTCGATCGGCCCGACGGGCCGCTCATCGAAGACAGCCGCCGGACCCTGTTGGACGGCGGGTGGGAATTCGAAGAGCTGGACCATGCGGCCATGCGCGCCCGGTTCCCGGGAATTCGCTTGCTGGACGGGGAGATTGGCGTCTTCGAACATTGGGCACGCGTCATCGACGCGCCGGCCGCCATCCAGGTGCTGCACGACGCCGCGCGGTCCGAAGGCGCTGCCCTCACCTGCCGAGAAATGCTCGTGGACTGGGAGGCGAACGGCGACCGCATCCTGGTCCGAACCGCTGCGCGCACGCTGGTTGCGGACACCTTGGTGCTGTGCGTCGGCAACCGGGCAGCGCAACACCTGCACCTTGACCTACCTCTGGAGGTCGAGCGCCAGGTGCTCGTCGCGTTCCGGTCACCCCCGCAGCTCATGGACCTGCCGATCGTGATGGCCGTGGCCCCTGGTCTAGGGCCGCGGTCCGGATTCTACGGATGCCAAGACGGGCCCGGACGATACAAGGTCGCCTTGCACCACGAGGGAATGACCGGCGACCCGGACACGCTTCCCCGCGAGGTGCGAACCGAGGATCTCGCCGCGGTGCGGGCGGTCGTCGATCGCCGCCTGCCCGACCTCGGTCCGGCGGTCCTCGATGCGCAGACCTGCACCTACACCAATACCCCGGACCTGAACTGGGTCCTCGATGCGCATCCCGATCACCCGAATGTGCTGATCGCCACCGGTGATTCTGGACGAGGCTTCCGCTACGCACCGGCGGTCGGCGAGATTCTCGCGGGCATCGTCGACGGCCGGCCCGCGCCACAAGAGTTGAGGATCGGGAGGTTCACCCATGCCTGACACCGCCGCCCAGAGCAACCTCTACACGCGCCGGATCAACCCCGGCCGCGTCGCGCTTCTCGCGCACTTCTACGGCCACGCACCCCTCATCGACGGCCGCGACGGCGTGCGGTTCCACAACGCCGCAGACGACCGCTGGTACCTCAACTGCCACTGCAACGGCGGCATCTTCAACCTCGGACACCAGCCGGAGCAAACCCGTCGCGCGCTGCTCGCGGCGCTCGACGCCGGCTTGGACGTCGGCAACGCCTGGCTGCCGTCGGAGATCAAGGGCCGCCTTGCCGACCGCCTTGCGGCGACCACCGATGGGCGGCTCGGCGGCGCGTTCTTTGCCACCAGCGGCGGCGAGGCGATCGACGTCGCAATCAAGCTCGCACGCCGCCACACCCGACGCCCGAACGTCGTCTCGATCGAAGGCGGCTATCACGGCCACACGGGCCTGGCGACCGCCACCGGCACCGCTGAGTTTCAGCGCCCCTGGCGTTACCGGCTCCCCGATTTTGTTCGCGTCCGCTGGGGTGACGTCGATGCGCTGGACGCCGCCGTCGACGACCGCACCTCGCTAGTCCTGCTCGAGACGATCCCCGCCACTCTCGGGCTGCCGAACGCTCCCGATGACTGGTTACCAACCGCACGCCGCCTGACAGCCGAACGGGGCGCACTGCTGGCGCTCGACGAGGTGCAGACCGGCCTCGGACGCAGCGGCCGGCACTGGTGCTATCAACATCACGACGGCCTGGACCCAGACCTCATCATCACCGGCAAGGGCCTCGGCGGCGGCCTGTATCCCATGGCGGCGACCCTGGTCCGCGACGACCTGCTCGAGGTTCTTTCCGAGAACACGTTCGCGCAGTTCGCATCATTCGCCGGATCGGATTTGGGCTGCGCGGTAGGGCTCGCGGTACTTGACGTCCTCGACGAGCCCGGGTTCCTCGACCGAGTGCGGCGATCCGGAGACACTCTCAGCGCCGGTCTGGTCGGCCTGCCTCTCGAACTCCGCGGCCGCGGGCTTTTCCGTGGCTTGGCGACCGGCCGGGAGAACGGCGGCATCGCCCTGGCCCAGCGCCTGTTCGCCCACGGCGTGTGGGTCGTCCCTGCCGGCAACGACCTCAGCGTTTGCCAACTTCTGCCCCCGCTCGTCATCGGCCGCGACGACCTCGCGTTCCTCGTCGACGCCATCCGTCGATCCGCCGAGGAGATCTGATCCGTGACCCCACTCACCCCAGGAACTCACCACGTCGTCAACGGCAAGCGACTCTTCATGCGCGACACCGGCGGCGACGGGCCCGCCGTGCTGATGGCGCATGGCTGGCCCGACGACAGCACCCTGTGGCGCTACCAGCAGCAAGCGCTCGCCGCAGCCGGCTACCGCGTCATGACATTTGACTGGCCCGCTCATGGCGAAAGCGACACGCCTCGCGAATTTTCCGCTTACCGGATCCCCAAGCTCGGCGAGGACCTGGTTGGGATCCTCGACGCCACCGGCGCGACCAAGGCCCACCTCGTCGCTCACGACTACGGCGCCACCGTCAGCTGGGAGGCCGTCCCCCGTTTCCATGAGCGCTTTCATTCGTTCACCGCAATCAGCGTCGGGCACTCCCTGCAAATCGCCGCAGAACTCCTGCTCGGCCATGCTGCGCGCTACCGATGGATGGTCCTGCACGGCCTGCGCTACAGCCGTCGCCACTACCTCGCCAACGACGCCCGCCGATTCCGCCGCGCGTTCGCCGCGCACCCCGACGCCGCCGCCATTCTGCGGCGGCTCACCGCGGACCCCGACGCATTTGCGTTCACCATCTGGGAGCGCGCCAACCCCGCCGCGGCCGTTGTCGCCCGCCTCGCTCGCCCCAGCACTGCGCGCCGCATCCCGGTGCCGACGATGGCGATCTACTCGCGCGACGACGTCTGGATGACCGAGGGCCAACTCGCCCGATCGCGACGTTTCGTGGACGCCACGTGGCGCTACCACTCGATTCCCGGTGGCCACTGGGTTCCCCTGGAGCGCCCGGATCACGTCACCGGGCTGTTGCTGAACTGGTTCGACGATGTCGCGTCGATGCCCTCCTTGCCTCTTCCAAGTTGATGCTCACTTATCTCCGGAGGTTTGCGGAGTTCAACTGCCGCGCGGCATTTCGATCACCGCACTGACGTCGTCGTCAGCACGAGGCGTCGGACGCAATGAACTCGGCGTAGATCTCGCGTTGTTATTTCGGCGGGTGACGGAACAATCATCACGGCTTTCCCGCAAACGGGTACCAAGGGATGAAGCGACGAGCCGAAAGGAGTGGGCCGTATGAGCGAGCCCGCGCAGCTACACCGGGCGCCGCGATCTCATCGCCAAAAAGCTCCAACCGTACTTCGACATCAGCGCCATGCTGCCGAAGAACGTGAGACCGACCTCCGAAATCGCCGAAGAGCTCTGGAACAAGTAGCTGGGGCGACCGGGAAACGGGATACACCCGCAGCGTCACGGTTTCGATCTACCAGGTGGCGGATGGCGAACAGGAGGCCGATGGGATTAGGGAAATGATGCGCGAAGAGTGCCCCCCCGGCCTCGATCTGCGATCACCGAATCCGGAGGCCTTCGAAATCACCGGCGCGCGCCCCGCAGAATACGTGTTCGTGCTCCTTGACCTGGGTCATGTGAGGGCGATCGTGGGTAACTGCGTGATTCACATCATGCCGATGGGCACCGGGGTCGAGCTGCGCGAATTAGCTGATGTCGCACTGGATATCGGCCGCACGGTCGGCTGCTCGGCCTATCAGAACGATTTCTCGTTGCCGGACTTTCCGCAAGCGTGGCGTAACCAGCCGGTGGGGTGGTCCACGGAAGGCTTTGCGCCCGACATACCGGGGCTGTCGCAAGCGAGGGACTCGACCGAAACCCGGTGGGAATGTTCGCTAGCTGCGGGCCATGAGGAATGGCCATGGTGGTGGCTCGGTGCGGTGCTGTGCGACAACCTCGTCGCTCACGACTACGGCGCTAGCGTCAGCGGGGAGGCCGTCCCCGGTTTGCCGAACGCTTCGACTCGTTCACCGCAATCAGCGGCGGTCTACTTGCGCGACGACGTCTGGATGACCGAGTCCAACTTTCCCGTTCGCGACGTTTCGTGGACGCCACGTGGCGCTACCACTCGATTCCCGGCGGCACTCCGACCAAGTGCGGCCGCGCGCGCAACCTTCGCGTCGCGATCGCACCCGAATCCATCACGTGGACGCTGCAACTCAGTTGAGTTGAGCCATGTCGCGCTTCCCGCCAGTGCGGGCACGTCCCGGGCGCCCTTCACCAAGATCGCTCAGCTGTCGATGAACTCGGCGGACCCGAGCGCAGGGCGGGTTACACCTCGGCGTCGCAGCGCTTGGCCACCTCGCCGTCGGGCACCATGGTGATGACGACGTCCGCTGCTGCCACGGCCTCGTCGGCGCTGTTGAATACCGTCGCAGTGCTCGGCAGCCGCGGTCGCCGCAGCCGACGCCGGTCGAATCCACTCACAACATGCTGTGCGGCAATAAGATTTGTCGACATTGGCATGGCCGCCGACGAATCACAGGCCCCGGTGTGGTCGATCGGGACATTGCGGCGCAACGCCAGCGCCTTCTGATTCGACTCTCCCGCAACACATCACGCCATCGACAGCTTCAGCACCCCGGCGGCACTTGTGGCATACACGTTGCCCGCGGCGTCCACCGCCACGTCTACGGAGGGCAATTTGTCAGAGTTAGACGGGTCAGGCCCGTCGAGACCCGTGAATGGAAGTATGGTCGCGGTTTCTGATCCCGCCGGGAACCGCACCACCTGGTTGCTGGTTGCGGGAAACACATTGGCCGGGCCCGCGCCGTACGCGTTGCCGGCGGCATCGACGGCGACATAGTGGACCAACTGCGGACATCTCGCGCACAGCAGCGTTGTGGTCGTCGAGCCGGCGGGGAGCTTGGTTATGCCGCTGGCGCCGCCATAGGTGACGTACACGTTGCCCGCCCCGTCGACCGCGATGCTGACGGGTAATTGCGTGTGGCTGGCAGGAAAAGGCAGCTCGACTTGGGTATTCGATCCGGCCGTCAGCTTAAGAATTCGCCCATTGAGATTCGAGGCCACGTACACGTTGCCGGCTGTGTCCACAGCCACGCCGAAGGGTCCGGCGAGGCCGGTAAAGGGTAACTCGACGGGTGTGCTTGAACCTGCCGCCAACTTCAGCACCCGATTGTGCACGTACTCTGCGACGAAGACGTCACCGGCGGCGTCCACCGCCACGCCACCGGGGCCGCCGTCGAGGTCGGTAAATGGCAGCACCGTCGGAGCGCTCGATCCGACGGCCAACTTCAGCACCTGTTTGCGGCCGGTTGCGCCGGAGGTGGTGTAGACGTTGCCTGTGCCGTCCACGGCTAAGCGGAAGCCCTTGATCGGCAGGACGGTTTGCCGGTTCGCGGGTGTGGCTCGGCCCGCGCTTGGTTGCGACGCTGACTGCCGGTCGGGCTGTGTCGCAAAGTATCCGATGAGGCCGGCAGCGCAAATCGTGACGACAACGGCGCCGGCAGCCAACGCAATCTTTGCGCGCCGACTACGCCGTCGAGTCACCGTCGTGGTAGGCGGTGTGGGTTGCTCGGCGTGGACGGGGACGGTGGGTGCTATCTGCGTGGGCAGCTCGTCGGCCGGGTCTACGGGCGTCTGTGATTCGTCGTCGGCCGGGACAGGTTCGGCGTCGTCCACGACGGTGCTCTCGACGGTTGGCAGCGGACGCGGTTCGACTTCGGGCACCGACAGCGGCTGGGTCAACGCACTCTGCACCGCCGCCGCGAGCTCCAGCGCACTCTGGTAGCGGTCGTCGGGGCTCTTGGCCATGCCACGAGCGACCGCTTCGTCGAATCCCGCTGGCAGGTCGGGCCGTTGGGCGCTGGGCATGGGCGGATCGTGGTAGATGTGGGCGTGCATCAGTTGAGCGAGGGTGCCGCTGGGGAACGGCGGGCTACCGGTGAGGCATTCGTACAGAACGCACGTCAGCGCGTAAATGTCGGTGCGGGCGTCGGCGGTCCCGGTTTCGAATCGCTCGGGCGACATGTAGGCGATGGTGCCGATGACGGAGCCGGTGCGAGTCAGTTTCGTGGCGAACGCGTCATGGGCGATCCCGAAATCGATCAGATAGACGAATTCGCGCCTGGTCATCAACGCGTTGGACGGCTTGACATCGCGGTGCACAAGTCCGGCGATGTGAGCGGCGTCCAAGGCGTTCGCAAGCTGCTCGATCACCTTCACCGCCAGCCGCGGGCTCATCGGCCCATCGCGGCGCAGCAGGCTCGCCACATCCACGCCGTCGATCACCGGCATCACCAAATACAATTGTCCGTCGATCTCACCGGTGTCGTAGATGGGGACGACGTGTGGTTCGCTCAACCGGGCGGCGATATGTGCCTCACGGCGGAAGCGGTCGCGATAGCCCGGCTCGTTTGCCAGATCGGTTGGCAGGATTTTGATCGCAACATCGCGGTCGATCATTGTGTCGTGGGCCTTGAACACTTTGCCCATGCCGCCCTCGCCTATCAGCGACAACAGCCGATAGCGGCCGAACCGGGTTTCCTCCATGAGCCGCCTCCGGGTCATCAACAGCGTGGTGTCGATGCTAGCAACGCGGCTCGCCGCGGTGACGTGTCTTTTGCAGATGCCTTCGGGCGGTCACGCGCTGCCGGAGCCGTCAGAAACTAGCTGCCGCGCAGCATTTCGATCACCGCACTGAAGTCTTTGTCGCCATGGGAGGCGGCGAATTCTGCATAGATCTGCGCGGCGTGGCGGCCCAGCGGCGCGGCCGAACCGGTGAAGGCCACCGCGTCCATCGCCAGGCCCAGGTCCTTGTTCATCAACGCCGCCGCGAAACCGGGCTTGAAGTCGTTGTTGGCCGGTGACGTCGGAACCGGGCCCGGGACAGGGCAATTGGTGTGCACCGCCCAGCAGTTGCCGGTCGCCCCGGTGATCACGTCGAACAAAGACTGCGCCGACAAGCCGAGCCGCTCCGCCAGCACGAATGCCTCACCGATGGCAATCTGTTGTACCGCCAGCACCATGTTGTTGCACACCTTCGCGGCCTGGCCGGCGCCCGACCCTCCGCAGTGGATGATCTTGCCCGCCATCGGTTCCAGCGCCGGGCGAGCGCGCACCAGCGCGTCGGACTCGCCGCCGACCATGAACGCCAACGTCCCGGCGGTCGCACCCTTGACGCCGCCGGACACCGGCGCGTCCAGTTGCTGCATGCCGTGCGACAGGGCCAGCTCGTGTGCCTCGCGGGCGTCGTTGACCGAGATGGTGGAGCTGTCGATGAACAGGGCGCCTTTCGGGGCGGCCGGCAGCACTTCGGCGTAACAGCGTTTGACCACCTCGCCGCTGGGCAGCATGGTGATGACGACATCCGCCCAGGCCACCGCCTCGGCGGCGGTGCCGAACAGCGTCACCCCCCTGTCGGCTGCGGCGGTTGCGGCTGCAGACACCGGATCGTAGCCGCGGACGAGATGGCCGGCGCCGATCAGATTGGCCGCCATCGGTCCGCCCATGTTGCCCAGCCCCAGGAACGCGATCGCGAGACGTGTTGTCATGGTGCCCTTCTAGGCGCTGGCCCGAAAGCGCGTTGCCTCGGCTCGGCCGATGACCACCCGCATGATTTCGTTGGTCCCTTCCAGGATTCGATGCACCCGCAGGTCGCGGACGATCTTTTCCAGACCATACTCGCGCAGGTAGCCGTAGCCGCCGTGCAGTTGCAGGGCCTTGTCGGCCACCTCGAAGCAGGTGTCGGTGACGTATCGCTTGGCCATCGCGCACAATTCGACCTTGTCGGCGGCATCGTCGTCCAGCGCACTTGCCGCGCGCCACAACATCATTCGCGATGTCTCCAGCCCGGTGGCCATATCGGCCAGCGTGAACCGGACGGTGGGCTCGTCAAGCAGGGTAGAGCCGAATGCCTGACGCTCGCGCACGTAGGCTCCCGCCTTGTCGAAGGCGGCCTGCGCCCCGCCCAGTGAGCACGCGGCGATGTTGAGCCGGCCGCCGTTCAGTCCGTTCATCGCGATGCCGAAGCCGGCGCCCTCGCCGTCGGCACCGCCCAGCATGGCGTCCGCCGGTACCCGCACCCCGTCCAGGATCACCTGCGCGGTGGGTTGGGCATGCCAGCCCATCTTCTCTTCGAGTGCACCGAAACTGAGACCCGCAGTGCCCTTTTCGATGACAAAGGCGGAGATGCCGCGCGGACCCTCACTGCCTGTCCTTGCCATGACCACGTAGACGTCGGATGCCCCGGCACCGGAGATGAACTGCTTGACACCGTCCAGTACGTAATCCGGGCCCTGCTTGACGGCACGGGTGCTCAACGCGCTCGCGTCGGATCCCGCCCCCGGCTCGGTGAGGCAGTAGCTGGCGATGACGTCCATCGTCGCCAACCGCGGCACCCAGGCCTTGCGTTGCTCGTCGGTGCCGAAGCGGTCGATCATCCAGGCGCACATGTTGTGGATGGACAGGAACGCGGCCGTGACCGGGTCGGCGATGGCAAGTTGTTCGAAGATGCGCACGCCGTCGAGGCGGCGCAGTCCGCTGCCGCCGACGTCATCGCGGCAGTAGATCGCCGCCATCCCGAGCTCGGCGGCTTCGCGCAGTACGTCGGTGGGGAAGTGCTTGGTGGCATCCCATTCCAGGGCGTGCGGCGCCATCCGCTTTTCGGCAAAAGCTGCCGCCGTCGCGGTGATCACCCGTTCTTCGTCGTTGAGAGTGAACATGTCGCTAATTCATGGTGGGAATCACGAATTCGGCACCGTCTTTGATGCCGGAAGGCCAGCGCGAGGTGACGGTCTTGACCTTGGTGTAGAACTGGATCGCGGCCGGGCCGTGCTGGTTGAGGTCGCCGAAACCGGACCGCTTCCAGCCGCCGAACGTGTGGTAGGCCACCGGCACCGGGATGGGGACGTTGACGCCGACCATGCCCACCTGCACCCGCGAGACGAAGTCGCGCGCAGTGTCGCCGTCGCGGGTGAAAACCGCCACGCCGTTTCCGTATTCGTGTTCGGAAGGAAGCGCCACTGCTTCCTCGTAGGTCTTGGCCCTTACGATGCACAGCACCGGCCCGAAGATCTCGTCGGTGTAGATCGACATCTCCGGGGTGACGTGATCGAACAAGGTGGGGCCGATGAAGAAGCCGCCTTCGAGATTGGCGTCGCCAAAGGTGAGGTCGTCGCTGGCACGCTCGCGGCCGTCGATCACCAGTTCGGCGCCGGCGTCCACGCCCTGCGCGATGTAGTCGCGCACCCGGGTCAGCGCGGCCTCCGTCACCAATGGTCCGTAGTCGGCCTTGGGGTCCAGGCTGTGACCGACGCGCAGGGCGTTGATCCGCTCGATCAGCCTGGCGCGCAACCGGTCTGCGGTCTGTTCGCCGACCGGAACGGCGACGCTGATCGCCATGCAGCGCTCGCCGGCGCTGCCGTAACCGGCACCGATCAACGCGTCGACAGCCTGGTCGAGGTCGGCGTCGGGCATGACGATCATATGATTCTTGGCGCCGCCGAAGCACTGCGAACGCTTTCCGGTCGCCGCGGCGCCCGCGTAGATGTACTGCGCGATGTCGGAACTGCCGACGAAACCCACCGCCTGGATGTCGGGGTGCTGCAGGATCGCGTCGACGGCTTCCTTGTCGCCGTGCACGACCTGGAACACCCCGGGAGGAAGTCCCGCCTCGATGAAGAGCTCGGCCAGCCGCACCGGAACCGAAGGATCACGCTCACTTGGCTTGAGCACGAAAGCATTTCCGCATGCCAGGGCCGGGCCGGCCTTCCACAGCGGGATCATCGCCGGGAAGTTGAAGGGTGTGATGCCCGCGACGACGCCCAGCGGCTGGCGCAGCGAGTACACATCGATGCCGGGGCCCGCGCCCTCGGTGTAATCGCCCTTGAGCAAGTGCGGTATGCCGATGCAGAACTCGATCACCTCGATGCCGCGCTGTACATCGCCGCGCGCATCGGCCAGCGTCTTGCCGTGCTCGAGAGACAGCAACTGCGCCAGCTCGTCCATGTTCTTGTTGACCAGATCGACGAATCGCATCAACACCCGGGCGCGGCGCTGTGGATTCCAGGCGGCCCAGTCTTTTTGGGCCACCACCGCAGAGGCCACCGCGGCATCCAGGTCAGCCGCCGACGCCATGGGCACGGTCGCTTGCACCTCGCCGGTGCTCGGGTTGAGGACATCAGCGGTGCGGCCGGACTTGCCGGTGCTGCGCTGCCCATCGATGAAGTGCGGAATCTGCGTGGTCATGATTGTCCCAAAAGGTGTGCGGATGAATCGGCGATAGAATACTTGCATATCCTAGTAACCTCGGCGGTGGGCTGGCAAGCCGCCGTCGTGTGACCGCCGGGACATCGTTGCCAGAACGGGCACCGCCCGCGAAAGTGGTCAGTCCAAACGTGCCGTCGGCAGCGCGGACCGGTGTGCCGCGGACGCCCTTCGGGCGCGGCTCTCACAACTCAGGCGGGTCGTGACTTGTGCGTGTAACCCGCTCACCTATTGACTGGTCATGAGGGGATCCCCGCACGCGAGGAGGCATGTGTCGGCAGGCGATCAACCCGTCAGCCCGCGGCCGTTGCGCGCGGTGCCCGACGACGGTTACGCCAACTGGGAGGCGGTCTATCAGGACAACGCCACCTGGGTATACCGGACGCTGTTCGCCCGGGTCGGCAACCGGGCGGACGCCGAAGACCTCACCGCAGAAGTCTTCCTGGCCGCGTTGCGGCCGCTGCGGCTGACGGCCAGCGTCGGCGAAGTGCGAGCCTACCTGCGGGCCACCGCACGCACAGTACTGGCCGCGCACTGGCGCGAAACCCTGGGGCGCGAGATCACCACGATCGACGACATCGAAGCACCCCCGCAGAGCGAGGAGGCGATCAGCGACGCTCCCCAGCGCGTCGCGCGCGTGCTGGAAAAACTGCCGGAGAACTATCGTCGAATCCTTCAACTGAGGTTTCTCAAAGGCGATTCGATCAAGGAATCCGCGGCTGAGCTCGGGGTCAGTGTCGCCAACGCCAAGGTTCTGCAGCATCGGGCGCTGCGACTCGCCGCGCAGGTGAACGAGGGGAGCGAGTCATGAACCCGCGGGGCTTGCGCAGATACCTCGACGACCTTTTCCGGGGCAGACGCCCCCGGCCGTTCCGGCCCAATGACTTCGAGGCCGCCCAGATCCGGACCGCCATCGACTTACGGGCCGCAGCGCCCGGCGCCGGTGCCCCGAGGCAGGAATTCCTTGACGACCTCCATGCCCGGCTCGCGGAGCAGTTGGCCGGCACGCCTCCGGAGGTGGCGCCAGAGCAGAACACGACGCGCCGGCAGGTCATCGTCGGCACGTCGGCCGCCGCGGCTGCCGCGGTCGCTGCGGTCGCCGCCGATCGACTCGTGATCGGCGACCGGGGGGGCGAAGTTCCTGCCGTGGCCGGGCCGCTCACCCCCAACGACGGACGCTGGATGCGCGTCGCCGCGAGTGCGGACGTGCCCGACGGCGGGATGCGCCCGTTCGATCTGGGTGCGATCAACGGGTTCGTCCGGCGCGTGGACGGCAAACCGGAGGCGGTGTCGGGGGTCTGCACCCATCAAGGTTGCCGGCTGTGGTTCGACGCGTCGGGTGACCAGCTGCGCTGCCCATGTCATACGACATCGTTTTCACCCGCTGGGCAGGTGCTTGCCCACCAGTTGCCGATTGCTCCAAAGCCGTTGCCCACGTTGATGGTTCGCGAGGTCGACGGAGTGATCGAGGTATTTGCCCCGGCGCGTCCCAGCGAACCGGCCTGATGGTCAGCCCGACTGCGCCCGGGCGGACTTTCCCGCGCGATTGGCCAGTGGCCGCAGCCGGTGGTCAGCGGTGAAAACGAGGCGGACCAAACCCAGGGCGACAACGACGGTTGTGGTGGCGACTGAGCCGAGAATGAGGAACATCACCACTGCCTGCACCAGCACGGCCTGCACCGGCGGCACGCCGGCGAGGATGAGTCCGGTCATGGCGCCCGGCAGGAAGACGAGCCCGGTGGCTTTGGTGGTTTCGATCTGCGGAGACATTGCCGAGCGCAACGCGATCCGTAGGTACGGGCTCGCTGCCTGGCGCGACGTCTGTCCGAGGGCAAGTCTGGCTTCGACCTCGTCGCGCTTGTCGCGAAGTTCATCGACGAGGCGACGCGCCACCAGCACCATGGCGGTCATCGAATTGCCGATCATCATTCCGGCGACCGGCACCAGCGTGCGGGCCTGCAGCGGAAATACCCGCAACCCGAAGATCACCCCGAGGGTGACCAGCACAGCCGTGGCGAGTGCGGCGACGGCCAGCGGCCCGAGTTTGGGGACCTCCGGTGCACGCCGGCGGGCGACGTCCCCGGCGTAAACGACCATGCCTGCGGTCCAGGCGCATGACCACCACATGGATCGGCCCGGGGCGAACAGCAACGTCAAGGCGCCGCCGACGAGCAGCAGCTGGACGATCGCCCGGACCGCTGCCCACAGGACCTGACGCTCGAGGCCCAGCCGCTGCCACAGCGAGATCGCCGCGGCAAAGGCTACCAACGACAGCGAGGTCGCCAACCCGATCCAACCGACCTGGCCATTCACTGGGTACCGTCGCCGTTCTCCGCGTGGGCAATCGGACTTAGCCCCAGGCAGCGTCCCCGGTCGATCCGCAACATCCGGTCGGCGACCCGGTCCACCTGTGCCCGGTCGTGGGTCACCCACAGTGCAGGGATTCCGTCGACTTCCGCGAGTTCGCGCACCGCGCGCTCGATCACCCCGGCAGCCTCGGCGTCAACGGCGGAGGTGGGTTCGTCCAAGAGCAGCACCTGTGGTCTGGTGATGAGCGTGCGGGCCAGACACATGCGTTGTGCCTCACCACCGGAGAGCGCAGTCGCGTCGCGTTCCAGCCACGATCCGGTCAGGGCCACCCGGGACAGCGTCTCGCCCATCCGCGTCTCGGACGCATCCGGGTCGGCGACTCGCAGGTTCTCGGCCACGGTGCCGGGAAACGGCGTCGGACGCTGAAAGCACATGCCCACCCGGCGTCGTAGCGACAGCGGATCCAAATCTGCGATGTCGTTTCCGCAGAACAAGACTCGTCCACTGGTCGGCACCTCGATCCGATTGCACAAGCGCAGCAGGGTCGATTTGCCCGATCCCGAGGAGCCGAACAAAGCTGTCACGCCCTGCCCGGGGACCGCCGCGGCGAAGCCGTCCAGAGCCCGCACACCGCCACGGTCCACCACCACGTCGATGAACTCGAACATCGCGGTCTGAGCCAACAGTCCGCCTCCCCCGGGTACGGAATTGACGAACTAGGGGCAGGTGGCGTCCACCTCGAAGGTCTTGCTGACTTGCTGCCCCGCGTTGTCGACACCGGTCGCGGTGCCGGTGATCTGGTAGGTATTGCCGTTCTTGGTCGCCTTGGCGCTGTTGCCGGGGGCTCCCTCGGTGAAGCTGAGGACCACGCCGTCAACGGTGCCCAGGCCGGCGTTGCGGACTGCCGAGGCGTCTTGCTCCAGGCCGACGATCACGCCCGTCATCATGTCGCCGATGGCGATCGAGAACTTGCCCTGGTTCGTCTCGCAGACCACCGGGCCGCTGACATTCTGTGCCTGGCCGCCGATGATGACCTTCGTCGCGCCGGCGGCCGCGGGTGTGGACGCGGTCGGGCTGGCGGCAGCGGTCGATGACGTGGGTGCGCTCGACGATGTCGCCGAACTGGACGAGGTGCCGGACGATTTCTCATCCTTCGAGCATCCGGCCATGCCCACGACAAGGGTCGTCGCACCCAGGGCAATCAACAGCTCACGCTTCACCAGTGTCTCCTTCGATTGATCGGCACAGCCGCACAGGCTGACAAGCAGTATGTACGGCCGATCGTCGCGCCGCATAGGACGAGTGTCAGTTGATGTCGTCGCGCAGCCGTGCGGTGTATTCTCGGGCCGCTTCCCACGTGGGAAGCAGGCCCGAAGCCTGCACGTCGGCGAAGCTGGGCGCCGCGGCGTCGCGGTCGGACAAGCTGGGCTGCTTGCCGTCCACCAGTGGCCAGTCCACTGCGATGGCCGGGTCGGTCGCACGAATGGTGTGTTCGCGCTGCGGGTTGTATTCCGCCGAGCACAGATACACCACCGTCGAATTGTCTTGCAGCGCAAGGAAACCGTGAGCCAGGCCCTCGGAGATGTAGATGGTTCTGCGGTCTTGGTCGTCGAGCAACACCGAGGCCCATTCACCGAACGTCGGCGAGCCGACCCGGATATCGACGACCACGTCGAACACGGCGCCGCGCACACAGGTCACATACTTGGCCTGGCTCGGGGGTAGTTCGGCGAAGTGCAACCCACGCAACACGCCGGCCGAGGACACCGAACAGTTGGCTTGCCGGACGTCCAACCGGTGGCCGGTGAAGCCCCTGAACCCCGTGTCGGTGAGCCATTCGAAGAACATGCCGCGTGAGTCGCCGTGGATGGTAGGAGTGATCTCCCAGGCGCCTGCGATGCCCAGGTCGCGGACTTTCATTTCACTGACCACGCTTCTCATAGCGGGCTTCCGCTGCGTCCTTGACCGGCCGCCACCAGGATTCGTTGTCGCGATACCAGTCGATGGTGGATCGTAACCCTTCCTCGAAATCGGTGTGCTTTGGCGCCCAACCCAACTCGTTGCAGAGCAGTGAGGGATCGATGGCATAGCGCAGGTCGTGGCCGACGCGGTCGGTGACGTGATCGAAGTCGTCGGGATCGCGACCCATCAACGCCAGCAGCGTCCGCAACACCGTGAGGTTGTCCCGTTCGCCCTCCGAGCTGATCAGGTAGGTGCGCCCGGGTTCGCCCTTTTCCAGGATCCGGCGCACGGCGCTGTTGTGGTCCTCCACGTGGATCCAGTCGCGCACGTTGTGGCCGCTGCCGTACAGCTTGCAGCGGCGTCCGGTGAGCACGTTGGTGATCTGGCGCGGGATGAACTTCTCGATGTGCTGGAAGGGGCCGTAGTTGTTGGAGCAGTTGGACAATGTTGCGTGGACCCCGTAGGACCGCACCCAGGCCCGCACCAGCATGTCGCTGCCGGCCTTGGTGGCCGAGTACGGGCTCGACGGGTTGTAGGGCGTGGATTCGGTGAACCGCCGCGGGTCGTTGAGCTCCAGGTCGCCGTATACCTCGTCGGTCGAAATGTGGTGCAGCCGCACACCGTTTCGTCGTACTGCTTCCAAAATAGTGAACGTACCGATCACGTTGGTGTGCAGGAAGGGTTCCGGGTCGTCCAAAGCGTTGTCCACGTGGGATTCGGCAGCGAAATGTATGACGGCGTCGGACTCGGCCACCAGCGCCGAGACCAGTTCGGCGTCGCAGATGTCGCCCTCCACCAACCGGATGGAGTCGGCGACGTCGGCCAGCGATTCGCGACGTCCGGCATAGGTCAACGCGTCCAGCACCGTCACGGAGTCCTCCGGGTGCTCGCGCACGGTACTGTGCACGAAATTCGCCCCGATGAACCCCGCCCCCCCGGTGACCAGCAGCCGCATGGCTACAAACCCTATCCGGTGAGCCGCAGCGCTCCCGCCAGTTCGGCCAGTGCGGGCACCAGCTTTTCCGGCCGTGAGGAACCCAACACCTGAATCGCCACATGGTCGGCGCCGGCGTCCAGATGCTCGTTGAGACGGTGCGCGATCGCTTCCGGGGGGCCGTAGGCGACCAGGGCGTCGATGAGCCGGTCGCTCCCCGGCCTGCGCACGTCCTCGTCGGTGAATCCCAGCCGCAGCCAGTTGTTCACGTAATTCCTGAGGCCCAGATAGAAATCGATGAATTTGCGGCCGACGGCGCGCGCCTCGTCCGCGTCGGTGGTGAGCACGACCTTGTGCTCGGGTGCCAGGAACACCGTGTTCCCCACCAGCTGGCGAGCCGTACCGGTGTGCTCGGGGGTGGTCAGGTAGGGATGGGCACCCGCGCTGCGCTCGGCCGCCAGGCGCAGCACCCGGGGCCCGAGCGCGGCAAGCACCCGACGGCTGTTCGGAACCATCGCGTTGTCCAAATCGTCGAGGTAGGACACCAAGGCGTCGTAGGGCTTCTGATAGTGCTCGGTGTGCTCGGGGTGGCCCGCCCCGATACCCAGCAGGAACCGACCCGGATGCGCGTCCTCGATGTGGTGGTAGGACTTGGCGACCTCCTCGGCCCGCGCCGTCCAGATGTTCACGATCCCGGTTGCCACCTGCAGGGTCGTGGTCTGCTCCAGCGCGGGTTCGACCCAGCCCAGATCGGCGTCCGGCGACGCCCCTATCCACGCGGCGCCGTAGCCCAGCGACTCGATCTCGGCGGCCAACTCGGGGGCGAGTGTGCGGCTGCCCAGCCACACGCCGAACTTGCCCAGGTCGGGCTTGAGCGAAACGGATTCAGTCATCGCCGGTCTATACCCGTTTACAGCCCGAGCGCCCCGGCCAATTCGGCCAGCGCGGGGACCAGGTCCTGGCTGCGGGTGAGAACCTGCACCGGCACGTGGTCGGCGCCGGCGTCGAGGTGCTCGCGCAACCGTGCCGCAATGGCGTCGACGGTTCCATAGGCCACCACGGAGTCGACCAGGCGGTCGCTGCCGGGTTTGGCCAGATCCTCGTCTGTGAAGCCCAGCCGCTTCCAATTGTTCAGGTAGTTCGCCAGGTTGAGGTACATGCCGAGGGCCTTGCGTCCTACCGCGCGGGCCTGCTGCGCGTCTGTGGTCAGTACCACCTTGTGTTCGGGAGCCAGAAACGCCGAGGGCCCGATCAGTTCGCGCGCTCGGGCCGTGTGCTCTGGCGTCGTCAGATACGGGTGCGCACCGGCACCGCGCTCGGCGGACAGCTTCAGAATGCGCGGGCCCAGCGCAGCCACCACCCGGCGGTTGGCGGGCACGCCGTACTCATCGAGCTGGTCCAGATACTCGGTGAGGGCGTCTAACGGCTTGCGGTATTCGGTGACGACCTCGCGATGGCCGACGCCGATACCGAGCAGGAAACGCCCGGGGTAGGCCCGGTCGATCCGGTGGAACGATTCGGCGACGGGCTTGGCCGCCGCCGTCCAGATATTCACGATTCCGGTCGCCACCTGCAGCGTCGTCGTCGCTTCGAGGATCGGTTCCACCCAATCCAGTTCGGCGGGCGGGGAGCCGCCCACCCACACCGCCTCGTAACCCAGGGCTTCGATTTCCTTCGCTTGTCGTGGCGTGACGCCGCGACCGAACGATCCGAACCGGCCAAGATCGGGCTTGTTGTCAACAGGGGCGGTCATGGTTGCTGCAACCGGCGTGGCGACGTGGCCTATTCCTGTTCACGGCGGACCCGGGCGTTTTTGCGTGGAACGTGGGGCTGCGGGTATCGTGGACCAACGGTGCGGCGTCCGTGCCGACTCTTGGCGTGCCCTGTCTGAAATTTCTTCCGGGAATTTCCATTATCGGCCCACGTTTTGCAGTCCGGACGAATGCTGCTCCAAACCAGGTATGGACGAAAAGTAGAGGATCGCCGAAAAGTAATGGCAAAGAAGGACGGTGCCATCGAGGTCGAGGGTCGCGTGGTCGAACCCCTGCCCAATGCCATGTTTCGCATTGAGCTGGAAAACGGCCACAAGGTGCTCGCCCACATCAGCGGCAAGATGCGGCAGCACTATATCCGCATCCTGCCCGAGGACCGGGTGGTCGTGGAGTTGTCTCCCTACGACCTTTCCCGCGGCCGCATTGTGTACCGGTACAAGTAACGAAACACCCAAAGACCAGAGAACAGGACCGAGACTGCCGTGAAGGTGAACCCCAGCGTCAAGCCGATCTGTGACAAGTGCAGGGTGATCCGTCGGCATGGACGGGTCATGGTGATCTGCCAGGACCCGCGCCACAAGCAGAGACAGGGTTAGTCAAGGCTTGCGCTCGCACAACTGAATGCTGACCTCCCAGCACCACTGAGCGAACACGTCGCTCGGACACGCCCGGACGGAGGCCGGGCCCCGCTAGCCCCTCGAGGGAGACCCAATTCGGGTTGCGGGAACGGACTGGGAAAAGACCTCCGCTGAAAAAGAGGAAACGCCACCTATGGCTCGACTAGTAGGCGTCGATCTGCCGCGCGACAAGCGCATGGAGATCGCGCTGACCTACATCTTCGGCATCGGCCGCACCCGCTCGAACGAGATTCTTGCGGCCACTGGCATCGACAAGGACCTGCGCACCAAGGACCTGACGGATGACCAGCTGACCCATTTGCGTGACTACATCGAAGCGAACCTGAAGGTCGAGGGTGACCTGCGCCGTGAGGTGCAGGCCGACATTCGTCGCAAGATCGAGATCGGCTGCTACCAGGGCCTGCGACACCGTCGCGGCCTGCCCGTGCGCGGCCAGCGGACCAAAACCAATGCGCGGACCCGTAAAGGCCCCAAGCGCACCATCGCAGGCAAGAAGAAGGCCAGGTAGAACCCGATGCCACCAGCAAAAAAAGGGCAGGCCACATCCGCCAAGAAGGGCCAGAAGACCCGCCGCAGGGAGAAGAAGAACGTCCCGCACGGTGCCGCCCACATCAAGAGCACATTCAACAACACGATCGTGACGATCACCGACCCCCAGGGCAATGTCATCGCCTGGGCCTCGTCGGGTCACGTCGGGTTCAAGGGCTCCCGTAAGTCCACGCCGTTCGCCGCTCAGCTGGCCGCGGAGAACGCCGCGCGCAAGGCCCAGGAGCACGGCGTGCGCAAGGTCGACGTGTTCGTCAAGGGCCCGGGTTCGGGCCGCGAGACCGCGATCCGCTCGCTGCAGGCCGCCGGCCTGGAGGTCGGCGCGATCTCCGACGTCACTCCCCAGCCGCACAACGGCGTTCGTCCGCCCAAGCGTCGGCGCGTCTAGGACCAGGAGGACATACCTATGGCTCGTTACACCGGACCCGTTACTCGCAAGTCCCGCCGGCTGGGCACCGACCTCGTCGGTGGCGACCAGTCCTACGAGAAGCGCCCCTACCCGCCCGGCCAGCACGGCCGTGCCCGGGTAAAGGAAAGCGAATACCGTCAGCAGCTGCAGGAGAAGCAGAAGGCGCGCTTCACCTATGGCGTGATGGAGAAGCAGTTCCGCCGGTACTACGAAGAGGCCGTTCGTCACTCGGGCAAGACCGGTGAGGAACTGTTGCGGATCCTGGAGAGCCGACTGGACAACGTCGTGTACCGCGCCGGGCTGGCGCGTACCCGCCGGATGGCCCGGCAGCTCGTCAGTCACGGTCACTTCTCGGTCAACGGCGTACACGTCAACGTGCCCAGCTACCGGGTGTCGCAGTACGACATCATCGACGTCCGGGACAATTCGCTGAACACGGTGCCGTTCCAGATCGCGCGGGAGACCGCGGGTGACCGTCCGATACCGAGCTGGCTGCAGGTGGTGGGGGAGCGGCAGCGCATCCTGATCCACCAGCTGCCCGAGCGCAGCCAGATCGACGTCCCGCTCGCCGAGCAGCTGATCGTCGAGTTCTACTCGAAGTAAAGATGTCCCGTACCAGCCGGTGCGGGTACTGCGGCGATCGCAAGCGCGGCGAAGCCGGGCGCAGCGGGTCGCCGCGGGGCAACACAGCGGCATCAAATAGCGGGTGCCGAGAAGGAGAAGAAGAAACACCATGCTGATCTCTCAGCGGCCCACCCTGTCCGAGGACATCCTCACCGACAACCGGTCCCAGTTCGTCATCGAACCGCTGGAGCCCGGATTCGGTTACACCCTTGGCAATTCGCTGCGTCGTACGCTGCTGTCGTCGATCCCCGGCGCGGCCGTCACCAGCATTCGCATCGACGGTGTCCTGCACGAGTTCACCACCGTGCCCGGCGTCAAGGAAGATGTCACCGACATCATCCTGAACCTCAAGAGCCTGGTGGTGTCCTCCGAGGAGGACGAGCCGGTCACCATGTACCTGCGTAAGCAGGGCCCGGGTGAGGTCACCGCGGGCGACATCGTGCCGCCGGCCGGTGTCACCGTGCACAACCCGTCGATGCACATCGCGACCCTCAACGACAAGGGCAAGCTCGAGGTCGAACTCGTCGTCGAGCGCGGCCGCGGCTACGTGCCGGCGGTGCAGAACCGGGCCTCGGGTGCCGAAATCGGCCGCATTCCAGTCGATTCCATCTACTCGCCGGTGCTCAAGGTGACCTACAAGGTGGACGCCACCCGTGTCGAGCAGCGGACCGACTTCGACAAGCTGATCCTCGACGTGGAGACCAAGAGCTCGATCACCCCGCGCGACGCGCTCGCTTCAGCGGGTAAGACCCTGGTCGAATTGTTCGGGCTGGCACGCGAACTGAACGTCGAAGCCGAGGGCATCGAGATCGGGCCGTCGCCGGCCGAGGCCGACCACATCGCCTCGTTCGCGCTGCCCATAGATGACCTCGACCTGACAGTCCGCTCCTACAACTGCCTCAAGCGCGAGGGTGTGCACACCGTCGGCGAACTGGTCTCCCGCACCGAGTCCGACCTGCTCGACATCCGCAACTTCGGGCAGAAGTCGATCGACGAGGTGAAGGTCAAGCTGCACCAGCTGGGTCTGTCGCTCAAGGACAGCCCGCCCAGCTTCGACCCGTCCGAGGTCGCCGGATACGACGTCGCCACCGGTACCTGGTCCACCGAGGGTGCCTACGATGACACGGACTACGCCGAAACCGAACAGCTCTAACTGCTCTCGACATCTAGACAGGAGCGTCTGCAATGCCCAAGCCCACCAAGGGACCTCGCCTCGGCGGGTCGTCTTCGCACCAGAAGGCGATCCTGGCCAACCTGGCAACGTCCCTGTTCGAGCACGGCCGGATCAAGACCACCGAGCCCAAGGCGCGGGCGTTGCGGCCGTACGCGGAGAAGCTGATCACCCACGCCAAGAAGGGCACCCTGCACAACCGGCGTGAGGTGCTCAAGAAGATCCGTGACAAGGATGTGGTGCACACCCTGTTCGCGGAGATCGGGCCGTTCTTCTCCGACCGCGACGGCGGCTACACCCGCATCATCAAGGTCGAGAACCGCAAGGGCGACAACGCGCCGATGGCCGTGATCGAGCTGGTGCGGGAGAAGACGGTGACCTCGGAGGCCGACCGGGCACGCCGGGTCGCGGCCCAGCAGGCCACCAAGGCCACCAAGAAGGCTGCGCCCGAGGCGGCCGCGGCGGCGCCGCAGGCGGCGGTGGAGCCCGAGGCGGTGGACGACTCGGCAGCCGAGGAGGCTGCGGCCGACACCTCCGCGGAAGCCACCCCCGAGGCCGCGGCTGCGGCGCCGCAGGCTAGCGTCTCCGACGCCGACCAGGCCACCGACGAGGACGCCGGCCAGGCCACCGACGAGGCCACCGAGAATTAGTGAACTCGTCCGTCTGCGGCTCGATATCGCCTACGACGGAACCGATTTCGCGGGGTGGGCGGCGCAAGCGGAACGGCGCACGGTCGCCGGCGTGCTCGACGAGGCGCTGACGACCATCTTCCGGGCGCCGGTGCGGTTGCGTGCCGCCGGCCGTACCGACGCCGGCGTACACGCCACCGCGCAGGTCGCCCATGCCGACGTTCCCGCCGACGCTCTGCCCAACGGCTACTCGCGATCCGATCGGCCGGGGGACCCGGAATTCGGATCCCTGTTGCGACGGCTGGGCAGGTTTCTGCCAGCTGATGTCCGGGTCACCGATATCGCCCGCGCGCCGGCCGGTTTCGACGCACGGTTTTCAGCGCTTCGCCGCCATTACGTGTATCGGCTGTCGATGGCGCCCTATGGTGCGGAACCCCAGCAGGTGCGTTACGTGACTGCGTGGCCGCGCCCGCTGGACCTGGATGCGATGACCAGCGCATCGCGAGAATTGCTGGGCCTGCATGACTTTGCCGCGTTCTGTCGACACCGCGACGGTGCCACCACCATTCGGGAGCTGCAACGGCTGGACTGGTCACGCGATGGGCATCTGGTCACCGCGCACGTCAGCGCCGACGCGTTCTGCTGGTCCATGGTGCGGTCTCTGGTAGGCGCCCTGCTTGCCGTCGGTGAGCATCGTCGAGACCCGCAGTGGTGCCGTGAACTACTCACTGCGACAGCGCGGTCCAGCGATTTCGCGGCCGCGCCGCCGCAAGGGCTGACGCTGATCGGGGTGGACTACCCGCCGGACGATCAGCTGGAGTCGAGAAACCTGATCACCCGGGATCTGCGCACGCGCTAGCCCGCCGACGGCGGGCGGCCCATGACGGTGAGACGGACTCCGTACCGCGGGCCTGACGCCGCTGAGTGCCGGCCCGAGCTGCCCACCGGCATGCCGCTCAATACGCCGCCGGTTGAGGCAAATTCGGCCGGCTCGACCACGTCACTGACCCATTCGGAGGCGGGTACGGCTTGCGGCGTCAGGCTTGCTCCCGCCCAGCTGGGCGGTACCGACAGCTTGCCGATCGTGCCGGCGCTGCCGGCCGCCGCAGTCACCGCTCCGGTACTGCCCACTGGCGCCGCACCGGCTGCGGCCGCGGCAGCTTCGGGCGCCACGGACGCAGGCAGCAGCCCGGCCGTCTTTGCGGTCGCGGCGAAGAAGCTGGCTATACCGGCACCGAAGAAGGGTAGTCCGAGCGTGTCATAGAAGAAGTTGGCGAATGGTGCGTACCACTCGAGAAAGCGCTCGATCGGCCCAGCGGCGTCCGTCAATGGCGACGCGAGTCCGCTCAACGCGCCCGGCACCATGGCGATCAGTTCCGCCAGTGTCGACTGCGTCGCCCCCGCGGTGGTGGCAGCGGCACGGGTAACGGCATTGGCCTGCGTGGCAGCCGCGCTCGGGCTCGCAGTCTGCGGCGGCGGCGTATAGGGTGTCACCGCCGCGGCGGAGGCCGAGGCGGCGGCATAGCCGTACATGGCCTCTGCATCCTGAGCCCACATTTCGCCGTACTGGGCTTCTACGGCGGCGATGGCGGCGCCGTTGAGACCCAGGAGATTCGTACTGACGAGCGACGTCAGCTGCAAGCGGTTCGCCGCGATCTGCGGCGGGGGCACCGTCGCCAGAAAAGCGGTTTCATACGCGGCCGCGGCGAGGCGCGCCTTGACACCCGATTGCTCAGCCTGGCCGGCCGTGGTGCGCAGCCATGCGACATAGGGTGCGACGGACTCGGCCATCACGGCCGACGATTGTCCCGCCCACTGTTCGCTGCGCAGCAGATCGATCGCTTCCTCGTATTCGCCTGCCGTCGAGGCTAATTCGGCTGCCAACGAACTCCATGACGCCGCGGCGGTCTGCAAGGGTGTCAACCCCGGTCCGGTGTACATGCGCATCGAGTTGATCTCCGGCGGTAGTGTGCCGAAATCCATTGTTCCTCCTCTTTCAGCCCCCAGCCGGCGGGCACGACATCACTCGGTAGCGCCGCCCGTATCTGCGTCGGCCCAGGGCCGCGGTGCGTTGCCTATTCACCGGCCCTATGGCAGGAAACGGGGGACTCGGTGCGGCGCTCGTTGCGGTGAGCATGACCCGGCTCGCAGTCGACTGGGGGCCGGCATCGATCGTCGACACGGACGACGCCCAGCTCGGTGGTACCGAGAGCAAGCCGACCCGAGCCGCCTGGGCCGAGGCCGCCGACGCCGCCGACGTTGCGCTCACCATGGACGGGGTCGCGGCGATGGCGGCGCCGGCAGATGCCGATGCGCTGACCGGCTCGGACAGGAATTGTTGCGCGAACATGGTGCCCAGCTGCAGAATCCCAATGCCGAAGTAGGCCAGACCCCACGTGTCGACCAGCGCGTTCCAGTCTTTGGTGGGAAGTATCGGCAGCCAATGCGACTGCACGGCAACGGCTTTGGCTACCGCTGCGCCCCGCGCGAGCAGGTCGTCCGCGCTGGTGCTCGTTGGCGGCGGTCCGAACGGAGACAGCGCCGAGGCGGCTGCCGAGCTTTCGGCGTAGGTGTACATCGCGGTGGCGTCTTGGGCCCAGAACTCGACGTATTCAGACTCGGCGGCGGCGATCGCACCGGTGTTCTGTCCAAAGAAGTTGGTGGCGATCAACGCCAGCAATAGGAGTCGGTTGGCCGCGATGACCGGCGGCGGCACGGTCATCGCGAAGGCTGCCTCGTATGCCGCGGCGGCGGCCCGCGCTTGCAGGCCGGTCTGCTCGGCCTGCGAAGCAGTCGTCTGCAACCACGCGACATAGGGTTTGGCGGCGGCGACCATGGCAACCGACGAGGGGCCCAGCCAGGCCAGGCCGGTCAGGTCCGAGAGCGCCGCGCTGTACCCGCTGGCCGCCGAGTAGAGTTCGGCCGCCAGGGCGTCCCAGGCGGTTGCCGCGGCCAGCATGGGACCCGGACCCACTCCGGTGTACATGCGACCGGAGTTGATCTCGGGCGGCAGCGCCCCGAACGCGTATGGGTGCACAGGCATGTCAGTAGCGGTCCAGGCCTTCATGGGTAGGGAACACCGGCCTGCTGCGACATCGATGGGTCAGCACTAAGGCGGCCTGGCCAATAATATCCTATTGCAATAATAGTCGCAGGATATAAAAAGCCATCACGATGCTATCGGGATGCCGGCATTACGTGGACGGCGGCGCTGTCGGTGGATAAGCACAGCGAACAGATGAACGCGTCGTGTTTCTGACAGGCCATCATGTCGGGCCTTTCGTAATCGTGAAAGCACACATGACAGTTCAACTGTTCATCCGAGGGGTTACCGTGCTCGTCGTACGAGGGCAGATCGATGCCGTCATCGGTGCGGCGCAGGTAGTACTTACCTCTGGTGCAGATCGCCAGGATCGGTGGCATCACCAACGCAATGGCGATCGCCACCAGCGGAGAATAAGGCCGCAATGACTCACCAAGACCACCGAAGAATGCGATGATCGACAAGCCGGCGGCAAGAAGCATGGACCCGAAGCCAACGGGGTTGACCGCGTACAGCATTCCGCGCCGAAACTCCGGCGAGCGAGGCGACAGGCCGAGCAGGTACTTGTTGAAGGCGATGTCGGATGCGACCGTCACCACCCACGCTATCCCGCAATTCGCGTAGCCGCCCAGAATGGTGTTCAGAAAGTCAAACATGTTGGCTTCCATCAGGATCAACGCGATGCCGAGATTCACCCCGAGGAACAACACGCGTCCGGGGTAGTGCTTGGTGACGCGTGTGAACGAATTGGTCCATGCCAGCGAGCCCGAATAAGCGTTTGTCACATTGATTTTGATCTGGCTGATGACCACCAGAATCACCGCGAGGGTCAGTGCCAGCCAGCCCGGCATGAAATTGCGGTAGATCTGCGTGAACTGGTGCACCGGCACATTGGCTATGTCCGTGGCACCCGCGACATGGGAGATCAGGTAGACCGCCAGGAACAGACCGATGATTTGCTTGATCGCGCCGAAAACGACCCAACCGGGCCCGGCGAGCACCGTCCATGTCCACCACCGGCGTGAATTCTCCGGAGTGCGTGGTGGCATGAAGCGCAGATAGTCGATCTGTTCGGCGATCTGGGCGATCAGCGACAAGCACACACCCGCGGCCAGCAGAGCCGAGCCGAGGTTGACGCCGCCCCCGCCCCGGCTGCCGGGATAGGCCAAGAATTGACCGATGGAATCGGGGTGGCTCAATACCAGGTAGGCAAATGGCGCCACCATCAGTGCCAGCCACAGCGGAGTAGTCCAAAGCTGCAACTGGGAAAGAACTTTCATGCCGTACATCACCAAGGGGAAGATCAGCAAGGTCGAACTGGCGTAACCGAGCCACAACGGAACGTGCAGGCCCAGTTGGAGACCCTGCGCCATGATCGAGCCCTCGAGCGCAAAGAAAATGAAGGTGAAGGTTGCGAAGATCACGTTGGTGACCACCGACCCGTAGTAGCCGAATCCACTGCCGCGGGTGATCAGATCCAGGTCGATGTTGTAACGCGCCGCGTAGTAGGCCAACGGAAACCCGCTGGCCAACACCACCATTGCGAAGATGCCGATGCCCCACAATGCGTTTCCGGTACCGCAGGTGATGCCGACGTTGGCGCCGATCGCGAAGTCCGCAAGGTAGGCGATGCCACCGAGCGCGGATATCCCCACTACCGCGGGCGACCATCTGCGGTAGTGCCGCGGGGCGAACCGCAGCGTGTAATCCTCAAGCGTCTGCGCGGTGGACGCCGTGTTGCCGAGTTCGGATGCGTCGGTGGTCTCGGCTGCGAGCCTCTGCATCGATCCTCCCGGGCGCAAAACTGCCAGTAAACTGCGAAAGCCCTTGGCAATAGCTGAAAGTGAATATTTCGATCAGCGTCATCGGTGAGGTTCGGTGATACTAGCCGTCCTGCAGCCCGCAGTGCCAATTGGCGCTAGAGCTTGCCGGCAACGAAGGTCGCGGCCTCAGTGGTCAGGCCGGGGACGTAACCGAGGTGCGACTTCCACACGTTGCCGTCGGAACATATCGGGTCGCCCTCGTTGCACAGGTTGAGAATCTTGCCGCCGAACTGCGGGCTCAACGCGGTCAACAGCCCTCCGGCCCGGCCGGACGGATTGCCGAACAGGGTGACCGCCGAGACGTGATCGGCGGCTTCGGCCGGCAACGGCTGGGTGAAACCGAGACCGGGTAGCGGGGCGGCGGTGACGATGTCGATGACCGCCGCGCCCTGCGAGTAGCCACCAAGCACCAGTCTCGTGTCAGGGCAGGCGTTGGCCATCTGCTGAACGTGGTCGCTGGCGTCGTTGGCGCCGTCGGCGGCGGCGAGGAAGTCTCTGCTCGCCGGATAATTCACGCCGTAGGCGCCGACGTCGCGGCCGGTCTGCGCGCGCAGTGCCCCCACGAGGGCGTTACCGACGCGACCGAGACCGAGCGGTTCACCGGTGCCGCGGGCGAAGATCACCTCGACGTCTGGGCAGGCCGCGTGCGCGGGTGGCGCCAGCGGCGGGGCGATCAAGAGAGCGGCCGCCGCGAGTACGGCGGCCGCCAACCGACGCAGCGGGACACATCTCATGGCCCCATGCTAGGCGTTACTGACAGGGTGTCAGTGCACCTGAACCACGGGCTGCTGCACCGCGGTGGAGGGAGCGTCGGGCACCTGCGGGACGCTGCCCGGGATCTGCGGAAGCAGCGGCAGCTGACCGGGCATATGTGGGGTGCCGTTCATCAGCTTCGATGCGGCGAAAGCTGCGCCCTGGGTGGTGTACACCGGTACGTAGCCTTCAGTGTGGCCGCTCCATTCATTGCCGGACCCGGCGTGGCAGATCGGGTCCTGCGGATTGCAGTAATCGACGGCTTTGGCCCCCAGCAGGGTGCTCTTGGTCGGCAGTGATCCCCCGGCCCGGTCGGCGATGTCCCCGAATGTGACGACCGCCGCGATGTTGTCGACATACTCCGGCGGCAGGGAGCTGCCCCAGCTGATGCCGCCGATCGGAACGCCGGCCACGATGTCCATCACCGAGGCCCCTTGCGAGTAGCCGCCCAGCACGATCTTGGTGTTAGGGCAGGCGGTCACGGTCGATTTGACGTGTGAGATCACGTCGTTGGCGCCGTCACCACCATGCAGCTGCAACTTGCTCGCCGCATAGTTCACCCCGTAGGTCCTGATGCTCAGGCCGCTGGTCTGCTGGCGCAGCGACTCCACGAAGGCATCACCCACGCGGCCCAGGCCGGGTGCCTCGTTGGTCCCTCGGGCGAAGATGACCTCGGCGTCCGCGCAGTCGTCGGCTCGGGCGGACGGAGCCGCGGCCAGCGCACTGACGGGCAGGACGGCGGCGGACAGGGCTGCAAGGCCTAAGCCGGCCCGACCGGCCAGGCGGATGAAGTGCTGGTACACGCCGAGATTTTACCCGCGACACAGCAGGGCAAAACCCGAGCGGCTGTGGATAACCGGCGAGACAGCTTCGTCGGACGGGCTACGGTGACGGGCGTACCAGGCGACGACAGGGGGAATGAGTGCCTCCGCAGGCGGCAACCTGGCTGCAGGTCAGCGCCAGCCGCTATCTCCTGCACCGTATGGAAGGTGCATTGCTGGGTGCGGACTTCGCGAGGTCGGTCGGACCGCGGCGGGTTTCGCTGGCAATCGGCTGCGGTGTGACGCTGGTCGCCCTGGTGGGTTGCTTGATCGCCAGCCAGCTGTGGCCGCAGCCAGGTCTCGGCGATGCGGGGATGGTGATGGACGAGGCATCGGGAGCGTTGTTTGTGCGGGTCGGCGACACCTGGCATCCGGTGCTCAACCTGGCCTCGGCGCGATTGATCACCGGGACCAGCGTGAATCCGCGGCCGGTACCCGAGTCCCGGCTTTCTCGCACGAAACGCGGCCCTTTGCTTGGTATCCCGGGTGCGCCGCAGTTGTTGACCGCAACGCTGCCGATGACGGAATCGGCCTGGACGGTGTGTGACGGTGACGCAACCGCGGGAACATCGGTGTTCGTCGGGCCGGTATCGGGCCTGCCGGTGGACCGCATCGATGCGCAGCGGGCCGTCCTGGTGGCGGTTGGCGCCGGTGCCCCCGCGTATCTGCTCTATCACGGGCAACGCGCGCTGGTGAATGTTGCCGACCGCGCCATCGTGCGCTCGCTGAGGTTGCAAGAGCACACCCCGCGCATCGTCTCGCAGACTTTGCTGAATGCGCTCACGGAGGGGCCGCCCATCGCGGCGCCCCGCATTCGCGGAGCCGGAGCGCCGGCCGGGGCGTGGCTGCCGGGTTTCCAGGTCGGCAATGTGCTGCGAATCACACGGTCAGCCGGTGACGAGTATTACGTCGTGCTCGACAGCGGAGTCCAGCGAATCAGCCAGATCATCGCGGATGTGCTGCGCTTCAGCGTCTCCCAGGGGTCCGCCGATGTCATCACCGTGCCCCCCGACCTGCTCCGTGCAGCTCCGATCGTCAACACCTTGCCGGTGTCCAAATTTCCGGACCAGGCACCGTCGGATATCGCCGGTGCGGCACTGTGCGTGGCGTGGACCCCTGTTGAATCGGGCCGGCCAGACGTCGTGGTCATGGCGGGCACCGGCACGCGGTTTCCCGTCCCCGTGGCCCTGACGCAGGCCGACGGCCGTGGGCCCGCGGTGGATTCGTTCTCCATCCCGTCCGGCCGCAGCGCCTACGTGGCGTCGGTGAGTCAGACGGGTGACCAGCGCAGGATGGACACGCGCTATCTGGTGACCGAGACCGGGGTGCGGTTCGCCATCCACGACGAAGATGCGGCGCACGCTCTTGGTCTGCCCGCAGCACCGGCGGCCGCGCCGTGGCCCGTGCTGAGCGCGCTGCCGTGCGGGCCGGAACTGAGTCGGGAAAAAGCGTCAGTCGCCCGCGATACGGTCGCCGCGCAACCCTGACCGTCGACGTACCAGCGCCGCCAGCAGCACGACAAGACAGACCGCGGCGCCGCCGAGCGCGCGGTAGCGCCGATCCGGCGGGGTACTGGTCGCGGGCGGCGACACGGTCAGCGGTTTGGGGGCCGCCGGGACGCTCGACGCAGTGGTGTCCGTGCTGACTGCCGCAAGGGCGTCGACCGGGCCGTTGCCGACGAGCGGATCCCAACCCGCGGCCGGATGATGCGCGGTGGCCTCGATGCGTTGCATCACCTGGCGCGCGGTCAGTTCGGGAAAGCGCGCCCGGATCAGGGCCGCGAGCCCGGCGACGAGCGGGGCTGCGTAGCTGGTGCCCGAGATCAGCGCCGGACCGGCGAGGCGGTTCACGATCCCGTCGCCGGCCGGGTCCAGTGACGTCACGCCTTCACCGGTGGCCGCCACATCCACCCAGGGGCCGGCCAGCGTGAACGATGAGGGCGCGCCTCGGGAATCCACCGAACCGACGGTGAGAACGTAGTCGTCGTACCAGGCGGGGCTGACGACCACCGCGACGGTGTCACGGGTGACGTCGGGCGGTTGCGGTGGACATTGCGCCGGACCGCCGGTGTTGCCCGCGGCCGCAACGACAACGGCGTTCTTGGTGTCCACCGCGTAGGCGAGCGCCGCGCCCAGCGCTCGATCATCCGGTGCCTTGGCAGCGGGAGCGCAGGCGACCGAGGAGATGTTGATGACCGATGCACCGAGATCGGCGGCGGTGCGAACAGCCCGGGCCAACGTCGCGACGTCGCCTACACCGGTACCGGACGGGTCGGCGGACGCGACGAACTTTGAGCTCGACTGCCGAATGCTGATCAACGTGACATCCGGGGCCACGCCGGTGAACTTGGGACCTGGTGTGGCGGCGATGATTCCGGCCACGAGTGTGCCATGGGCGTCACAGTCCTGAGTTCCGTCGCCGGTGGCCACGTAATCGCCGCCGCCGATGAGCTCCTTCAGGCGAGGATGTCGGTGAACGCCGGTATCGATGACTGCAACCCGCTGTCCGGCGCCCCGGGTGAGCCGCCAGATCTGCGGCAGATCGAAGCCGGCCAGCTGGGCCGGTACCTCAGCGTTGTCCGGGACTGCCGTCGCCAACGCGCACGTCTGGCGTTGTACGACGCGCTGCGCCGGTGACGGCAAGGCGGCTGCGGGAAGCCACTTTTCGTCGACCGGCGGAGCTGTCACCGCGTGCGCCGGCGGCGTGCCGCACTGGCCAACCAGCACTGCGGTGAGGACCAGGCACGCCGTTCGGCCCGCGCTCACGCCCGGAGGATGTTCAGGCCGCGGACGGCCCCGAACGCGCCACATGTCCAGCACGCCAGCGGGACCACCGCGGCGAGTGCGATGCACCCCAATGCGTGAAGGCTGCGGTCGGCCATCGGCGAAAGCGTCACCACGGGAGCGACGAAGCCCGCGTAGATCGCCACCGCGGCCGCGGTCGCGGCCAGCACCGCGATCCACGGCGCGTGCTTCGGCGCGGCGAGCGCACCGGCACCGAATGCGATTGTGATTGTGCTTATTCCGGCGGTGGCGAACACCGGTCCTCGGGCGCGGTCGGCCCGGGGGTGCCACATCAGCAATACCCCGGTGAGCGTGGCCAGGGCGATGGCCCGCGGTGTTGCCAGTGCCGCGGCAACGGCGCCGGCGGCGGCTGCGGACGCGAAACCGGCGCGCAGGCTGCTCAGCAGGCTGCGGGCTCGCCCGGCGCGGGCCTTCAGTGCGTCTGCGGTTCGCCCGTCGTCCGGGTCCAGTCCGGGCTTCAGGCCGGCCACCCGGATCGACAGTCGCGGTGCCGCCTCGATCAGGCCGAGGCCGGCCAGCGCGGTCAGCGATCCGACGACGTGCGCCGGTGCTCCGGTAACGGCACCAGCCAGTGCCGCTGCCGCGATGATCAGTGCGCAATAAGCGATCGCCGCCAATGCGGTTGCAGCACTTCGATTTACCCGTGTCGCGACGGTGGCAGTGGTGGCCGCGGCCATCGCCGCGAGCAGCACGTGGTGGGCGCCGGGGGCAGCTGGTACCGCGAGCAGGCCGGCGACGGCGGCAATCATCGTGGCGATGACGCTGAGTGTGAGGCCGGCGATCCGGTCGTGGCGAAGCCGCAGTACCAGCACCGCCACGAGCAGGGTCAGGGTTGCGGCGACGGCCGCACCCGCGGCGAGGTTGTCGGCATACTCGCTGGCGTTATACGCGCTCCGTATCAGCGCCAGCGCGCCCACAGCGGTGAAGCAGCCGGCGGCCAGCGCCGCCGTCATCGCGGTCAGCCGGCCGCCGCGGGCCGATTCGGCAAGCGTCGCCGCCACCGCGTCGGCCTCGTCGTCGTAGCGCACCGCTGGGGGCGCGGGCGTCTCACGGCTCAGAACGAGGACCGCCCCGTCGCCAATGCCGTTCTGCCTCAACGTTGTCGAGTTCGGCAGCGGGGATGCCCCGAGCCGGGCCAACCGGTAGCGCGTGGCCGGCGCTGCACCGCCCACGATGTCGACTATCGCCGGGATCAATTCCGCGACGGGCACGGTAGCGGGCAGCGTCAGGTCGATCACGGCGCGGTCGGCGTGTACCGCGACGCGGCGCAGGACCGGATCGGATGCAGACATGGTTGGGACGATAGACGGTTCGTGGGTAGGGCGCATGCACCGTTCACAGCCGAACTGGGCTTGTACACAGATGAATTGCGCTGAGCTGTCGTGCTGCCTAGGTTACCCGGACTATGCCTGCGGTCATCGAGATCGCTGCCCCTCCCGAGGTGCCGCGACCGGCAATGTCGAGTCCGCTGATGCTGCCCGTCGTGATGTCTGTTCTTACAGTGGGCGTCACCGTGGCGGTGTTCGTCAAGGCATCGCCGGGGGCACGCAATCCTGCGTTGCTGGCCATGCCGGTGATGATGCTCGCCTCCCTGGCGCTGACGATCGGGAGGCGCCGTGGCTTGGCGATCAGCATCGACCGGGATGAGTACCTCGCATACTTGCGTGGACTGCGCGACCGAGTCACCGAAGTCGCTGTGACGCAACGTCATTCGATGAAGCTGGCACATCCGGACCCTGACACGCTGTGGACGCTGGTCGGCGGAGCGCGGATGTGGCCGCGACAATCCGCTGATCCGGACTTCTGCCGGGTCAGGGTCGGTCTGGGATGTGTCCCGCTCGCGACCCCGTTGGTCGCCGCGCCGACCCCGTCGGCGCAGCGCTGTGATCCCGTCACCATCCTCGCCCTGCGCCGCTTTGTGCGAACGCATTCCGCCCTGGTCGATGTGCCGGTCGCGATCACACTGGCGGTGGCGGACACCGTCACCGTCGACGGTGACGCGACGATGGTGCGCGGACTGCTCCGCGCGATGATCTGTCAGCTGGCGACATCGCACGCACCACAGCAGTTACGGATCGCCGGCGTCGCGCGCGACCGGTCTGAGTGGGACTGGCTGAAATGGCTTCCGCATAACCAGCACCCCGTCGCCGCGGACCGGGCCGGGCCGGCGCGGATGATGTACCGAAGCGCCGCCGAAGCGCACGCCGCGCTGGCAGCGGTTGTGTCGCCGCGGGTGGTGGTGGTCATCGACGGCCCGGACGGCGACGACAGCGCGCTTGCCGGGGCGACGGTGCTGCGGGTCGGCGGGCACGCGACGTCATTGATGATTCGTCATGCAGACGGCAAGGAAATACCGGCAACACCGGACTTTCTCGACCGTCACGACGCTGTGGTATTCGCGCGTCGGATGGCCGGTTTTGCGGGCGCGTCGCCGCAACGGCCGTATGACTGGACCCACCTGGTCGGCATCGAACCGCTCACCGGATTCGACCCTGTGACATTGTGGCGCAACCAAGACCGCCGGGAGCGACTGCGTGTCCCGATCGGAGCCACACCCGACGGTCGGCCGGTCGAGTTGGACATCAAGGAGGCCGCCGAGCGCGGTACGGGTCCACACGGTCTGTGCGTAGGCGCTACGGGATCGGGCAAGTCGGAGCTGTTGCGCACCATCGCTCTGGGCATGATGGCGCGTAACTCGCCCGCGGTGCTCAATTTGCTGCTCATCGACTTCAAAGGTGGAGCAACCTTTCTCGACCTCGCCAGCGCGCCGCACGTGGCGGCCGTGATCACCAACCTCGCCGACGAAGCGCCGCTGGTGGTGCGGATGCGCGACGCGCTTGCCGGTGAGATGAACCGTCGTCAACAGCTGCTCCGCGCAGCTGGCAATGTCATCAGCGTCGCGGCTTATGAACAATCTCGCGGGGCCGGGTCGGAGCCGCTGCCGACGTTGTTCATCATCGTCGACGAGTTTTCCGAACTGCTCAGTCAGCATCCGGATTTCGCCGACACGTTCGTTGCGATCGGACGACTGGGCCGCTCGCTGGGGATGCATTTGTTGCTGGCAAGCCAGCGGCTCGAGGAGGGACGGTTGCGGGGGTTGGACGCTCACCTGTCCTACCGGATGTGCCTGAAGACGCTGTCTGCCGGCGAATCGCGCGCGGTGCTGGGCATCCCGGATGCCTACGAGCTGCCGCTGCATCCGGGCGCCGGCTTCCTGCGGACCGCGAGCGGGGAACTCACTCGGTTTCAGGCGGCGTATGTCTCGGGCACCGAGCGGGCCGGCGGTGTCGAGAGTCCGTCATCGATCGCGGTGGGCCGGTTCACCGCCGAAGCCGTGGGGGCCCAGACCCCGGTGGCGACCGCACCGGGTCGGTCTGTGCTGCGGACGGTTTTGGAGCGACTGCAGCACCAGGCGCCGCCCGCCCATCAGGTGTGGTTGCCACCGCTGGACGGCCCGCCGTTGTTGCGTGATCTGCTGAAGGACTGCAGGCCAACACCTTTGACAGCTCCGATCGGGATCGTCGACCGGCCCTTCGACCAGTGCCGGACACCGCTGACGGTGGATCTGTCCGGTGGTGCCGGCAACGTTGGGGTCGTGGGAGCACCCAGATCAGGAAAATCGACCGCACTTGGCACCCTGATCACCGCACTGGCCGCCACTCATGATCCCGGACAGGTGCAGTTCTACTGCCTGGACTTCGGCGGCGGTGAGCTGTCCGCGGTGCGCGACATGGCGCATGTCGGCGCGGTCGCCGATCGGTCCCGGCCCGAACTCGTCCGGCGCGTGGTCGCTGAAATGGAGTCGGCCGTGCATGATCGCCAAGCCTTCGTTCGCGACGGCGGGACGCTCGGATCGTTCGCCCATCTGTTTCTCGTCGTCGACGGGTGGGCCGGCCTGCGCCAGGAATTCGACGCGGCCGCGGAGACCATCACCGCGCTTGCAGCCCAAGGACTTTCGTACCGAGTGCACATCGTGTTGACGGCGACCCGCTGGGCGGAATTCCGGCCGGCGCTCAAGGATCAACTCGGTACCCGTATCGAACTGCGGCTAGGCGATGCCGCGGATTCCGAGGTCGATCGCCGGCAGGCCCGCCTGGTGCCGATCGACCGTCCCGGTCGCGGCCTTTGTGGCGACGGCAAGCACATGCTGATCGCCCTGCCCGTCCGGGACGGACTCGCGCTGTGCCGGAGCGGGCGCGCAGCGCCTCCGATACCGTTGCTGCCCAGCGAAGTCGACTACCAGACAGTGATCTGCGCCGACCAACACCGAGACGACATCGTCATCGGCCTCAGCGAGTGTAAATTGCGCTCTGTTGCACTAGATTTCGGAGCCGATCCGCACCTGCTGATCCTGGGCGACAATGGCTGCGGCAAGACCGCTGTGCTGCGCACACTGTGCCGCGAGATCGTCCGCACCCGGACCCCGGCCCAGGCCCGGCTCATGCTTGTCGACTTCCGGCGCACCCTGCTCGGTGTCGTCGAGTCCGATCATCTCGGCGGCTACGCCATGTCGCCTGCGGCCTTGAGTGCTGTGGTAGCGGACGTGGTCGAACGGCTGCGGGCACGGATGCCCGCCGCCGAGGTCAGCCCGACCCAACTGCGCGCCCGATCCTGGTGGACCGGTCCCGACCTCTACATCGTGGTCGACGACTACGATCTGGTCGCCGGCTCGGCCGCACAACCGCTACTGCAACTGCTCGAATATCTGCCTTACTCAGCAGATCTGGGGTTGCATGTGATTGTGGCCAGGCGTAGCGGAGGCGCGGCGCGGGCGCTGTTCGAGCCGCTGCTGGCCGGCCTGCGTGAACTTGGCTCTATGGGACTGGTGATGAGCGGGCGCTCCGAAGAGGGGGTTCTGCTCGGATCGAGGCCACCGGTCCCGCTGCCGCCCGGACGCGGCACGTTGATCACCCGGCCCGGCATCGACGAGCTGATTCAGGTCGCCTGGAGCCCACCGGCATGACCGCGCACCGCGCCGTTGTCGTTGCGGGTCCCGGAGTCGTCCGCCGACCATGTTGCGGGACAACAGAAATCAGCGACTGTCTGGTGGCCGCTGTAGACGCGATCGACGACCCGGTGGCGCTGGTGGACGAGCGGCCGATCGCTGTCGATGCGCTGTGGTGCGCTGTGCTGCGCTCGCTGGCCGACGGGCATTGCGGCATGACCGTCGTACATCCGTCATGGTGGCCGGCGTCGCGCACCGCTGTGGTCACCGCGGCCGCGCGGGCGGTGGGGGGCGACGACGCCGAGGTGCGGCCGCGGTCATGGTTGCTGACACAACATCCGTCGGTGCTGGTGGAGATCGCCGAACGCCTGGTGGCGATCACGGCACGCGAGCTGGTGGCCGTGCCACGGCTCACCGACGAGCAAGCCGTCGCCCGTGAGGTCGGCCGCGTCGTCTCAACTTCGCACCAGGACAACGTGCTGATCGACGCACCGGGTGCGGTCTGCGGAGCGCCGCAGCTGGCAGCGTTGATCGCCGGCGTGGTCGGGGCCGGACGGACCGTCACGACCGTCGACGACGAGGAACTGGATCGACTGGTCAGCGCCGCAGCGCTGATTCCCGGCGCAACGGAAGAACCGGTGCCGGGTCCGCGGTCCAGTGGCCGACCGGTCGTGCGGCTGGTGCTCGCGGGCGCCGCCGCGTCGATGGTGGGTTTGGCAGTGGCCGCCGGGCGCTTCGAGAATCCGCGCCCGACCACCGAAGAGGCGGCGACGACGGTTTTGGTGGAGGGCCGTGTGGCGTTGACCGTCCCGGCGAGCTGGCCGGCGCGGCGCGTGCTCGGCGGGCCCGGTTCGGCGCGACTGCAGCTCACTTCGCCGTCAGATCCCGAGACGGCGTTGCTGGTCACGCAAACACCCACGCCCGGCGAAACGCCGGCCGGGTCCGCCGAGCGGTTGCGAAGGGCCCTGGATGCCGAACGGGCCGGCGTGTTCGTCGACTTCAACCCTGCCGGGAACAGTGCGGGCCGGCCGGCGGTGACCTACCGCGAAGTCCGCACGGCACACGAGGTGCGGTGGTCGGTGTTCCTCGACGGATCGGTGCGAATCAGTGTCGGATGCCAGAGCAGTCCCGCGGACTGGGACGCCGTCCGCGCTGCCTGCGATCAGGCCGTGCGCACCGCACACGCGCTGGACTGAGCTTCGGAAAATTGCGGGAACCAAACCGGCCCGTGCGCGGTCGAATCTATCGACAGACAGGAGAAGAACATGACCACGCCGGTCACCACCCACGAACTGAACGCCGACTTCGACCTGATGAGATCGGTCGCTGCCACCACCGATGTCCGTAACGAGGAAATCCGGGCCATGTTGCACGCTTTCATCGGCCGGGTAGGCAGTGTGCCGCCTTCGGTCTGGGGCGGCCCTGCCGCGGCACGCTTCAAGGAGGTGGTGGATCGCTGGAACGCCGAGTCCACGCGGCTTCATCACGTGCTCGCGTCCATCGCCGAAACGATCCGGAGCAACGAGGCCACACTGCGGCAAGCCGGGCAGAGTCATGCCGATCACATCGCCGCGGCCGGCGGCAGGCTCTGAGGAGGAGAGCAGCGATGGATGCGGGGCTCTCGTACAACTTTGATGCCATCGAACACACCGTTCGGCAGGAGATTCACACCACCGCGGCACGCCTGAACGCCGCGCTCGAGGAGCTGCGGGCGCAGATCGCGCCGCTGCAGCAACTGTGGACGCGGCAGGCGGCCGCGGCCTACCAGGTCGAACAGCTCAATTGGCACCGCGCGGCCACCGCGCTCAACGAGATTCTCGTCGAGTTGGGGCACGCGGTCCGCGACGGCGCCGACGAGGTGGCCGCCGCAGACCGCCGCGCGGCCGGCAGCTGGCGGTGCTAGTGATTTTGACCTGCGGGGATACGCCTCGGTAAGCTGCTCCGTTGGCGTGCGGGTACCTACGGGTACATAGGGTCCTCGGGTCACTGTCGGTCGCCGAGACCAGCCTTAACCACGCCTGACCGGCCCCCGGTTCGCACCGGGATCCACCCGAGAGAAGAGAAGGTAAGCGCCGTGCCCACATACGCGCCCAAGGCGGGTGACACCACGAGGTCGTGGTATGTCATCGACGCCACGGACGTCGTGCTTGGCCGCCTTGCCGTCGCAGCGGCGAACCTGCTGCGTGGCAAGCACAAGCCCACGTTCGCGCCCAACGTCGACGGCGGTGACTTCGTCATCGTCATCAACGCCGACAAGGTCGCCATCAGCGGCGACAAACTGCAGAGCAAGATGGCCTACAACCACTCGGGGTATCCCGGCGGTCTGCGCAAGCGCAGCATCGGTGAGCTGCTGGAAAAGCACCCCGACCGGGTGGTGGAGAAGGCGATCGTCGGCATGTTGCCCAAGAACAAGCTGAGCCGTCAGATCCAGAAGAAGCTGCGCGTCTACGCAGGCCCGGAGCATCCCCACACCGCTCAACAGCCGGTTCCGTTCGAGATCAAGCAGGTGGCGCAGTGACCGAGACCAGTTTGGAAACCACCGACGTCGCTGAAGCCGTGGTCGAGAGTGAGTCGTTCGTCTTCGAGCGTCCTATCCAGACCGTCGGCCGCCGCAAGGAGGCCGTGGTACGGGTGCGCCTGGTGCCCGGCACCGGCAAGTTCGACCTCAACGGACGCAGCCTGGAGGACTACTTCCCGAACAAGGTGCACCAGCAGCTGATCAAGGCGCCGCTGGTCACCGTGGAGCGGTTGGACAGCTACGACATCTACGCCCTGCTGCACGGCGGCGGCCCGTCCGGGCAGGCCGGCGCGCTGCGTCTGGGCATCGCCCGTGCACTGATCGTGGCAAACCCCGAGGACAGGCCGGCGCTGAAGAAGGCCGGCTTCCTGACTCGTGACCCGCGCGCCACCGAACGCAAGAAGTACGGCCTCAAGAAGGCCCGCAAGGCGCCTCAGTACAGCAAGCGCTGATCAGGGGCCACTTTTTGGCTGCGAGCGGGCATCATTCGGCGTGTCGCGCGGCTGGTCCGCTCGCTCGCAGCCAACAGTGGGTATGTGCACAGTGCACAAATGTGAGCCAACTGTGAGAGGTTTGTCCGCATGGGTCGACTATTCGGCACCGACGGCGTCCGCGGAGTCGCCAATCGCGAGTTGACCGCCGAGCTGGCGCTCGCGCTGGGCGCCGCCGCGGCACGTCACCTGGCGAGTTCAAGCGGCCCCGGCCGGCGCGTCGCTGTGATCGGCCGCGATCCGCGGGCCAGCGGCGAGATGCTCGAGGCCGCGGTCATCGCGGGTTTGAGCAGCGAAGGCGTGGACGCGCTGCGGGTCGGGGTGCTCCCGACACCGGCGGTGGCGTATCTGACCGGAGCCTACGACGCCGATTTCGGCGTGATGATCTCGGCGTCGCACAACCCGATGCCCGACAACGGCATCAAAATTTTCGGTCCCGGTGGCCACAAACTGGACGATGACACCGAAGACCAGATCGAGAACCTGGTCGCTGCGGGCCCCGGACTGCGTCCCGTCGGCGCGGGGATCGGCCGGGTCGTCGACGCCGAGGACGCCGCCGAACGCTACCTGCGCCATGTCGGTAAAGCCAGCACCCACCGGCTGGACGGGCTGACCGTGGTGGTCGACTGCGCCCACGGCGCGGCCTCCGTGGCGGCACCGAACGCCTACCGCGCCGCCGGTGCGCGGGTCATCGCGATCAACGCCGAACCCAACGGCCTCAACATCAACGAGCGCTGCGGCTCCACCCACCTGGACGCGTTGCGGGCGGCCGTCGTCGCGCATCGCGCCGACCTGGGCCTCGCCCACGACGGAGACGCCGACCGCTGCCTGGCTGTGGACGCCAACGGCGAACTTGTCGACGGCGACACCATCATGGTGGTGCTGGCCCTGGCCATGAAGGAGGCCGGCGAGCTGGCCTCCGACACGCTGGTGGCGACGGTGATGAGCAACCTCGGCCTGCACCTGGCCATGCGTGCGGCCGGGGTGACCGTTCGCACCACCGGCGTCGGAGACCGCTATGTACTCGAGGAACTGCGCGCCGGCGATTACAGCCTCGGCGGCGAGCAATCCGGCCACATCGTCATGCCGGCACTGGGCTCAACCGGCGACGGCATCGTCACCGGCCTGCGCTTGATGACGCGCATGGTCCAAACTGGTTCATCACTGGCCACGTTGGCCTCGGCGATGCAGACCCTGCCGCAGGTGCTCATCAACGTACAGGTGGCCGACAAGGCCAACGCCGCTGCTGCGCCCTCGGTACAGACCGCCGTGCGGGAGGCCGAGGCCGAGCTTGGCGACACCGGGCGAATCCTGTTGCGGCCCTCGGGAACCGAGCCTTTGATCCGCGTCATGGTGGAGGCGGCGGACGAGGACATTGCGCGGCGGCTGGCCACGGGAGTGGCCGACGCGGTCAGCGCCGCCGGCTAGAAACCCGGTGGAACCCCGGCGCCCCGTGCGGCGTCGAAGTGGTTATGAGACTCGATAGCGCGGATGTGCGCAGCATCGCTGACCGGATCGACGACGCGGCTGAACTGATCGACAACGCAGTATCACGACACTTGGCGGGGTTGGCTTTTGACGGCGCCCGGGCCGGCCGGTCCTACGCCGCGCGCGGAGATGCGGTCCGATCGGGGCTGCACCGCCTGGCGGAGGATTTGTCGCAGTGGTCGCGGGCTGCGGTCGAGATCGCCGTCGCGTTGCGCGCCGAGGTCGACCGCTACGCCCAGGCCGAGCTGCATGCCGCGGCCCGGATCGCCTGATCGTGGCCGGGTGGTTGGACGTCGCAGGGCGCGTGGCTGAGGGGTTGCCCGCGATCGAGCACATGCGGAGTTATCTGCACGCCTGCCGGCAGATCGGTTATCGGGATCCGGACCTGACCGGGGATCCTGCGTACATCGCCGACTTGTACGCGAGCGAAGACGGACTCGATCTGCAGGCTCTCGGCGCCGACTGCGCGGCCCTGCGCGCCGCGGGATCGGTGCTCACCGAAGCGCTGCGGTTGCTGCGTGATCAAATCGCCGTCCTGGGCACCGCGTGGACCGGATCCGGTGCCGACTCCGCGGTCGGTTTGCTGCAGCGTCATTGCGGCACTGCCGGCGCGGTCGTGGCCGAGGTTCGAGCGGCGGCCCAGCGGTGCGAGTCGCTGCGGGACAACCTGTGGCACATGGTGGACGCCAAGGTCTCGACAACCCTCGCGATCGACGACCGCACGCTCGCGCACCGGCCGGCATGGTTGGCCGCGGCTGCCTCGGTGATGACTCAGGCGTCCGCCCGAGAGGTGGTCGACCAGCAGATAAAGCCATACGTGGACAACGACATTCGACGTGACTGGCGCTCGGCGATGTTATCCGCCCATGCGGGGATCACGGCCGCCTATGACATGGTCATTGACCGGCTGGCGGCCGCGCCGCGGGTGTGCTTCGAAGTGCCGGGCGATTTCGGGACGGCCGGTCAACCGGTACGACCGGCGACGGTGACGACAGGGCGTGCCGTGCCCGGCACCGCCCTGCCGACGGGGACGCCGGGTCGGCAACTCGGCACCGCGCCCTCGACGGCGGCATCGCCGCTCGCCACGCACCCGTTTGCTGACGCAGCCAATCCAGGTCCGATGCCACCTACTCCGGCCGTGGATACGGGATGGTCCGAGGACCCGGGGATGTCACAAGGCGTCGGTGGGCTCGCCGGCAACACCATCCCGGCAGACCTGAGCGGGCTCGCTGGTCTTGCCAATCGCATCATTGCCGCCCTGGGCGACGTGCTGGGGCCGGGCGCCGACGCATCCGGTGACGATCTGTTCGAAGACGACGCGCAGGACGGGCGCGAACCGGACCCGCTCGAAGCACCCGATGAGCCGCGGAGTTCCGAGCCGGTCCCGCGGGCCGGCGACGTCGCGGTCCCGGCCTCAGAACCGCTCGGCCCGCCGAGACCGGCAACCGAGTCGCCGGGGGCCGGGCCGCGGACTCCCGAGCCGGCGGCTGCCGGGCCGCCGGCGGCCGCGCCGCCGCCGATGCCGCTTCCCGCCGCATCGACGCCGTGTGAGATCGCGGCGAACGAGCTTCCGCAGGCCGGCCAGTGAAACGTGGGACGGCGTCAGGACTGCCGGAGTTCCAGCAGCTCCTCGACGTAGCGAACGGCCTCACCGGGGTCGGTGGTCGCCGGTCGCACCAACAACGTCGTCACCCCGGCCTCGGCGAAAGCGGCGAGCCGTTCGGCGACGAAGCCGCGCGGCCCGATCAGCGACACCCCACGCACCAGCTCGCCGGGAAGCGCCTCGATCGCCTCGCGTTGGCGGCCGGCCAGGTAGAGGTCCTGGATCCGGTCGGCGGCCTCGCCGAAGCCGTATCTGGTCGCCAGGCGGTGGTAGAAGTTGCGCCCCCTGGCGCCCATCCCGCCGATGTACAGCGCCAGCTGCGGTTTGATCCAGCCGAACCGGTCTTCGACGTCCTCGCCGATCGCCAGCGCCGTTCCGACCATGACGTCGAGCGGGCCGAGCGCTCGATCGCGCTTGGCCGCACCCGCCGCCAACGCCTTTCCCCACACCAGATGGGCTTTGTCCGGATAGTAGAACGCTGGCTGCCATCCCTCGGCGATCTCCGCCGCGAGTTCGACGTTCTTCGGGCCCAGTGCCGCAATCGGACTCGGAATGCGTTCGCGCACAGGATGATTGATAAGCTCAAGCGGCTTGCCCAGACCCGTTCCACGGTCGGCGGGCAGCGGGATCTGGTAGTGCGTGCCGGCGTATTGCAGCGGCTGCTGCCGGCGCCACACCTGCCGGCAGATTTCCACGGCTTCGCGGGTGCGGCCCAGGGGGGCGTCGAACTCGACGCCGTGAAATCCTTCGATTACCTGGGGGCCGGAGGTTCCGATGCCGAGATGGAATCTGCCGCCGGATACGTAGTCCAGGCCGGCGGCCGTCATCGCCAGCAGCGTGGGCGTGCGGATGTAGAGGGGCAGCACGCCCGAAGCAAGTTCGACGGTGCTCGTTTTGGCCGCCAGAAACCCCAACTGACTGATGGCGTCGAAAGCATAGGCCTCGGCGACCATCGCAACATCGATACCGGCCTTCTCGAGTTCCACGACGCGGTCGACGGCTTCGTGGAATCCGCCCGAATAGTCCAGCGCGACACCGATTCGCATCAACGACACTTACCACGGCCGCCAGGCGGGCGGCCCTCAACCGGTCGCTGTGCCCGTCCAGTACTCGGCGAACTGCTGCCCGTCGTCAGCGAGGCGCAGGATGTCGTTGCCGGTGAAACTGACCGGGCCGTGTTGGCCGACAGCGGTGCCGGCCCAGCGGCCGGCGATCAGGTCGCCGTCTCGCAGCGGACCGATCACTATGGCAAAGGTCAGGTCAGTAAACATGTTTCGCGTTTCCCGGATGATCTGCGCAAGCTCGTCGGGCCCCCGCACATCGCGGTCGGGCCAGTGGCCCACGAAGTCGTCGGTGACGATCTCCGCGGCGACGGGCCGGCCGGCCCACAACTCGGTGATCCATCGTTGATACAACGTGTGCACGTCTGCCATGGGGGGCGATTACCCTATCTCGGACGTCTGGACACCCATGCGCACCCGGTGTTCACTTCAACAGCGCGACGATCTTCTCTTCGGGGGCCACGGGCGGCGCTTCGGGATCCACCGGGTCGGTTTTCGGCAGGTGCACCTCGGGATCGGCGAAGTCGCGGTAGGTCTTGTCGCCACCCAGCGTATAGAGCAGATAGCCGGTCAGCAGCGCGCGGACCGCCCGTTGGGTCTTGCGGTCTGATCCGGCCAGCCCCACCGCCTTCGCGAGCCGCCGACCCTCGACCAGGCCACCGGCTTGTGCTTTGCTGACGATGCGCAACGTGGCCTTGTCCCAGACGCGGTCCAGCGCCAGGGCATTGGAGTTCAGCGTCTTGGGGTCTCCGGGCGCGGTCAGGATGAGGCCCGGCACGTCGAGCGCCGCGGCGGGCTGCTCCGCCGGGGGAGCGGTCACCGTCGGGAAGAGCGCTGCCACCGCCGCGAGCGAGGTACGGGCCGAGCCGGCCATACCCGCCGCGGCGAACACCGCCGCTGAACCACCGAAGCCGTGGCCGGCCACGCCAAGCTTCGCGGGGTGCACGCTGATCTCGCCGGGACCCAGCCGCACTCCCGCCACGATGTCGAGTGCAACGCCGAGGTCGAAGGCGAGATTCATCACCGACGGGACGAGTCCGCGCTGGGTGTCCGGTACCCCCACCACGATGCCCCAGGACGCCAGATGTTCCAGCAGGCCCGCATATTGCGCGGAACCGGTCAGCCAGTCGTGACCGAACGCGACGGCGGGCAGGTTCAATCCGGCTTCCGGGGTGTAGACCACCCCGGGAAGACCGGCAAAGGCCAGGTCACCGCGCAGAACACGATGTGGGCCACGACGGTTGAGGGCGGCGAAGAGCTTGCGGATGCGGGCCACGCGTCGACGTTAGCCGGGCGCCGGTGGATGGGTAAAGTTCGTCCACGCCGTGCCGTCCCAGTAGCGGCGGCCGGGTTGCCCGGACGGGTCGGGGTACCAACCGGGCGGCGTCGCTGACGGCGGCCGGGTGGGCGGGACCCGGTTGAGGATCGGCCCGGCGAGGCCTGTGCGCACAGATCTGGGCGCGAATGGCACAAACGTCTCGGTTCAACAACAGCTAGGCCCAAGCTAGGAAGGTGACCAGTGGACTACAGCTTATCCAAGCACGATGGTTGCTCTGACCTCGATGCTGACTGGCTCGCGGGAGGCTGGCTTGCGTTGTTCCCCAGGTGGTTTGGCGACGCACAGGTCGCGCGTCTGTCCGAGCCCAATGCCATGGTGGTGGCCACGGTGGCAGAGGGACGGCCCGTCAGCCGTACGGCCTGGTGCAACGACGCAGCCGAAACCGAGATCACTTTTTTCACCCGCTACGAGTCGGAAAGGGCCGCCAGCTGGCGGCGACACCCTATGCTTCGGCAACGTTTCCGTGGTATCGAATTGCGCGGCAGATCCAAGTGCGCGGGCCAGTGAGCATGGTTGATCGGCAGGTGGTTGAACCGCATTGGCGCAAGCGGTCGCGCGGTTCACAACTGGCGGTCTGGGCGTTGCACCGATCGGGGCCGATCGGGTGGCGTTCGGCGCTGCTGCATCAGTTTGTCAGTGGTCACGGATTTCGCCAGGTTTGAGGGGTTGTCCGTCACACGTAATTCCTCAACCCGGCTGTCACGTAATTCCCCCACTCTGGGCGGTGTGCTTGCGCAGCGTGACCTGGAACAGCGGCTCCGGGTATCCAGGCGCGACAGGTTGCGATTGGGCAGCGTGCGTCTGATTCGGTTGTGACACGGCAGTATTTTTCGTGCAGTTAGAGATACACGATATCGCCGGTCCAAGTGCTAATTGCACACCTGCACTACCCTGGTCAGAATGTGCGGAATCGTCGGCTACGTCGGGCAGCGTCCTGCCTGCGACGTCGTCATGAACGCGCTGCGCCGCATGGAGTACCGCGGCTACGACTCCTCCGGCATCGCGCTGGCCGACGGCAAGGGCAAGCTGACCGTGCGCCGGCGCGCCGGTCAGCTGGCCAATCTGGAGGCGGCACTGGCCGAGATGACCGCTGCCGAACTGGCGGGCAGCACGGGTTTGGGTCACACGCGCTGGGCCACTCACGGTCGGCCCACCGACCGTAACGCGCACCCGCACCGCGATGCCGCCGGCAAAATCGCCGTCGTCCACAACGGCATCATCGAGAACTTTGCGTCGCTGCGTCAGGAGCTGGAGGCCGCCGGCGTGGAGTTCGCCAGCGACACCGACACCGAGGTTACGGTGCATCTCGTTGCGCAGGCCTACCACCACGGCGAGACGGCAGGCGATTTCGCCGGGTCCGTGCTGTCGGTGCTGCGCCGCCTGGAAGGCCATTTCACCCTGGTTTTCGCCCACGCCGATCAACCGGGCACCATCGTCGCCGCCCGTCGCTCGACACCGTTGGTCGTCGGCATCGGCGACGGCGAAATGTTCGTCGGCTCCGATGTCGCCGCCTTCATCGAACACACCCGCCAGGCGGTGGAACTCGGTCAGGATCAGGCGGTGGTGATCACCGCCGATGGCTACCGGATCACCGACTTCCACGGCAACGACGACGCCGCAAATGCCCGGGAGTTTCATATCGACTGGGACCTCGCCGCCGCGGAAAAGGGCGGCTACGAGTACTTCATGCTCAAAGAGATCGCCGAACAACCCACCGCGGTGGCCGAGACGCTGCTCGGCCATTTCGTGGGCAACCGGATCGTGCTCGACGAGCAGCGACTGTCCGACCAGGAACTGCGCGAAGTCGACAAGGTGTTCGTGGTCGCATGCGGTACCGCTTACCACTCGGGGCTGCTGGCCAAGTACGCGATCGAGCACTGGACGAGGTTGCCGGTCGAGGTGGAGCTGGCCAGCGAGTTCCGCTACCGGGACCCGGTTCTGGATCGCAGCACGCTGGTCGTGGCCATTTCTCAGTCCGGTGAGACGGCCGACACGCTCGAGGCTGTCCGGCACGCCAAAGAGCAGAAGGCCAAGGTGCTGGCGATCTGCAACACCAACGGCTCCCAGATTCCACGCGAATGCGACGCGGTGCTTTATACGCGCGCCGGGCCGGAGATCGGCGTGGCTTCCACCAAGACGTTCCTTGCGCAGATCACCGCGAACTATCTGGTCGGCCTGGCACTGGCGCAGGCGCGTGGCACCAAATATCCCGACGAGGTCGAACGCGAGTACCGCGAGCTGGAAGCCATGCCGGATTTGGTGGCCCGGGTGATCGCGGCCACCGGCCCGGTGACCGAGCTGGCGTACCGGCTCGCCCAGTCGTCGACGGTGTTGTTCCTGGGACGCCACGTCGGCTATCCGGTTGCCCTCGAAGGCGCCCTCAAGCTCAAGGAACTTGCCTACATGCACGCCGAGGGGTTCGCCGCCGGCGAACTCAAGCACGGCCCGATCGCGCTGATCGAGGACGACCTGCCGGTGATCGTCGTCATGCCCTCACCCAAGGGTTCGGCAACGCTGCACGCCAAGTTGCTGTCCAATATTCGCGAAATTCAGACGCGCGGCGCGGTGACCATCGTGATCGCCGAAGAGGGCGATGAAACGGTCCGCCCCTACGCCGACCATCTATTCGAAATACCCTCGGTGTCAACGCTTTTGCAGCCGTTGCTGTCGACCATCCCGCTGCAGGTTTTCGCCGCGTCGGTGGCCCGGGCGCGCGGCTACGACGTCGACAAGCCCCGAAACCTGGCCAAGTCCGTCACCGTCGAGTAGAACAGGGTCCGTGAGACGAGGCGTCATCGGTGTCGCTGTCTTTCTCGCGGCCTATATCGCATCGATCGTGTTGTATATCGACAGCGGCATGGGTCACCCGCATCGGATTGCCGATGGCCCGTCGTCGGACGACGGAACCCAGGTGACGTTCGACATCGAGGACATTCAGTCCGACAACAGCTTGCTGCGGGCCAACATCACCGTGGTACCGGGCCCGGGACTGCTGGACCCTCGCACCCACACACTCAAAGACGACCTCAGCGTCGTGGCCACGTCGGTGACATCGGCCAGTAAGCGGACGTGGCCCAAGGGCACGCTGCCCGACATCATCCCGGTATCGGTCACCCTCACCGGCGACGTCGCCGACTGGCCGTTCGACAGTTACCAATCCGGGCCGCTGGCTATGCAACTTTTTTCCGGTGCCGCCCTGACGCCGGAGCCCACCCACGCGACCCTGGTCGACCGATTGCTCGGCTGGAAAATCGAGGTCAATCGTCTCGGCGCGGGCAATGAACGTGCGCCGTACCGATTGAATCTCTACCGCTCACCGAGTACTGCGGCCTTTGCCGTCGTCATCCTCGGTGTCCTTGTCGCACTTGCCGTTCTGGCTCTGTTCGTCGCGGTGCAGACGTTTCGCGACCGCCGGAGATTCCAGCCGCCGATGACCACCTGGTATGCCGCGATGCTCTTCGCGGTGATGCCGCTGCGCGGCGCGCTTCCCGACTCGCCACCATTCGGTGCTTGGATCGACGTCACCGTGGTGCTCTGGGTCGTGGTGGTGTTGGTTATTTCGCTGACTCTCTACATCGCGTGCTGGTGGCGACATCTGAAACCCGAACCGAACGGCTGATAGTGGATGTGTGTGCGGTGGGTAAGTAGAACGACATTATGAAACTCGGCATCGCGGGTCTGCTGCTGTTCATCGCCGCCTATTTCGCCTCGACGGAACTCTACGGCCAGGCCCTCCGAGGCCCGGAGGACGTCACCAAAGGCCGGCCGACCTCCGATGGCACCACGGTCACCATCGACCTGCAGGAGGTCCAGCAGGCCAACACGGTGCTCATCGGTAACCTCAACGTCGCACCGGGGCCGGCACTGCTGGACCCGCAGACCCACGGCCTGGCTGACGACCTCAGCGTGGTAGTCACCTCGGCCGTCACCCCCGTCAAGCGCAGCTGGTCGAAAGGCATGCTCCCCGGCAGCTTTCCAGTGCCGCTGAGCATCAGCGGCAACGTCGCCGATTGGCCTTTCGACCAGTACCACTCCGGGCCCGTCACAGTGGAACTCATCGGCGGCGATCGGCAGGTGATGGAACGCGTGGCGGTGAGATTCACCGACCGGTTACCCGGCTGGCGTATCGACATCCCGACCACCGACGACCCGGGCCCGCCCGCTCCCTACCGGGTTGCACTGCATCGATCTGCCAGCACGGCGGCATTCGCCATCGTCATCCTCGGCGTGCTGATCGCCCTGGCCGGACTGGCGATGTTCGTTGCGGTCCAGACGGCTCGGGGCCGGCGCAAATTCCAGCCGCCGATGACGACGTGGTATGCCGCGATGCTCTTCGCGGTGGTGCCGCTGCGCAACGCGATGCCCAATGCACCTCCCTTCGGCGCCTGGGTCGACATCCGGGTGGTGTTGTGGGTCATTGTCGTGCTGGTGCTTTCGATGACGATCTACATCACCTGCTGGTGGCGACACCTGGCACCCGAGCCGCCGGCGAAACCGGGCAGCGTCGGGGAACCAACGACTGGCGTGTAAGCGGTAGGCTGCGACGGCGCGCGTGAAAGGGTTGAACGGTGGCGAGGGTATCGGCGTCGGTACGGGCTCGGGCGCTGGTGCGCCGGGTAGGGCGCTACGTCATCAGCCCACCGCTGACCTACGGCTGTCTGCTCGTGCTGGCGATCACGACGATCCTGCAGAACGTGCTCGCGGGACACCAGCTGCACTCGATACCGCCGCACCGTTACACCAGCATCCGTGCGCTGGCCACCGATCCGTTGGGGGTGCTGTTGTCCAGCGTGTCGTGGATCGACGGCAAGAGCCTGGCACCGTACCTGCTGGCCGGGGACATTAAAGCGGTGGCATGGAATCCCGCCGAGCGGTTCGGAGCCGTGTTTGGTCGGCGCAGATCGCAGGAGGCGGCGGGCTGACCATGCGCCACTACTACTCTGCGGACACGATCCGCGACGCCGAGGCGCCGCTGCTGGCCAGCCTGCCCGACGGCGTGCTGATGAAACGCGCGGCGTACGGACTGGCCACGGCGATCATTCGCGAGTTGACCGCGCGCACCGGCGGAGTGTGCGGCCGCCGCGTCTGCGCCGTCGTCGGATCCGGTGACAACGGCGGCGACGCCCTATGGGCGGCAACCTTCCTGCGCCGGCGCGGCGCCGCCGCCGACGCGGTGCTGCTCAAACCTGACAAGGCCCACCGAAAAGGACTCGCGGCGTTCCGCAAGGCAGGCGGTCGCGTCGTCGAAAACATCGATGCCACAACAGATCTCGTCATCGACGGGGTGGTGGGCATCTCCGGCTCGGGTCCGCTGCGACCGGCCGCCGCACAAGTTTTCGACGCTGCCGCGGACATCCCGGTGGTCGCCGTCGACATTCCCAGCGGCATCGACGTGGCCACCGGCGCCATCACCGGACCCGCCGTACGGGCCGCGCTCACTGTCACCTTCGGCGGCCTCAAACCCGTGCACGCGCTCGCGGACTGCGGCCGGGTCGAACTCGTCGACATCGGCCTCGACCTGCCCGACACCGACCTGCTCGGTTTTGAGGCCGCCGACGTCCTGGCGCGCTGGCCCGTTCCGGGACCGCACGACGACAAGTACACCCAGGGCGTAACCGGCGTGCTGGCCGGTTCCTCGACCTATCCGGGTGCCGCGGTGCTGTGTACCGGCGCCGCAGTGGCGACCCACTCGGGCATGGTCCGCTATGCCGGCAGCGCCAAGCACGAAGTGCTCGCCCAGTGGCCGGAAGTGATCGCAACGCCTACCCCGGCAGCGGCCGGACGGGTGCAGGCCTGGGTGGTCGGCCCGGGATTGGGGACCTCCGGCACGGAGGCAGCCGGGGCATTGCGGTTCGCTTTGGAGACCGACCTGCCGGTGCTGGTCGACGCCGACGGGTTGACCATGGTGTCCTCCCATCCGGATCTGGTGGCCGGCCGCACCGCGCCCACGGTGCTGACGCCGCACGCGACGGAGTTCGCCCGGCTGGCCGGCTCGCCGCCGGGGGATGACCGGGTGGGCGCGACACGCCGGCTTGCCGACGCGTTGGGGGTGACCGTCCTGCTCAAGGGCAACGTCACCGTCATCGCCGATCCCGGTGGTCCGGTTTACCTGAACCCAGCCGGGCAGTCCTGGGCGGCCACCGCCGGGTCTGGGGACGTGCTGTCCGGGATGATCGGCGCCCTGCTGGCTTCGGGGCTACCCGCCGCCGAGGCCGCCGCGGCCGCAGCGTTCGTGCACGCCCGCGCGGCAGCGTTGTCGGCCAACGATCCGGGACCTGGCGAGGCGCCTACCTCGTCCTCGAGGATTCTGCACCACATCCGGGCGGCCCTGGCCGCTCTCTAGCAATGAGCAACGAAAGGATCCCCGTGTCCAAGAGCCACCCTGCGATGGCCACCCACTCCATCACCCCGGCCTACACCGGCCGGCTGTTCACCGCGCCGGTGCCCGCGTTGCGGATGCCCGACGAGTCGATGGATCCCGAAGCGGCGTACCGCTTCATCCACGACGAGCTGATGCTCGACGGCAGTTCGCGCCTCAACCTGGCCACCTTCGTCACCACCTGGATGGACCCCGAGGCCGGCAAGCTGATGGCCGAGACGTTCGACAAGAACATGATCGATAAGGACGAATACCCCGCCACCGCGGCCATCGAGCAGCGCTGCGTGTGCATGGTGGCCGACCTGTTCCACGCCGAAGGGCTGCGCGACGACGACCCCAGCAGCGCCATCGGCGTGTCCACTATCGGCTCCAGCGAGGCGGTGATGCTGGGCGGTCTGGCGATGAAGTGGCGGTGGCGCGCCAAGACCAGCGACTGGAAGGGCCGCACCCCCAACCTTGTGATGGGCTCCAACGTGCAGGTGGTGTGGGAGAAGTTCTGCCGCTACTTCGACGTCGAACCCCGCTACCTGCCGATGGAGGAAGGCCGCTACGTCATCACGCCCGACCAGGTCGTCGACGCCGTCGACGAGGACACCATCGGGGTGGTGGCGATCCTGGGCACCACCTACACCGGTGAACTGGAACCCGTCGCGGAGATCTGCGCGGCCCTGGACAAACTGGCCGCAGGCGGGGGCGTCGACGTTCCGGTGCACGTCGACGCCGCCAGCGGGGGTTTCGTGGTGCCGTTCCTACACCCGGACCTGGTGTGGGACTTCCGGTTGCCGCGGGTGGTCTCGATCAACGTCAGCGGCCACAAGTACGGCCTGACCTATCCCGGCATCGGGTTCGTGGTGTGGCGCAGCCCCGGATACCTGCCCGAGGATCTGGTCTTCCGGGTCAACTACCTGGGCGGTGACATGCCGACCTTCACGCTGAACTTCTCCCGGCCGGGCAACCAGGTGGTGGGCCAGTACTACAACTTCCTGCGGCTGGGCCGCGAGGGCTACACCCAGGTCATGCAGTCGTTGTCCTCGACCGCGCGCTGGCTGGGGGAGCAGCTGCGCACCGGCGAGCATATGGAGATCATCTCCGACGGTTCGGCGATCCCGGTGGTCAGCTTCCGGCTGGCCAAAGACCGCGGCTACACCGAGTTCGACGTCTCCCACGAGCTGCGGGGCTACGGGTGGCAGGTGCCGGCCTACACCATGCCCGACAACGCCACCGACGTGTCGGTGCTGCGCGTCGTGGTGCGTGAGGGGCTGTCCGGCGACCTCGCCCGGGCGCTGCACGACGACGCGGTCAAGGCTTTGGCGTCGCTGGACAAGCTCAAGCCGGGTGGGCACTACCAGGCCGAGCACTTCGCGCACTGAGCGGCCAGGACGTTTACGCAGTCGGCTTCTGCAGTCCACCCGCTTGGCAGTCTGGCGAGCGGACGCCAAATCGGAAGAAAGCCTTTCGTGCCGTGCAAGCGGCTCATGGTCTTCGGCGTATCTCCCAACGCGCACGGAAGCAATGAGTATTTGCGTGCGAGTACCGAATAAGCACCTCCGCCAACCTATTTCGCGCACAATCAAAGGCTTGAAACCGGCTGGAAGGTACCCGCGGCGAGCGTGAACACGTCGTCACACGAAAGCGATTTTCGCAAGTCTTCTTGCAGAAGCTTCTATTGGACGCAATGCCGCGTATCGACGGAGGCTACTACGGTGCCACCGACTCCGCGTTCTGACGCGAACTCCTGGCGCGACCGGTGCTGATTGCGCTCAGGCGGAGGCAAGACGATGGCATTTGTAGACGTAGCGCCCGGCGCGCTGAGCATGGCGGCGTCGGATCTGACCGACATCCAGGCGGCAGTGGGTAACGCCACCGTAGCTGCTGCCAGGGTGACGACCGTGCTTCCGACCGCGGCGGCTGATGAAGTTTCGGTGGCGATCGCAGCGCTGTTCAGTGGTTACGGCAGGCAGTATCAGGACCTCAGCATCCATGCGGCAGCGTTTCATGACCGGTTCGTGCGGACGCTGACCGCCGCCGCCTCGTCCTACGGCACAGCTGAAGCGCTCAATCTCGGTTCGTTACACGCGGCGGGGGACCCCGTGCTGGGGGTGCTCAATGCATCTACCCAGGCGCTGCTCGGACGACCGTTGATCGGCAACGGCACAGCCGGCGCAGCCGGCAGTAGTGCCGGCGGCGGTGCCGGGGGATTGTTGTTCGGCAACGGCGGCGACGGTGGCTCGGGAGCAGCCGGTCAACCGGGCGGCGCCGGCGGGGCAGCTGGATTGTTCGGCAACGGTGGAGCAGGCGGTGCCGGAGGGCCGGGCGGCGGGGCCGGGGGTATGGGCGGTGCCGGCGGGTGGTTATGGGGCAACGGTGGTGCCGGCGGAGCGGGCGGCCTCGGCGGTGTCACCGTGAACGGCGGGTCCGGCGGGATGGGCGGCAGGGCGTTTTTGTTCGGCGATGGTGGGCCGGGCGGCGCCGGTGGGGCCGGCTCGGCCGGCGCGACGGGCGCCGCGGGCGCGGCGGGTATGTCCATATCGGTGGACGGCGGGGTCGGCGGCCCGGGCGGTGCGGGCGGCGCCGCCGGCGACGGCGGACCCGGCGGTGACGGTGGGCTGTTACGCGGCAACGGTGGGGCCGGCGGGCACGGTGGAGTGGGCGGCGCTGGCGGCGTAGGTGGCGCCGGCGGCGCGGGCTGGAACGCCACCACCGCCGGGGCGGCCGGCGGGGACGGCGGTAACAGCGGTACCGGGGGTAACGGCGGCACCGGCGGTGCGGGTGGTGCCGGTGGCAAAGGGTCTGTCTGGTTCGGCGCGGCGGGGGCGAGCGGTAACGGCGGGTCCGGCGGCGCCGGTGGTGACGCCGGGGCACCCGGAGACGGCGGCGTAGGAGGGACCGGCGCCAACGCGACCTCCCCGGGCGGTGCGGGCGGCGCCGGGGGCGACCCGGGCGGCGTAGGAAGTGGTGGTGCGGGGGGCATGGCGGGCGGCCCCGGCGCCGCCGCCGGCGCGCCCGGTGCCGCCGGCACCGTCATCCGAGGCAACGGCGGCAACGGTGGAACCGGCGGAGCGGGTTACACCGGCAGTGGCGACGGCGGTGATGGTGGGGCCGGCGGTGCAGGCGGCGCTTACGGCCACGGCGGCACCGGCGGTGCTGGCGGCAATGCTGTCAGTGTCGGCGACGGCGGCGACGGCGGAGCAGGAGGCAAAGGCGGTTCGCTCGCAGGCCACGGAGGCAACGGAGGCGACGGCGGTAACGGCGCCGGCAGTGGCGCGGGCGGTAGGGGCGGTAACGGCGCCGATGCGTCCGTGACCCGAACCGCCGACGGCACCGCCGGCAACGGCGGACGGGGTGGCCACGGCACCAGCGGCGGAGCCGGTGGCTCAGGCGGTAACGCCTCCACCGACGGGACTGGAAACGTCGCCGGAGGCACCGGCGGCGACGGCGGTGCGGGGACCACCTCCGGCGGCGGGGCCGGCGGAATGGGTGGTTCCGCGACCATCGCCAACTCCGCTTCGGCCGCCAGCGCCACCGGTGGCATCGGCGGGAAAGGAGGCGCGGGTGGCAGCGGCGGTTCTGGCGGTTCCGGCGGTTCGGTGCTCACCTCCGCCACCGGAATTGCCGCCGGCGGCGCCGGCGGGGACGGTGGCAGGGGGACCACCTCCAGCGGAGGAGCCGGCGGGGGAGGCGGTAATGCGAATACCAACAACTACGCTGCCACCGGCACCGTGTCCTCCGGACGCGGCGGCAACGGTGGCGCTGGTGCCACCAGCGGTGGCGCCGGAGGTTCCGGCGGTGCGGTTTTCAGTACTTCGCTCGGCGACCTCACCAGCGGTGCTGGCGGCGACGGTGGTGCCGGGGTCACGTCGTCCGGGGGTATCGGCGGAACCGGCGGCTCAGTGAACGCCGTGAACAGCGCTGCGACGGGGCACGTTAGCTCCGGCGGCGGTGGCAGCGGCGGCGGCGGTACCAGCGGCGGCAGCGGTGGTTCCGGCGGCGCGGTGAACAGCTCCGGAACGGGCAGCGGCGTCGCCGGTGCCGGCGGCGACGGAGGAGCGGGCACCACCTCCGGCGGGGGTGCCGGCGGCGACGGCGGCTCGGTGTACGCCGGCAACAGTGCGTCGACAGGTGCTGTCACCGCCGGTGGCGGCGGCAGCGGTGGTGGCGGCGCCAGTGGCGGCAACGGAGGTCTCGGCGGCAACGCGTTCGGCCGAGGGGCCGGCGACGTCACGGGCGGCGCAGGCGGCGACGGTGGCGCGGGGACCGCCGCCGGCGGCGGGAATGGCGCGAGCGGCGGATCGGCGGACTCGTCGGGACTCGGCTCTGTGCGTGCCGGAAACGGCGGCGACGGCGGCGCGGGCGCAACCGCCGGAGGCTCCGGTGCCGGTGGCGGTGTGGCCAGTGTGTCCAGCGCCGCCTCGCCGGGAACTGCCACCGCCGGCAACGGCGGCAATGGCGGCCAAGGGCTCACCGGTGCCGGTGGGTACGGGGGCGGCGGTGGAACTGCGTTCACGCAAGGAGTCGGCGCGGTAACCGGTGGCCTCGGGGGGGCGGGAGGCGCCGGAGGAACCAGCGGCGGGAACGGCGGCAGCGGCGGCATGGTGTTTTCCCCCGGATTCGGCAATGTCACCGGCGGAGGTGGCGGCGATGGCGGCAACGGGGCGACCGCCGCCGGCGGGTCCGGCGGTAACGGCGGCACGGTGAGTGTCTCCGGCACCATCTCGAACGCCGCGGCCACCTCCGGGAGCGGCGGGAACGGCGGTAACGGGGCAACCAGTGGTGGAAATGGTGGTCACGGGGGCTCGGCGTCCACTCAAGCACTCGGCAGCGTGACCACCGGAGCCGGCGGCACGGGAGGCGCCGGAAACACCGGCAATGGCGGATCCGGCGGCACCGGGGGTACGGCGAACATCATCAACAGCGCTGCCACCGGAGCTGTCGTCACGGGTAGCGGCGGATCAGGGGGCAACGGCGGGATCAGTGGTGGCAACGGTGGCACCAGCGGTGCGGTGGCAAGCCAGGGCCTCGGCAGCGTCACCACCGGAGCGGGCGGCGCCGGCGGCGCCGGTATCAGCTCGAACGGCGGGTCCGGCGGCAGCGCCGGCGCGGCCAGTGTCTACAACTACGCCTCGAGCGGCACGGTCTCCACCGGCAGCGGCGGAAGAGGGGGCGACGGCCTCAGCGGAGGTGCCGGTGGCGACGGTGGCGCGGCGTTGACTTACGGATTCGGCAACGTTACGGCCGGCGCTGGCGGTAATGGTGGCGATGGAAAATCTTTGGGTGGAGGGTCCGGCGGAAGTGGCGGCTCGGTAGCAGTCTTCGGTGCCGCCTCGACGGCGACTGCCATCGCGGGCGGCGGCGGTAATGGTGGCGCGGGGGCTACCGGCGGCGGCGTCGGCGGCTCCGGCGGTAATGCGACCACATATGGGCTCGGCGCGATTACCTCAGGCGCCGGCGGCGTCGGCGGTGACGGCAGCAGTGCCGGTGGAGGCGCCGGCGGAAACGGCGGTGGCGGGCTTATCAATAACGCCGCCAATGGCCACGACATGGTCGGCGCCAGCGCCGGGAAAGGGGGCGACGGCGCCAGCGGCGGGGCGGGCGGCGTCGGTGGTTCGGTGACGACCACGGGCACGGGCAACGTGGTCGGCGCCGACGGCGGCGATGGGGGCGCCGGCACCACCGCCGCAGGCGGGTCGGGCGGCGGCGGCGGCGCCGCCAATGTCTTGAACAGCGTGTCGACGGGACATGTGACATCCGGCAGCGGCGGCAGCGGTGGCGATGGAACCAGGGGCGGGTCCGGTGGCTTCGGCGGCTTCGCGTTCCAGAAGGGACTCGGCGATGTTGTCGCCGGTGGCGGTGGCGACGGTGGCGCTGGGCTCGCCGGGGACGGCGGTGGCGGCGGGGCCGGCGGTACGGCGACTGCCGAGGGCGGCGGAAGCGCCAGCGGCGGATCCGGCGGAGACGGTGGATCGGGCATCAGGGGCGGCAGCGGCGGCATCGGCGGGGACGCGTCCGCCTACGGCAATGCCGCCACCTCGATCGCCACCGGCGGCAATGGTGGCCGTGGCGGCGACAGTTCGGGCGCGGGCGCCGACGGCGGCGGAGGCGGAAAAGGTGGCATGGCCAGAGCGCACGTGTACCCGGACAACGCCACCGCTGGCACCGGTGGACGCGGTGGGGCCGGCGGTCCCGGCGGATCCACCGGTGCCACCGGCGCAGCGGGCGCCATCGGACCGGCATAGGGAATCGCGTGCGGTCACCGCGGGGCCGAGACCGCCCGCTCACCTTCTGGGACAATGGTCGGCGTGTCCGTTACGCCGATCTCCCTGACGCCGGGCGTCCTCGCCGAGGCCGTCATCGACCTGGGCGCCATCGCGCACAATGTGCGCGTGCTGCGGGAACACGCCGGAAACGCCCAGGTCATGGCCGTGGTCAAGGCCGACGGTTACGGGCACGGCGCCACCCGCGTCGCCTACACCGCGCTGGCCGCCGGTGCCGCAGAACTCGGTGTGGCGACGGCCGACGAGGCGCTTGCGCTTCGGGCCGACGGCGTCGTCGACCCGATCCTGGCCTGGCTGCACCCGCCAGGCTTCGACTTCGCTCCCGCGCTGCAAGGCGACGTACAGATCGCCGTGTCCTCGGTGCGCCAACTCGAGGAGTTGCTGGATGCGGTGCACCGGACCGGTGTGACAGCGACCGTCACCGTCAAGGTGGACACCGGGCTGAACCGCAACGGTGTGGCCGCAGGGCATTTCCCGGCCATGCTGACCGCGCTCAAGCAGGCTGTCGCGGACGAGTCCATCATCCTGCGCGGGCTGATGTCGCACCTGGTCTTCGCCGACTCGCCGGAGCAACCCATCAACGACATCCAGGCGCAGCGGTTCCGCGACATGCTGGCGCTGGCCAAAGAGCAAGGCGTGGCGTTCGAGGTGGCACACCTGTCCAACTCGTCGGCCACCATGGTGCGCCCCGATCTGGCCTTCGACCTGGTGCGCCCGGGTATCGCGGTATACGGGCTGAGTCCCGTTCCTACACTGGGCGACATGGGTCTGATTCCGGCCATGACCGTGAAATGCCCCGTGGCACTGGTCAAATCGGTCAGCGCAGGCGACGGTGTGTCTTACGCGCACACGTGGATCGCTCCCCGGGACACCACCGTGGCGCTGATGCCGATCGGCTACGCCGACGGCGTGTTCCGCTCACTCGGCGGGCGGCTGGACGTACTGATCAACGGCCGGTTGCGCCCCGGTGTGGGGCGGGTCTGCATGGACCAGTTCGTCGTCGACCTGGGACCCGGTCAGTCCGATGTGGCCGAAGGTGACGAGGCGATCCTGTTCGGACCCGGCACTCACGGCGAGCCCACGGCGCAGCACTGGGCCGATCTGCTCGGGACCATCCACTACGAGGTGGTCACCGGTATCCGGGGGCGCATCGTCAAGACCTACCGCGAGGTCGACGCCGTTGAGCGCTGACGCCCACCACCGTATGCACAAGGGCAAGGCCTGGCTTGCGGGCAGCGCCGGGCTGACGGCGGTGGCCACGCTGGTCGGCGCGTCGGCCCGCAGGTCGATCATCGAGCGCGCCTCATTCGACGAAGATCCCTGGGCCGACGAGGATTTCGAGCGACTGGACAGCGATCGCGCCCACGTGGTGACGACCTCTGACGGCGTACCGCTGGCCGTGCGTGAGGCCGGCCCGCTCGACGCCCCGCTGACCGTGGTTTTTGCGCACGGGTTCTGTCTTCGGATGGGTGCCTTCCACTTCCAGCGGAGGCGGTTGGGTGAGGTGCTGGGTTCACAGGTGCGCATGGTGTTCTATGACCAGCGCGGGCACGGTCAGTCCGGGGAGGGCGAGCCGGACTCCTACACGCTCACCCAACTCGGCCAGGATCTGGAGTCGGTGCTGCGGGTCACCGCGCCGCGGGGTCCGATCATCCTGGTGGGTCACTCGATGGGCGGCATGACCGTGCTGTCGCACGCCGGACAGTTCCCCGATCAGTACGGCCGCCGGATCGTGGGGGCGGCGCTGATCTCCTCGGCAGCCGAAGGGGTCACCCGTTCACCGTTGGGGGCATTCCTGACAAATCCCGCGCTCGACGCGGTCCGGTTCACCGCCAAATCCGCACCGAAGTTGATGCACCGCGGCCGCAACGTGTCCCGTTCCGTGATCGGGCCGATCCTGCGTGCCGCGTCCTACAGTGATCTGCAGGTCAGCCGCAGCCTGGACGCGTTCTCGCAGCGGATGATGAACGGCACCCCGATCGCCACCCTGGTCGGTTTTTTGCGGGCGTTGGAAAACCACGACGAAACCGCCGGGCTGTGGACGCTGCTGAAGATTCCGACGCTGATCGCCTGCGGCGACCACGACCTGCTTACTCCCGACGAGTACTCACGGCTGATGGCGGCCTCGCTGCCACAATCGGAATTGGTGATCGTTGCGGGGGCCAGCCACCTGGCCCTGCTGGACAAGCCGGAAACCATCAACGACGGGCTGCTCCGTCTGATCGACCGGGCGTTGCCGGCTAAGGCGGCCATGCGCTACTGGCGGTTCGGTGAACGGCTGCGGGGGCGGTTCCGGCGCCGTGGCTGACTCCGGGTTTGATGGCGGCGATCCGCGGCGCCCGGCTTCGCCGCCCTTGCGATCGCCCGCAGTGGATGGCGGCGACCCGCGGCGCCTGGCTTCGCCGCCCTTGCGATCGCCCGCAGTGGATGGCGGCGATCCGCGGCGCCTGGCTTCGCCGCCCTTGCGATCGCCCGCAGTGGATGGCGGCGATCCGCGGCGTCCGGCTTCGCCGCCCTTGCGATCGCCGCACAAGACCACCTGTGAGCGCGTTGAGGACACCGTCGCGCTGGGATCGCGGCTGGGCGAGCAGCTGCGCGCCGGTGACGTGGTAGTGCTCTCCGGTCCGCTCGGTGCTGGAAAAACATTGCTGGCCAAGGGAATTGCCGCGGCAATGGATGTCGACGGTCCGGTGACGTCGCCGACATTCGTGCTGGCGCGGGTGCACAAGGCGCGCCGGGCGGGCAGTCCGTCCATGATCCACGTCGACGTCTACCGACTGCTCGACCAGGACGGCACCGACCTGCTCGGGGAACTCGACTCGCTGGACCTCGACACCGATCTCGAAGACGCCGTCGTGGTGGTGGAGTGGGGTGAAGGACTGGTCGAGCGCCTCGCCGAGCGGCACCTCGACGTTCGGCTCGAGCGGGTGGCTCATTCCGACGTGCGAATCGCCACCTGGGAGTGGGTGAGCTCGTGATCACGCTTGCGCTGGACACCTCCACCCCGGCCGTTACCGCCGGCATCGTCAGAGTTGACGACTTCGCGACGCTGGCGCAGCGAGTGACCGTCGACCCCCGTGCGCACGCCGAACGACTGACCCCCAATGTTGTTGCGGCGCTTGCTGATGCGGGTCTGACGATGGCTGAGCTGGACGCCGTGGTGGTGGGTTGCGGACCCGGTCCGTTCACCGGGCTGCGGGCCGGCATGGCGACCGCCGCCGCGTACGGGCATGCATTGGGCATCCCGGTGCACGGAGTGTGCAGCCTGGACGCCATCGGCGTGCTGACCGCCGGTGAGACGCTGGTGGTCACCGACGCCCGCCGCCGGGAGGTCTACTGGGCGCGATACCACGACGGCGTCCGTACCGAGGGCCCGGCGGTGAACGCGCCGGGCGACGTCGACCCGGGTCCGGCACAGGCAGTGGCGGGTTCGCCGGAGCATGCGGTGTTGTTCGGGGTGCCGCGTGGTGAACCGGTGTATCCCACCCCAGCCGGTCTGGCACGTGCGGTGTCCGACTGGTCCGTCGAGCCGGCACCGCTGGTGGCGCTGTATCTGCGCCGCCCCGACGCCAAACCGTTGGCGGTCAAGCAATGACAGCGCGCCTCGAGCCGGTCGCTTTCGGGCCGCTCACCTACGCCGACGCCGACCGGTGTGCCGACCTCGAAGCGCAGTTGTTCGAGGGCGACGACCCCTGGCCCGCCGTCGCATTCGCCCGCGAACTGCACAGCAAGACCAATCATTACGTCGGCGCCCGCAGCGGCGGCATGCTCGTCGGCTACGCCGGAATCTCCCGGCTCGGGCGGGTCCCGCCCTTCGAATACGAGGTGCACACGATCGGTGTGGACCCCGCCTACCAGGGTCAGGGTATCGGCCGCCGGTTGCTCAACGAGTTGCTGGACTACGCGGACGGAGGAGTGGTGTTTTTGGAGGTTCGTACCGACAACGAGTCGGCCATCGGTCTCTACCGCAGCGTGGGGTTCGAGCAGATCGGCCTGCGTAAGCGGTACTACCGCGTCAGTGGCGCCGATGCCTACACGATGCGGAGAGATGCTCAGTGACAACGATATTGGCCATCGAAACCTCCTGCGACGAAACGGGTGTCGGGATCGCGCGGCTGGACGGCTCCGGTCCCGGGGCCACCGTGACCCTGCTCGCCGACGAGGTGGCGTCCAGTGTCGACGAGCATGTGCGGTTCGGCGGAGTCGTGCCCGAGATCGCATCCCGGGCGCATCTGGAAGCCCTCGGTCCCGCGATGCGTCGCGCGCTGGCGAAGGCCGGTATCGACCGCCCCGATATCGTCGCGGCCACCATCGGACCCGGGCTGGCCGGTGCTCTCTTGGTGGGAGTCGCTGCGGCTAAAGCATATTCGGCTGCCTGGGGCGTCCCGTTCTACGCGGTGAACCACCTGGGCGGACATCTGGCCGCCGACGTCTACGAGCACGGCCCGTTGCCCGAGTCGGTCGCCCTGCTGGTGTCCGGCGGGCACACCCACCTGCTGCACGTCCGCTCGCTCGGTGAGCCGATCGCCGAACTGGGCAGCACCGTCGACGACGCGGCCGGTGAGGCCTACGACAAGGTGGCGCGGTTGCTGGGCCTGGGTTACCCCGGCGGCCGGGTGCTCGACGAGCTGGCCCGCGCCGGCGACCCCGATGCGGTCGTCTTCCCGCGCGGCATGATCGGCCCGCGCGATGACCCGTACGCCTTCAGCTTCTCGGGTCTCAAGACCGCGGTGGCGCGCTACGTCGAGGGTAATCCCAACTATGCGCCCGCCGATGTGGCAGCCGGCTTCCAGGAAGCGGTGGCCGACGTGCTGACCCGCAAGGCGGTGCGCGCGGCTACCGAACTGGGCGTGTCGACCCTCCTGATAGCCGGAGGGGTGGCCGCGAACTCGCGGCTGCGCGCGCTCGCCACCCAGCGGTGCGCCGCAGCGGGCCTCACACTGCGCATCCCCAAGCCTCGGTTGTGCACCGATAACGGCGCGATGATCGCGTCGTTCGCTGCGCACCTGGTGGCCGCGGGCGCGGCGCCGTCAGCGCTGGATGCGCCCAGCGACCCGGGTCTGCCGGTAGTGCAGGGTCAGGTCCGGTGATGTTCGCTGAGCGCGTAGCGGCTGTGGCGTCTGCAGCGAAATTGCGGCTGGGGCTGCGGTTTTCCACACGACGGCGACCGTGACGGCAATCTCGGCGCCCACTTTGCAACCGGCGATGAGCATAGAAGCACCGGGGCACCCTTGAGTGCTAGCACTCTCATGTATAGAGTGCTAGGTGGCAATCGGACGACCCCTGTGTCGGCACCCGCGACGACGGCGCGAGGGACCCGGACGAATGCCACATCACCTGGTAATTCGGACGGTGCGGGGCAGTCCCGGACCGACCGCCAACTCCGGTCAGGGCATACGCTCCGGACCCGATTCAATTAGTGGAGGGCTCCAATCGTGGCGAAGGTCAACATCAAGCCACTCGAGGACAAGATTCTCGTACAGGCCAACGAGGCCGAGACCACGACCGCATCCGGTCTGGTCATTCCCGACACCGCCAAGGAGAAGCCCCAGGAGGGCACCGTCGTCGCAGTCGGCCCCGGCCGTTGGGACGAGGATGGCGAAAAGCGGATCCCGCTCGACGTCGCCGAGGGTGACACCGTCATCTACAGCAAGTACGGCGGCACCGAGATCAAGTACGGCGGCGAGGAATACCTGATCCTGTCGGCACGCGACGTGCTGGCTGTCGTTTCCAAGTAACACTGGTCGTTTTTCAAGTACCGCAACGTGTTCCGCCCCGGCGATCCCCGCGCGCAAGCGTGGGTGATTTCCGGGGCGGCACGCGTTAGGCAGTTTGGCGAAGGAGCCTCATGAGCAAAATCATTGAGTACGACGCGACCGCGCGTCGCGCTATAGAAGCGGGTGTGAACAAGCTCGCGGACGCGGTCAAAGTAACGCTCGGGCCTGGCGGCCGCCATGTGGTGCTGGCCAAGGCGTTCGGTGGACCGCAGGTGACCAACGACGGCGTCACGGTGGCACGTGAGATCGACCTGGAAGACCCTTTCGAAAACCTGGGCGCGCAGTTGGTGAAGTCCGTTGCCACCAAGACCAACGACGTCGCAGGTGACGGCACCACGACCGCGACCGTGCTGGCCCAGGCCCTGGTGAAGGGTGGCCTGCGGCTGGTCGCCGCCGGTGTCAACCCGATTGCCCTGGGCTCGGGCATCAGCAAGGCCGCCGACGCGGTGTCCGAGGCACTGCTGGCCGCGGCCACCCCGGTGTCCGGCAAGGAGGCCATCGCCCAGGTGGCGACGGTGTCCTCACGCGACGAGCGCCTCGGCGACCTGGTCGGCGAGGCCATGAGCAAGGTGGGTCACGACGGTGTGGTCAGCGTGGAGGAGTCCTCGACGCTCGACACGGAGCTGGAGTTCACCGAGGGCGTGGGCTTCGACAAGGGTTACCTGTCGGCCTACTTCGTCACCGATTTCGACGCCCAGCAAGCGGTGCTCGAAGACCCGCTGATCCTGCTCCACCAGGACAAGATCAGCTCGCTGCCCGATTTGCTGCCGTTGCTGGAGAAGGTCGCCGAATCCGGCAAGCCGCTGCTGATCATCGCCGAGGACGTCGAGGGTGAGGCGCTGGCGACGCTGGTCGTCAACTCCATCCGCAAGACGCTGAAGGCGGTGGCGGTCAAGTCGCCGTTCTTCGGCGACCGCCGCAAGGCCTTCATGCAGGACCTGGCCATCGTGACCGGCGGCGAGGTGGTCAACCCCGACACCGGCCTACTGCTCCGCGAGGTAGGCCTCGAGGTGCTGGGCTCGGCGCGACGTGTGGTGGTCAGCAAGGACGACACCGTCATCGTCGACGGCGCCGGTTCCAAGGATGCGGTGGTCAACCGGGTCAAGCAGCTGCGCGCCGAGATCGAGGCCAGCGACTCCGACTGGGACCGCGAGAAGCTGCAGGAAAGGGTCGCCAAGCTGGCCGGCGGGGTGGCCGTCATCAAGGTCGGTGCCGCTACCGAGACCGAGCTCAAGGAGCGTAAGGAGAGTGTCGAGGACGCCGTCGCGGCGGCCAAGGCCGCAGTCGAGGAGGGCATCGTCCCCGGCGGTGGCTCGGCGCTGATCCAGGCGCGCCACGTGCTGGAGTCGCTGCGCAACGAGCTCAGCGGCGACGAGAAGCTCGGTGTCGACGTGTTCTCCGAAGCGCTGGCCGCTCCGCTGTACTGGATCGCGACCAACGCCGGGCTGGACGGCGCCGTCGCGGTCAACCAGGTCAGCGAGCTGCCCACCGGCCAGGGCTTGAATGCCGCCACCCGTACCTACGGGGACCTCGCCGAGGCCGGCATCGTCGACCCGGTCAAGGTCACCCGTTCGGCCGTGCTGAACGCCTCGTCGGTGGCCCGGATGGTGCTCAGCACCGAGACGGCCGTCGTCGAAAAGCCGGCCCACGAGGAAGACGACCACGGCCACGGCCACGGCCATCACCACCACTGAGTCCTGCGGAAGAAGCGCCCCCGGCCGCCCGTCTGGCCGGGGGTCTTTCGCGTCCTGCGCCGGCGTCGTCTCAGTGCATGGGTCCACGGCCTCGATTTCGCCCCCGCGCACTGCCGGTGCCGCCACCATGACGGGTACCGGGTCCGCCGGTCATCATCCACCCGAGGTAGGGCATGCCTGAACTCGTCGCCGACGAGGCATACCACACGGTTCGGTTGCGCGACGGGCGGTTACTGAGCTACGCGCAATATGGCGACCCGAAAGGTTTCCCGATACTCAATGCACACGGCGGACTGGCCTGCCGACTGGATGTGGCCGGCGCCGCTTCGGCCGCCGAGATCTGCGGGGTCAGGCTGATTTCGCCCGATCGACCGGGCGTGGGTCGTTCGGATCCTCAACCAGGCCGGACCATTCTCGACTGGACCCGAGACGTCACCGAACTGCTTGACCGGCTGGCAGTCGACCGCTTCGCCGTGATGGGTTGGTCTCTGGGCGGTCAGTACGCCGCGGCTGTCGGTTACGCGCTGCCGGGGCGAGTAACGCGCGCCGCCATCGTCGCTGGGGCCTTACCGCTTACCGACGCCGGTGCATTCGATCGTCTGCCAATTATCGATCGCAGCTACATTCGCCTTTCCCGCTTTGCACCCTGGGGCGCTCGGCTCTGCTTCCTCGGCATGGGCCTGGCGGCCAGAGCTGCTCCGCGGCTATACGGTTGGCTAGCCGCGAGAAGTCTCGGAACGGCAGACGCCGCGATATTGAGGGCCGACGGTTTCGCGACATTCGCACGCATGTCACAGGAGGCATTGCGCCAACCCCGGGGTGTAGTCGAGGAATACCGCACCATGGTGCGCCCGTGGGAGTTCGCGCCCGAGGACATTTCAGTGCCGACGGACGTATGGGCGGGCGCTGATGACGAACTCCTCGATCCGTCGTGGCCTGGTGAACTGGCACGTCGCATACCTGACGCCACACTGCATGTGAAGCAGGGCGGGCACTTCCTGGCGCACCAGTACTACCGGGAAATCTTCGAGTCGCTGCGCTGTTGCCAGGGATAGCCAAATCCTTGAACGGTGACTGCCGAGGTGACGAAAACACCCCCGGATCCGGTTGATTCCGAGTGTTTTCGTTGTAGCGACGAGTTCGCTCCGCGAGATGGATTCCACGCACACACTTTTCGGCGTGGTCGTGTGCGTCGCTTCAGTGTCGCGGCGGGTCTGTCACACCCGCAGCTACGGCACGGTCATGTAATCTCGGCCCCACGAACCGCATCTACCAGTGGGCATGAGATCGGTACGCGGGCTGACGCTTACATCAGTGTGACGTCGGCTGGATCGATACCAGCCGGAACCAACCCTGCTGAGAGTCGTCGGGTGTGAACCGGACCACCAGGATGTCAGGCGGGAACTGGGTGGCCAGTTCGTTGAGAGTCCGCGGCAGGAACGCTCTGGCCTTGGCATTGCCGTACCAATTGGGATCGTTCGGGTCGAGGCTGCCGACACCGTCGATCGTGGTGTCCCAGCGTTGAATCGGGCCCGGGGGCGTGGCTCCGAATCCCGTGGACTTCAGGTACGCCTCAGCTTGGCCGCTGAGAGTGATCGCTGTCCCGCCGCCGACCGGCTTCCCGGTGATCGTCCCGTCGGTCACATTGGCTGTCACCGACCCCAACCGCACCGTGCAGACGTTGTCGACCACACTCTGCGGCGCGCAGAAGTCAGGCAGCGGTGCGCCCTGGGCCAAGGGGACGTTCAGGACGATGGGAAACGACAGGACGGCGATAGCGGCTAGCGCACGACTGCGGGTCGACATCCCTGCACTTTATATAGGCTGCGGACACGCAGTCATTGCCGCAGGCGCGGGAGGCGGCAAGCGCGCGATCGGCGTCAGTGTCCAACGGTGTCACGGCGTACCACGTTTCAGGTGACCAGGGGCCGTGGGTGGTCCTGGTGCACGGCCTCGTCACCCCAGGCTACGCGTGGCAGCCGTTGGCGGAAGCGCTTGCCGCTCAAGGGTTTCGCGTCCTGCGCTACGGCCAGTTCGGGCGCGGGCTGTCCGACCGGCCACCGGTGACGTACGACCTTGACCTGTACGTGCTTCAACTAGGTGAACTGGTGGACACCGTCGGCATCGGGAGCATGCATCTCGTCGGGTGGTCGATGGGCGTCCTCATCGTGACTCGGTTCGCCGCCGAGAATCCTGACCGCACCGAAAGCATCGGACTCATTGCGCCCGGGCTTTATTGGGGGTGGGGCGCTCAAGATTTTGGCCCAGTCGTTACTACGACTGCCCGGGTCCCGCAGACTCGTCGCCTCGCGCATCGACGACGTCATCGATCGCCTGGAAAGCCAGCACCTGAGTCGTCCAGACCGATTCCCCGACTACAACGAACAAGCCCGCGAACAGCTTCGGTTCCCGGGCATGGCGGAATCCTTCGCCTCGACCGTCGCCCACTTCCCTTCCCACGCAGGGGATCAGTGGGCAGCCGTGGGACGAGATCGACGCCCGGTGCTCGTGGTGTGGGGCACTGACGACCGCGTCACTCCTTACGTGAACAGTCGGCGCGTCTTGCGGTTGTACCCCGCCTGGGAGTTGCTGACCGTGCCCGGTGCCAAGCATGCTCCGCATCTGGACCACGCCGAGGTCGTCTATTCCGCCATCCTGCGGCACTTGGCAGCCGCGCGATGAATTTTCCTGAGCGGCAGAGTCATATCCAGCGTGCCGCCTTCGTAGACATCATGACGGGCAGCCACCCGGAGCCACCCGCGTAGTTGAAGGAGCATGTGATGCAGCAGTACTTTTCGGCCGTAATCACGACACCGCCTCGGCCGCCGCGATGGCGGAGATGACCATCGAGCAGATGCAGCCGATTTTCGATGCCGCGTGAGTCGACCACCAGCGTCGACAACACCGGTGACAAGCCCATCGTTACCGACGGCCCCTACACCGAGTCCAAGGATTACCTCGGCGGATTCTGGGTCATCGAGGCGGCCGACCTCGATGCCGCGCTGGAGTGGGCGAAGCAGGGGTCGAAAGCCTGTCAGGGGCGTGGCGAGGTGCGGCCGTTCCAGGGCTGAGCGTCGGCGAAAGCCTGGATCCGATCGAGCGAGTGTTTTCGCGAGGAGTACGGGAGGCTCTACTGGTTGCCCTGCAGCGGTGGCCGGGAGACGGGACTCCGCCCACTCCTGGCGGGTGGCTGATGATGACTGCGGGAAACAGGGCGATCGACCGGCTGCGCCGCAAATCGCAACGCTGGTCAAAACATCTGGCGACCAAAATAATTCATGATTACACGAACCCGAACCGACGGGTCCGCTCGACGATGACCGATTGGGGTTGATCTTCAGCTGCCATCCGGCGCTCGGGCCCGAGGCCCGAGTGGCGCTGACGCTGCGACTGCTCGGCGGCCTCACCGTCGCCGAGATCGCCGCGGCGTTCCTGGTGCCGATACGACGATGGCCCAGCGGATCAGCCGGGAAAAAAGAAGATCGCGGAGGCGCGCATCCCTTATGGGGTGCCGGCCGCAGATGACCTCGGTGAGCGGGTCGCGGCCGTACTCGCCGTGATCTACCTCGTCTTCAACAAGGGTTACCTGTCCACCTCGGGGCTGCCGGCGCGTGACGACCTCACCGCCGATGCGATCCGGCTCGCCCGGGTCCTGCATGGGCTCTTGCCTGAGGTGCCCGAGGTGACGGGTCTGCTGGCACTGATGCTGCTCACCCAGGCCCGCCGCGCCAGCCGGATCGTCAACGGCGAACTCGTACCACTGCACGAACAGGACCGGAGCGGGTGGGACCGCGCGATGATCGCCGAGGGACAACGCCTTGGTCCGAAAATGCTTGTCCCTCAACAGATTCGGCCGCTATCGGCTGCTCGCGGCGATCAACGCGGTACCCACCGATGCACCGAGCGCGGCTGACACCGACTAGTGCCGTCGCGATGAACGGTATTAGCCCGCGCGCCTACTGCGACGTCGGCTGGATGGATACCAGCCGGAACACGCCCGGCTGCGAATCGTCGGGCGCGAACCGGACAACCAGGGTGTTCGGCGGAAACTGGGCGGCAAGGTCATTCAGCGTCCTGGGCAGAAACGCCCGGGCCTTGGCATTGCCGGCCACCAGCTGGCGCACCGGCGCCGACATCATGGGCGACGAACCCGACGACGACCCGGGTTGCTCGATCGCCTTGCCGAATCGTTAGGCCACGCCACGGGATTCGCGCGCCCATTCATCGTGACCGCCAGCGCTGCCGGCCGTTGGGCGTGGATGTCCGACGCCACCGTCGAGAACGTCGGCGAGAAGCCCATCATCGCTGACGGCCCATACGCGGCCCGCTGACATTCGTCGACCGGGCAACGTCGGGCGATCGTCTCCGAAGACGATCCGCGCAGTTTCGATCGTGTCATCCGGCCTCAATTGCGGGATCGGGCGGCAGCAGCAGCCAGACGGCTACTGCGGCGGCTGCGGGGACCAGCGCCATGAGCAGGCTCGTGGCGTGCAGTGCGGAAATGATTGATTCCTGGGTCGCCGCCATGATCCGGTGGGTCAGCTCCCGGTCGAGTACACCGCCTGGGTGGCTCGCGCCGGACAAGCGCGACGCCTCCAGGGCGTTAGCGGCTTGATCAGGAGAGATACCCGTGCCGGCCAGCGCTGTGCGGGCGCGAGCGGTGTAGAGCGTGGTGGCGAGCAGGGTGACCACGGTGGGACCGAGCGAGTAGAAGGACTGCCCGGCACCGGGTTTGACCGCCGACACCGACCCCTCCAACCCGGGCGAGGCGTGACTCATGATCACGCTGGCCTGAGGAGTCTCGATAAGGCCGGCTCCGATACTGAGCAGCAGCACGCTCAACGCGATCACAACCAGCGATGAGTGCACATCGAAGGTGGCGAAGGCGGTGGCGGACAGGGTGAGCAGCCCAAGACCGCACATCATGGTGGCCCGCGCCGAGGTTGCAATCATCAGCCGACCTGCCCAGACGGCCGCGGGTGCCTGCGCTGCGGCGGCCAGCACCAACAGGAGGCCCAGCACGGTCGGCGGATAGCCGCGCACGACGGTGGCGTAGTAGCTCAGGACAAGGATGAGCCCCGCGGTCAGGAAGTTGAAAGCCGCCCCGGCGATGATGGCAGCGTTGAAGGGGCCGGCCCGAAAGACCCGCAACTGCAGGGCCGGATGATCGGTGCGCCGCTCCCACCAGACGAAGAAAGCCCCGGCGACCAGCCCCACCATCGTCGGCAGCGCTGCGGCGCCAGGGCCGTGAGCGAGGCGGGAGAGCCCGTAGACCAGACCGACCAGCATTACCCCGGCTGCGGCTAGACCCGGAAAGTCGATCCTTCGGTCCCCGATTCGGAACGTCTCGGGGACGAACCGCAGCGTGACGGGGATGGTGATCAAAGCGGCGGCTGGGGTAATGAGTAAGGCCCAACGCCACCCCAGCGACTCCGCCAGGACAGTGCCGAGGAGCGGCATCGGGGCGACGATCAAGAACGCGGTTCCGAGGAAAAGACTGATCGCCTTGGCCCGCTGCGCGAACGGAAAGACGGCGTTGATGATCGCCAGTGACAGACCAAGCAAGAAGGCGAAGCAGACGCCGGTCAGGGCACGAGTCACCATCAGCATCACGGCATTGAGTGAGACCGCGGACAACAGGCCGCCGACGACCGCACCCGTCAGGCCCAGAAGGTACATCCTGCGCTTGCCGTAAATGTCGCCCAGGGTGCCGGCGGCCAGGATAGTTGCGGCCAGCGTGAGAGTGGCCAGGCTCGCGGTGAAGCCGGCGGTGGCGGTCGACATATGCAGGCTCTCGCGCACCGGCACCAGGTTGCTGGCGAAGATGGCCGGATCGGCACCTGTGATGGCAAAGCCCGATGCCATGCTGAGCAGCGTCATTCGTTGAGCCAGCGTCAGTTTGTCCGGTCGCGACTGCGTGGGTGTGGATGCGGTAAGCATGGAGGCGTCCTTTATCTGCGTCAATCGAGGGTCCTGTTATCCCGCCGCGGGTGAGCCCACCACGAACAGCGGGCGGCGGAGCCCGTTGCGGGTAAGGCTGTCGCTGCCTTTGTCGGCGGCTGCGCTCACCGGCGGCAGGCTGCCCAGCATGGGGGCGGCTGCATCAGGAGCCATCCCAGAGGCGGACGCCAGCCCTGGGCTTGGCAATGCCGTGGCGGCGTGGCCGAGGGTGGGGGTCGCGGCGCTCCAACTCTTCGGAACCGACAGGGCTCCGACCGAACCGGCGTGGCCCGAGGTCGCCATCACCACCTCGGAACGGCCCAGACCCGGCATCTTGAGTCCGAAGTTGGTAGTGGCGGCTAGCGGCGCCGCCCCGGCGGCCGCCTCCCCTACCGACATCAAGGGCTTCGCAACCGACGTGGTGGCGATTGTGGCCGACGTACTCCCCGCACCGACTTCAATCGGCGTCAACAACCCTTCCTCCACCGTGACCACGCCTGCGACTAGCGGACGGGTGCTGAACCACTTCAGTGACGCCGGCACAGAGCAGATCAGCTGAGCCAATTTCGACGCGGTACCGACGATCGCCGAGCGAGCGGCCGCTTCACCGGCGGTGCTACCAACTGTGTGCCCGACGTGCGGGGGAACGGTGAACGGGTTCAATCGGGTTGCGGCTGCTGCCGTGCCGGCGTAGCCGTACATCGCCGCCGCGTCTTGTGCCCACATCATGGCGTAGTGGGCTTCGGCGGCCGCGATCGCCGCACTGTTCAGGCCCAGGAAGTTGGTCGCTACCAGCGCCATCAACAGCGCCCGGTTGGCCGCGATCTCCGCGGGCGGCACCGTCATCGCGAACGCCGCCTGATACGCGGCCGCGGCCGCCCTCGCCTGACCGGCGGTCGCCTCGGCCTGCCCGGCCGTGACGCCCAGCCACGCCAGGTAGGGGGCGGTCGCGGTCGCCATCGTCACCGAGGCCGCACCTTGCCATGGAGCGCCGGCCAGCTCTGAAATCACCGACCAGCATTGGGAGGCCGTGGAATACAAGTCGGCGGACAGCCCGTCCCAGGTTGCCGCCGCAGCCAGCAGCGGCCCGTCGCCGGCTCCGGCATACATGCGCGCGGAGTTGATCTCCGGCGGTAGAACTGCGAAATCCATTGCGGTAGTTCAGCTCAGCCGAGCACAGTGGCGTTGGCGGCCTCAGCGGCCGCGTAGGACGCGGCACTGGTGCCCAAGGTTGTCACTAACTCGTCATGGATGGTGGCCGCGTAGGCGCTGACCTCCTGATACAGCGCGGCGTGGGTGGCGAATTGAGCCGCGATGAGCGCCGACACTTCGTCAGCCGCGGGGGGAACAACCGCGGCGGTGGTGACCGCCGCGGCGGCGTTGTGCGCGTTGATCGCCGAACCGACACCCTGCAGGCCACCCGCCGCGGCGATCAGGGCATCTGGCTGAACCGTCAGAAAAGACATGCGCTTTACCTCTCTGTGCTGGGCTCTTAGCTGGCTGCCGAGCTATCGATGCTCTTTATGATCGAGAACACAGCACCGCTGCCCAAGGTTGAAAATCACCCAACTTGCCCGATGAATGGTGCAAAAACGTGCAGAGTCGGTACCGTGAACGGGTGGTGTGGCAACGCCCGTCCCCGCGGGTGTGTGAGCTGATCCGGCAGGGCGCGCGGATCGTCCTGGATGCGCCCCAAGACTGGCTTCACAGATTCGATGCGGCATCCATGGACTCGAACCCGGCGGTGGGCGAAGACCCAGTACTGGCGGAGGCCACCCGCCGCAGCATCCGATCCAGTCTGATGCACTGGGCCGCGGCCAACGTGAGTAACCCCGGCGCCCCGGTACCGCCCAACCTCGGCCCGGAGCCGCTGAGCATCGCCCGCGACATGGCACGCCGCGGCCTCGAGCCGTTCACCTTCCGCCCTGCGCAGCGAGTGGGCTGGCAGCTCTGGATGGAGATCGCGTTTGAGCTCACCACCGACCCTGACGAGCTGCGCGAGCTCTTTGAGGTGTCGTTCCGCTCAATCAGCGACTTCATCGATGCGACATCGGCCGGTATCGCCGACCAGATGCGGCAGGAACGCGAGGAACTGACTCGCGGTACCCACGCCGAACGCCGTGAAGTCACCGCGCTGATCCTCGACGGCGCCCTGATCAGCCGCCAGCGCGCCGAGGCGCGACTGGGGTACGCGCTCAACCGCGCTCACACCGCCGCCGTGATCTGGAGCGACGATCCCGACGGCGACTTCAGCCGGCTCGACCGAGTCGCCGAAGCGTTTGGCCATGCCGCTGGATTTGCGCGCCCTCTGACGGTGATCGCCAGCGCCGCCACCCGGTGGGTATGGGTGCCCGACGCCACCCTCAATGTCGAGCGGGTTCACCAGGCCGTCGAGGACACCCCGGGAGCACGAATCGCGATCGGGACCAAAGCGAAAGGAGTCGAAGGGTTCCGGCGCAGCCACCTCGAGGCGCTCACCGCGCAGCGCATGGTGGCAGCGCTGCATTCCCGGCAGCGGGTTGCGCTTTTCGCTGACGTCCAGCTGATCGCCTTGATCACTCAGAACGCCGAAGCCGCCGACGATTTCATCAAGAATACGTTGGGAGACTTCGAGTCGGCCAGCCCCGAACTGCACAAGACCGTGCTGACGTTCATCAGCGCGCAGTGCAGCATCGGGCGCACGACCAAACTCCTTTACACACACCGCAACACGCTGCTGCGCCGACTTGACCGTGCTCAGCAACTGCTGCCCCGACCGCTGGAGGACTGCAGCGTGCACGTCGCCGTCGCACTGGAGGCCCTGCAATGGCGTGGCAGGTCTACCGATGTCTGAGGTCGCCCCATTCGTCCGGCTTGCCGAGTCCACCCAACGGCAATAGCGAAGACGACGTGCTTGGGGCCGCATCGTCGGTAGGTTTTCATCGCAGCCCTCTCTGCTGCCGAAGCGGGCGGTAGTCGGTGTGGGTGGACGGAAGAAACCTCCCATAGGCGTGCGATTGGCCGAGGTCGGCCGAGTAGCCGGACTCTTGGGTGTAGGCCGTGCGGCCGTTGATGAGTACGGCGTGCACGGCGTCGTCGTTGCGGTTGACCACGCGGTCGAGTCCGAAGGCGTCAGGGGCGGGGGCCTCGGTGATCTCGAAGACGTGGTCGGTCAGCCCGTCCGGGTTGACCACGACCACGTCGGCGCGGGCCCCAATGCTTAGGCGGCCGGCCTCGACTCCCCACCAATCAGCCAGGTCCGAGGTCAACTTGCGCACGGTCTCGGCCACGGTGATCTTTGGGCGCGCTGATTGTTCGGCCCGCTTGGCCATGGTCAGCGCGCGCAACCCGAAGTTGTAGTTCGCCAAGCTGCGCAGGTGCGCTCCAGAATCGGCAAAGCCGATGTGGGTGCCCGGGCTGGCCAGCAGGTCCAGCGCGATGTCGGGGCGGTGATTGCCCACCACGGTGTACCAGCGCAGCTTGTCGCGCCACGTGGCGGCCAGATCGAGGAACACCTCGGCGGGGTGTTGCCCGCGCTCGCGGCCCAGGTCTTCAAAGGTGCGGTCGACCACCGACGAATCGGGGCAGTCGGTGATCATCGCGTCGTCGAAGCGCCGGTTCCACAGTCCGTTCATCATGAATCCGCCCATGTCCTTGATGAACCGGGAGCGGAACTTGGGGTCGCTCAGCAGCGCGTACTGGTCCTCGGCGCTCCGCAGGTTGCGTAGCGTGACGCCGCTGCTGAACTCTTCGAAGGCCGCGAAGTCCACCCCGTCGACATAAATCGTCATCGGGCCGGGTAGCGCCTGAAATCGCAAATCGCCCTTGAATACTCGGTTGGTCAGGTAAGCCAGCAGACGCGACACCCGATGCAGCATCGGGTTGGACTTGAAATCCATCGCGGTGAGCAGGCTGGTGCGCAGCGGACGCCGGCCGATGCCGGAAGCAGTCAACGCGAATGCAAACACATTGACCTGCGTCTCGGCGTTAGGGGCGCTCTGCAGGATCCGGCCCCGCCGGCGCAACCGACTGTGCAGGCGCCGGTACTCGCGCCACCTCGCGAACGTCGAAGGCAAGGGTTGTGCCCAGGCTCGGTCACCGGCCAGCTTGTCACGTCGGGTGGTCATCGTCGACAATCCCAGGAAACCCTCATCGAGCGCGTCTTCCAGAGTGCTTTCCATCCTGGCCAGCTGGGAGTCGCTGGGCCGGAAGTGCTTGTCGGTCGCGGCCTTCAGACCCAGCACGCCGGCCCGTAAATCGCTGTGGCCCAACATGGCCGCGACGTTGGGTCCCAATGGCTGCTGTTGTAACCACTGCCGGTATTCGCGGGGTGTGCTCCAGGACTTGTCCGTTCTCAGGATCGCCGTGATGCCCGCATGGGGGATGGCCTCTACCCGGGCGAACAGGTCCGCGGCATCGTCGGCGTCCACGGTCACCATGCTCAGCGAACAGTTACCGCTGACGACCGTGGTCACCCCGTGTCGCACCGACTCCGGTAGTCCGGGAGAGGTCACAATTTCGGCATCGTAATGCGAGTGAATCTCCAAAAACCCTGGTGTCACCCATTTTCCGCTGCCGTCGATCACCTCGTCGAAGTCCGCGGGTTCCAACGGTTGCCGGGACATGGCGATCACCACCCCGTCGGCAATGGCGACATCCTGGATTGCGCCCGGCTTGCCGCTGCCATCGAAAACCAGCCCTCGCGAAATCAGGACTCGCCGATTCGGCATGCGGGAGCCCGCTGTGGTGTTCACGATTCAATACCCTTCCGGCTGCCTCGACACGACGTGACAGTGTGCAGCCCATCGTGTCGACCGTGGGAGCGCGGCCCAAGGGCGAAAACATCCCAATTAACGTGAAGAATAGTGCAAAAGTGTGCATCCCCGGTCAGGGTTGGGTGGGTAGCCTAGTGACGATCCCCTCGATTGCCTGATCGAAGATGACCAGTAATCCGCTGTCTTGCAACATGTTTTGCTACCGGGGCCGGCTGCGGCGGGGATCACCAGGGTGGGTGCGTGCTCCGGGCGCCGAATTAAGATGACTGCCGATCCCGAGGAGGTCAACATGGCTGGTGCCGCTGATGCCATCTACACCAACGGCGATATCGTCACCATCGACGACGAGCAACCAATGGCCGAAGCCGTTGCCGTCAAGGATGGCCGCATCGTCGCCGTCGGGTCTCGCGCCGACGTTGAGGCCCGGCATCGCGGCCCGCGAACGCGCAGGGTTGATCTTGACGGAAAAGCTTTGTTGCCAGGCTTTCTCGACCCGCACAGCCACTACCTCAATGCGCTCACGGTAGCCAACCAGGTCAACGTGTTCGCGCCACCGGCCGGGCCCGGCACAGATGTCGACGCCATCCTCGCGGCGCTGAGAATCTTCCGCGAGGCGCGCAACATCGGTGACGGCGAGCTGATCATCGGCTACGGCTACGACGAGACCGCCATGTCCGACGATCGCACGCTGCACCGCGAAGACCTGGACCGGGACTTTCCGCACAACCCGGTGCTGGTCGGGCACGTCTCGCTGCACGGGGCGGTGCTCAATTCCGCGGCGCTGAAAATGTTCGGGATCTCGGCAAGCACGATGACCCCGCCCGGCGGCGTCATCGTTCGCAAGGAAGGGTCGAACGAACCCGACGGGCTGGTGATGGAGACCGCGTTCCTGCCGATCTTCGGTGCGCTTCCCAAGCCCACCCGGGAGCAAGAGGTCGAGTGGAGCATCGCAGGCCAAAGACTCTATGCGGCAGCCGGTATCACCACCGCCCAGGAGGGCTTGACCCACGCGTCCGACGTCGCCGTACTGCAGCGGGCGGCCGCCGGTGGTGCCACCCTCATCGACGTCGTCGCCTACCCATTCATCCTGGAACTTGACGAGGTGCTGCACGACAACCCCCCCGAGACGTTCGGGACTTACCGCAACCGCGTCAAGCTGGGTGGGGTGAAGATCACCCTCGACGGTTCGCCGCAGGGTAGAACGGCCTACTTCACCACCCCCTACCTGGTCGACGGACCCGAGGGAGAGACGAACTGGACCGGCGAGCTCGGCTTTCCACAAGAGACCGTCAACTCATGGTTCAAACGTGTCTACGACCTGGGCCTGCCGCTGAACATCCACGCCAACGGCGACGCCGCCATTGACGTGCTGCTGGCGGCGCATGAATATGCCGCCGCCGACGATCTCGGAAAAGACCGCCATACCACGGTCATTCATTCCCAGTTCGTGCGCCGCGACCAGCTCGACAAGTACGTCGAGTACAAGCTGATTCCCTCGCTGTTCACCGAGCACGCGTTCTACTTCGGCGACACTCATGTTCGGCTGCGCGGCACCGAGCAGGCCCATTTCCTGAGCCCGATGCGGGCCGCCATCGATAGGGGTTTGCGTCCGACCAACCACACCGATTTCAACGTCTCACCGCTGGACCAGATGTTCGTGGTGTGGACGGCAGTCAATCGAGTGTCGCGTGACGGCAAGGTCATCGGTGCGGATCAGCGAGTCACTCCGCTCGAGGCGTTGAAAGCGATCACCATCAATGCTGCGCATCAGTACTGCGAGGAGCAATCCAAGGGCTCGATCGAGGTCGGCAAGCTCGCCGACCTGGTCATCCTGGACGACAATCCGCTCACCGTAGACCCGATGCGCATCAAAGACATCAGGGTCATCGAGACGATCAAAGAGGGACGCACGATCTATCGGAGATCCGCCACGTCAGCGTGAGCTTTCAGCGTCGCGGTATTTTGCCGTGGGCGGCCCGGTCGCGTCGGACGACGTCGAGCCGATCCGTTGAAGTTCGGGCTATTTCGGGCTATTGCATCCCGGATGCGCTCGGGTGCGCGAATCGGGATCGGCGCGGCGGCCACAGGAGCCGAGGGCTTCCAGCGCATGCGGCAGCGGGTCGCGTTCTTCGGCTATGGCCAGTTGATCGTGTTGATCAGTCAAAACCCGCAAGCCGCAGACGATTTCATCGATCATGCATTTCGAGGTGGCCAGCCCCGAGTTACAGCAGACCGTCCTTTTGGCGCAGCGCAACACGCTGTCGCGCCGACTCGCCCGCGCGTTGCATTTGCTCTCGCGATCCCTTCGAGCACGGCCACGTTTACGTCGTCGTCGCGCTCGAAGCGCGCTATGCCGATCACCGAGGGTGGGACGACTAGAGTCGTCCCATCCCGCCGCCTCCCATGTGGCCGCCGCCCATGCCGCCGGGGTCACCGAACCCGCCCGGCCCGCCGATCCCTCCGATCTGGCCGGGTGAGCCGATCCCGCCCGGCGTCCCGGGAGCTCCGGATTGGGGACCGTAGGGTCCGTACGGTTCGCCGGGCGCCGGAGGTCCGCCCGGGCCACCGGGCCCACCGAATCCGCCGGGTCCGTACACACCGCCCGGTGTGCCGGGCTGCGGGGGCAGGGTGGGCGCGGCGGGTGTGGCGGGAGTTTCCACGCACTGCTGCAATACGTCGTTCCAGGTGGTGCCAACCGGGCACTTGTCATCGGCGTGGCCGATCGCCGGCAGGCCGAGTCCGACCGCGGGCATCAACTCGAGCCCAATGGCGATCGAGGCGACGGCCGCGCCGTGCCGGAGGTAGTTCCTCATCGTCAGACCTCCTTGGGGTGGTCGCTCGTTGAGCGGAGTAGGTCCATACTCAACGCCGCGGCACCGTAACCCCAAGGGCGCGATTGCCCATATTTATCGAGCAGATGGTGCAAGAGTGTGCACGGCCATTCATGTCGCGAAGTAATGTCGCGAATTAACGGGGATCGCGCAAATCGCTGGAATCGTGAATCGGATCAACTCGTGCGTCGACGGCGCCCCGATGGGCACGCCGGCGAGCACACGGCCGCTATCCCCGCAACAGTCCTGCAATCACATGGCTAAGCTGCTGGCCGCGGCCTGGGGCGCGGGCGCAGACTCGCGCCGATTGCGACCGGCGATCATCAGAGCCCCGCGGTTAAAGAGGGCATCGTCAGTTTTATGTTGCTATCGCTGGCGGCGGCGCTCGTCGTCGGCGTGGGCATCAGCCAATTCGCGTAGGCGGTGCACACGATCAGCGCCGCGGCAGTGACCGCCCGGGCGTTGGGCGGAGAGCCCGGTTTGCATACGCCGACTCTAGACGCTCAGCCGCCGGGCGGTGTCGTCACCGTCTTGGACGCCGTGGACGTCGGGGTGGTCGGGGTACCGGTGACCGTCACCGTGCTGGTGCTGGTACTCGTCGTCGCCGGCGGCACGACGGCGGTCGTGGTGGTGACTGTGGTGACGCTGGGGCTGGTCGTCGTGGTCGTGGTGGACGAGGTCGTCGTCGCGGACGCCGCCGCGATGACGCCGCACGCCACCCGCTTGCCGGTCTCCTCCGCGGAATTCTCGCCGAAGCTGCCCGGGTCCGAGGAGATGATCAGGGAGGTGCCTGAGCTGCTTCTCAGGTCCGCGGCGGTCAAGGCGCTGGTCGTGGTGACGAGTTTCGCCGAGCCGTCAGGCCGGACCTGCAAGGCGGTGAGCTGGCCGCTGGCGGGAAATCCCGTATGGCCGGGAGCCTGGTAGACGCTTCCCGCGGACTCGAAGGCACCCGGCTCACAATTGCCCACAGAGTGGACTTGAAGCCCGTGGAAGCCGGGGGTCAGCACCGAATTCGGGCCGGCCTCCACCGTCACCGTCGCATAGCCGTTCGTGAATTCGAAAGTGGCCGTCGCGATTTGGCTTCCATCGGCACCCTTCAACTGGGTGCTCATCTTCTCCGCGCCGCTTTGTCCGCCGGACGAGGATGAGGTGCTGCCCTGGCCGCCCTGCTGCGTTGAGCAGGCGGCCAACGGTGCGATGGCCGTGGCCAATGCCGCGACCGCGAAGTTTACGCCCATTTTCATGACGCCTACTTACCCGGATTGATCGACGCCAAACCCTCCGGATGCGACGTGCGGCACGGCATGTGTCAATGGGAGGTGCGCACCAGCGGATAGCCGAAAAAGGAGCATCCCGTGTCCGAAAAGACCCCCGACGACATCTTCAAACTCGCCAGGGACGAGAACATCGAATATGTCGATGTACGCTTCTGTGACCTGCCGGGCACCATGCAGCACTTCACAATTCCGATTTACGCCTTCGACGAGAGCGTGTTTGAGGAAGGCCTGGCCTTCGACGGATCCTCGATTCGCGGATTTCAATCGATCCACGAGTCCGACATGCTGTTGCTCCCCGATCCGGAGACCGCAACCATCGACCCGTTCCGCAGGGCACCGACGCTGAACGTGAACTTCCACGTCCACGACCCCTTCACCCTCGAGCCCTACTCCCGCGACCCGCGCAACGTCGCCCGCAAAGCCGAGAATTACCTGATCGGTTCCGGCATCGCCGATACCGCGTATTTCGGTCCGGAGGCGGAGTTCTACATTTTCGACTCGGTGAGCTTCGACTCGCGCATCGACGGAGCGTTTTACAAGGTGGATGCGACGTCGGGCTGGTGGAACACCGGCGCGGAGACGGAGCCCGACGGCAGTCCCAACCGGGGCTACAAGGTCCGCCCCAAAGGCGGGTACTTCCCGGTGGCTCCCACCGACCATTACGTTGATCTGCGCGACGAGATGCTGAACCACCTGACCAACGCCGGCTTCGCCCTGGAGAAGGGGCACCACGAGGTCGGCAGCGGCGGCCAGGCCGAGATCAACTACCGCTTCAACACTCTGCTTCATGCGGCCGACGACCACCAGATGTACAAGTACATCGTGAAGCAGACGGCATGGCTGGCCGGCAAAACCGTGACGTTCATGCCCAAGCCGCTGTTCGGCGACAACGGCTCGGGCATGCACTGCCACCAGTCGTTGTGGAAGGACGGCGTGCCGTTGATGTATGAGGAGGACGGCTACGCCGGCCTGTCCGACATCGCGCGGCACTACATCGGGGGACTGCTTTACCACGCGCCGTCGTTGCTGGCCTTCACCAACCCCACCATCAACTCCTACAAGCGTCTGGTGCCCGGCTACGAAGCGCCGATCAACCTGGTTTACAGCCAGCGCAACCGCTCGGCGTGCGTGCGCATCCCGATCACCGGCAACAACCCGAAGGCCAAGCGGCTGGAGTTTCGCTGTCCAGACGCCTCCGGCAACCCCTACCTCTCGTTCGCCGCGATGCTGATGGCCGGGCTGGACGGAGTGAGGAACAAGATCGAGCCACCCCCACCGATCGATAAGGACCTCTACGACCTGCCTCCCGAAGAGGCCGCCGACATCGCACAAGCGCCCACCCAGCTCGCCGCGGTGATCGACCGCCTGGAGGAAGACAGCGAATACCTCACCGAGGGAGGCGTTTTCACGCCTGACCTGATCCAAACGTGGATCAGCTACAAGCGTGACTACGAGCTGGCGCCGTTCAATCTGCGGCCGACCGCATTCGAGTTCGCGCTGTATTACGACGTGTAAAGCCGGCAACCTTTCTGGCCAAGCGAGACCCGCCCTGACGCTGATCGAATCTGCATGGTGCGAGACAAACCTGAGATTCTGCCGGTGTGTCCGCGCCAGCGGCTGCTCCTTCGGGGGTAGTGACGTTTCTGTTCACCGATGTCGAGGGTTCGACCCGTCGGCGAAAGGCCGACGCCGATGGGATGCGCGCGGCGCTGGCCGCCCATGACGCGTTGCTGCACAAGGCGATTGAGGCGCACGGTGGCTGGGTGTTCAAGCACACGGGCGACGGCGTCTGCGCTGCATTCGCCTCGGACTCGGTACACTGATGGAGCACTTGCGCGAGATCCTTGGCGATTAGTCCCACGGATCGCTCGCACGGGTGAAACCATGACCGTCACCGAAATGGTGATGTACGCCTATGACGAAATCGACCGGGCCCGAACAGGACTCGGACACTCCGAGTGAGCTGCGCGAGTCGTTGCTGACGTCTACGCCTCGACGTCATGCGCCCACTTCGGCGGGCGGACATCGGGCTTGCGTGCCGCCGCGAGCGTCGTCGCGCGCTCTCCGCCGATCGTGGTCAGCGGTGGCGGTTGGCCCTTGCGCAGCGTCGCGATCAGCTCACGGTACGGGCCGACGAGGTAGACGGTGTCACCCGCTTTCAACCGCGCGTCGCGGCGCGGACGCAGCCGGATCGGCCCTTCCGGGCGGATGATCGCGATGACGCGGGTCTGAGTGGACAATTCCAGCATCAGCAGTCCATCGAGCTCGCTGCCGGCCGCCACGAGCATCGCGCCCACCATGAAAGACCGCTGACCGACCCAGAACGTTCCGAGCACCTGCAGACCCATCGCCGCGCCGATGAACCACGGGGCCGCCAGGTCGACGATCGACCGGACGTTTTCAAACCCGAATCGCCGGTTTACCGCCGTACCCAGAGCGCGCCCCTGTACCCGCATGACGATCGGAATTTCGGTGTCCGATCCCAGGATTTCCAGCAGCACGATTCCGGTCTCGATGTTCTCCATGTCGTCCCTGGTGACCACGGCCACCCCGCGCGCGTACTCGACGCGCGCCGCCTCCAGTGTCTGGCGCATGGTCGAATCACCGAAGATGACCGGCACATCCAGGTCGGCCAGGGTCTGCAGGAATGGGTTGCTTTCGTTCTGCTCGATGACCAGGACGTCGTATCCCGCGGCGGTCAGATCGGTGACCACGCGGACGCCGATGGAGCCCAGTCCGACGACAACGACGTGGCCACGCATATGACGTGCCCGCAACCTTCCGGTGGTGTTGACGAAACGTCGCGATAGCAGCAGGTCGGCGAGAAAGGCCGTGAGGACCGCGGTGATGATCACGCCACCGAACATCAGCCCGACGGCGAACAATCGCAGGAACGCGGACTGGTAAGCGAAATTGAAATCGCCGTAACCCACAGTGGTGATGGTCTCGGAGGCGAAATAGAGGGCATCGAGCCATGACAGGGCCGGATTCCGGTGCCCGAAGCGCACCACGACCGTCGCGGCGAGCGTCAGCAACGCCGTGAATGCCAGCGAGGGGTACACCATCGGGTTGAGGTCGTCGCGCATGGCGCGGACTGCATCGATCACCCGCCGCAGCCGCGATTGGCGTGACCGCGTCGCTGTGGGTGGGGGCACCGTGACGCCGCGGGCCTCCAGCTCGTCTTTGACGCCGATCATCGAGGTCCAGTCACCGGCGTACACCTGCTGATCCCGTCCCGGACACGGCACCACCTCGCCGGGTACCGGGGAGTTCTTGCCGTGTACCACCGCCACCGGTGCCAGGTCGGCATGTATCTCGCGCAGCGTCCCGTCATGGGGCGCCTCGGATCCCCAGACGACGAAGTCGATACCGGCAGCGGCGAATTGGTGGGTGTTGCGAGACAGCACCGCCTCGACGATCGACGGAGTCGCCAGGTCGGCCAGGTCCAGGATCGCGCCGGGTCCGTTGACTGCGGCCACCCCTCTGCGCAGCACCTCGTTGGTCAAACGCGCGACCACGCGCACGTTAGGACTGAATTCCCTTGCGAGCAAGGCAATTTCGAGGTTGATCGCATCGTTTGGTCCGGCACAGACGACAGCACGGGCACGGTGCACGCCAGCGGCGCGCAGATCCGCGGCGGTGTTGATCTTGATGATCCGGGCGCCGGCACCCCTGAGTTCCTCGGCGATCGTCTTCGACAGGGCGTCGTCGCCGCTGACGATGATTTCACGATGGAATTGAAAGACTTCTCCCATTCGAGGAATCTGTTACCTTCGCTTGTCGGCCGACGCTGATACGCGGACAAAAACGCGACCTGTGCCATGTGCCGGTGATCCGGTGTTTTTCGCCATGAGTGCATCCGTTCCTGCGTAGTTCATATGACTATCGGTCACGGAGTCGGATCGTGCCACCGGAGGAGCCTGCGTCAGCAGGTGAAGACCGTTGTCCCGCAGGCGGAGTCGCTGAGGAAGCCGTCTGTGCGGGCACCGCCGCCTAGGACGCAACAGGATCGACTCCGGCGGAATATGCACGTGCAATAAACGCGGCGACAATCGGCGGCAATTCGATATGCGCGGCGCCGGGCCACCGCCACCGCGCTGCGCACCGATCTCGCCGGCCTTGGCCGGTTCCGGTGGACCCCGGCGTCCGCCCGGTTTACCCGGAGGAGGTCGACTACGCTGATGGGCTGCGGAGCTGGCTGCAGCGGCTCGGCTGGAAGGATTCGGTGATGCTGAACGTTGGCGACAGAGTCGATGCGCGGGCGCTGACGACGATCGATGGTGCCTCCGTCGCAATCCCCGCCGCCGTGGGGCTCGTGCATCTTCAGTTCCGGCGGTTCGCCGCGTGCCCGATCTGCAGCCTGCACCTGCGTGAGATCGCGGCCCGGCATGATGAGATCACGGAAGCCGGAGTCACGGAGGTGGTGGTCTTCCACTCGTCCGCCGAGGCGCTACGCCGCTATCAGGCCGAGCTGCCGTTCGCCGTGGTGGCGGATCCGGGTCGCCGGCTGTACGACGAGTTCGGCGTCGGATCTTCGCTGCGCTCGGTCCTCAATCTCGGTGCAATGAGGGCCGCCGGCCGGGGTATACGCCGGATGCGGTCGGTGCGATCAGTCGTAGGAAGCCTGGCACCCACTGAGAACCACCTGGGCAAGCCGGCGGACTTCCTCATCGGCCCGCAGGGCGTGATACACGCACACAAGTATGGTGAGCATGCCGACGATCAGTGGTCGGTGGATGAACTCCTGAAGCTGGCCGCTGGCTGATCGGGCTGCTGGTCAGAACACAGGCCCGGGGTACTCCACCCGGGCCTGTGTCGTCTTCGGGGATCAGGCCGATCGGCGGATCCCCCGGTTGCGGCCGATGGAGCCCTTGAGCAGCATGTCGCGTTCGGACTCCGACAGCCCACCCCACACCCCGTAGGGTTCGCCGACGTCCAGCGCGTGGGTGCGGCATTCATCGATCACCGGGCAGCGCCGGCACATCTCCTTGGCGCGTTGTTCGCGTTGCATCCGGGCGCGACCACGCTCCCCGTCGGGATGGAAGAACATCGAAGAATCGACGCCGCGGCACAACCCCTGCAACTGCCAGTTCCAGATGTCCGCGTTGGGTCCAGGTAGCTGTTCCGGCTGTGGCATGTGCTGATTCCTCTCTGCACGGCACACCTGAGGCGGGCAGGCTCGCGAACGGGGCGAGTTGTGCAACTGAATTGGCAGTGGCGTCACCGATGACTACACCGAACACATTAGACGCTAGGTGGGCCATCGAAATTCAGTCAATAGGCGCCCGGCGTGGCGAAATACGTGCTCGTTGTTTGAGAATTAACTCTGCGTTCATCTGGGGCGCTTTTGCTGAAGGCTAGCTGTGCTAAACGGACGGGGTCGCCGGCACAAAAGACCTGGTCAGGGGGGTGATGTGAACTGGCCGTAATTGGCGCCGAAGCGACCATAGGTAATATTCCGGTAACACAGCGCGCACAAACTTTTTACCAGTGGTCAGCAGATATCACGCTGATTGAAACCCCTCGCTCAGCGAGTTGACGAACTCATCTGCACAGTTCGCCGGCTGCACTGGCGGGCCGCAAAAAAAGAGCGTGTGGCCCCACCGGCTGGCCGCGGGGCCACACGGCCTCACCTCAGGCAACCTGCCCGATGCCGAGCTGGTTCGCCAGCTGCGTAGCCAAAGTCACCAACTGGGCCGCCAGGGCTGGATTGGTCGCCTGCAGCTGGGTGAACGCGCCAAGTAGCTGGGCCGCCAGCGCCGGGTTGCTCTGCACCTGCGCGATCAGTCCTGTCACCAACTGCGGATTGCTCGCCAGAAGTCCGAAGATGCTGGTCACCAGGGCGGGATTATTCGCCAGGATCGGCACCAAGCTGTTCAACAGTGCCGGATTGCCGAGGGCTCCGGACACGAACTGACTCAACAGCGCCGGATCCGTGGCGAACAACGCAAGCTGCGAACCCAGCGCCGCGTTCTGGACTACCCCGATGGTCCGGCCAGCCTGATCGATCACGGCGTTGGCCGCCTGCGTCGCGCCCGCGACCGCGGCCGCAACCTGTGTGGTCACCGGGGCGAGTGCGGCGTTCGCCGCGGCAACCACCGGGGTGTCGGCAAGCGCCTTGGCCACCGGCGCAACGGCGGCATTCGCTGTCGCTGCCAACGTCGTCGCAGCCGTCGTGGCGGCTCTAGCCGCGGGGGCGATAGCCGCCGACACGGCGTTCAGCGTCCTCCCGACGTTGTCCGCTAACCCCGATACAGCGGGAATCGCGGCCACCGATATCAGGGCGGCGATCAAGCCGTACTCCACCGCGGTGGCTGCCGGCGCGGGCGGCAACGCCGCGGCTCCGGCTCCGGTCGCGGCAGAAATCTGGCTGGTCAAACCTTTGAGGGCGTTTTGCCACGGCGCAAGCTGCTGGGCGATTGCGCTGGCACCGCCGTGATAGCCCAGCATCGCCGCGACGTCCTTGGCCCACATCTCTTCGTATTCGCATTCGTTGGCTGCGATTGCGGGTGCAGCCAACCCGAAGATGTTCGCGCGTGCCAGCGCCAGCAGCCGAACCCGGTTCATTCTGACCTCGATCGGATGTACCACAGCGGCGCGAGCCTCCTCGAACAGCGCCGCCACCGCTTTGGCTCCGGTGGCCGCGCCCCCTGCCTGGGTGGCCGCGCCGGCCAGCCATTGTGTATAGGACAACGCCACTTCGGTCATCGCCCTTGACGACTCGCCCTGCCAGGCTGATGTCGTGACCTGCCTGATCAGAGAGGAAAACGACCCGGCGGCCGAATCAAGCTCGGCGGCCAACCCGTCCCAGGCCGCCGCGGCGGAATACATCGGCGCTGAACCTGCACCGGTGTGCATCTGCGTTGAAGTGACCTCCGGTGACGCCACCAAGAAACTCATCGCAAACATTCCTTCCTGGCCGGCCTTCCCGGCCTGACCGCCACCTGGTGACGGCCTCGAGGATTATCTACCCGACCCCCGCCCGCCGACCGCCCGCACGAAGGCCCGCCCTGGCACCGGGCTCCGAGCGATGCCGACAGAAACCGCCGCCCCCCCGGCGCTGAACGCGTGGTAGTTTCCTGCCACGCGCTAAAGGTTGCCGCATTCCGGCTTGTGTCGTCCCCATCTGCACCACATCCTTTCGTCTGAAGCGCCGGTGACCGGAATGATGACAAGAAAAAGATAATGGCGCTCGCGCCCAAATGTCAGGTATTCGGTGAATTACGCTGAAGGATACGTTGCTGAATTGGTTGCAGGGGGATTAGCCACGGATCGGCCGTTGTGAATGTCAACCTTGTGGTTCCAGCATCGGCAACGGGTTCGCACTCGCGCGGCCACGAGAAGTGGATGGCCACCTGCGCCGACGGAGGCTTCAAATCACAAAATCGATCGGCGGAATCGTGGCTCCTATTCGTGCGGTGGTGGACCGCAAGGACGTATGAAGGCGGCTCTTATGCCGACAGGCAGCAGTCGCCGCGCCGGATTACCGCAACATCGCATAGAACAGCGGTCCTGCGAATGCGGACCAGACGTTCGGCTCTATCTTCGCCGATGGCAATCAGCGCAGCAGCGACAGCACCTGGCTGGGTTGTACGGATGCCACGGAAAGTTGCGTCGCGGATTGAGTGAGTAGCGAGCTATCGACCGTGACCGTACCCAACTGCGTGGTCGCCTGCGTGGTCGAGACGGGACCGGCGCTGACCTGGGTGAGTGTGATCGGGTTGGTGGCGACGGCGGATAGTCGTGCGGCGGCATCGGTGAGTGCGGCGGGGT
>NZ_JBTNSY010000023.1:0-97183 GCF_054515735.1 Mycobacterium sp. ML4
CTCTTTCATGGCCACGGACACACGTAGAAATTCAGGCCCTTGAAGTCGACCTTCATTTCTTCGTGGTAGCGGCGGTACGCCTTCGCCGCTGTATCGAGCAGTTGTCTGGACGCGTCCCCGGACTCAGCGGTCAGCTCACCACACGGTTGCGCAGTATCCACTTGATCGGCGGCGACGGACTCGGTCGGGATCATCGGGTACTCACCCGCTGCAACAACCGCCGCGCGATCGTGTGTCCATCATGCTCAGACCTATACGCCCGTGATACTTGGCAACTCATCCACGCCGGCCTTCGCGGCGGACATCACGAAATTCCCACCACCGTTGCCGAGCATCCCCAGGTCTTCGTGACACTGACCGCTCCCAGCTTTGGCGCGGTCCACACGACTCGTACGCCGGGCACTTGCCATCCGTCGCGCGACCAATGGGACCAATGCATGCACGGGAGTCCGCGTCGGTGCGAAGCTGCACACGACACGACGACCCCAGGCTCGGGCAGCCCTTGTGCCGCGACTGCTACAACTACGTCGGCCACGTCCTGTTCTCCTGGCATGCCCCAGAACTGTGGCGGCGCTTTACGATTCAGCTTCGGCGCTTGTTGAGCCGTCAGCTACGAGACCGAGCAGAGAACCCGAGGGGCACCCGCGTGTCCTTTATGAAAGTTGTTGAACTCCAACGGCGCGCGCTCCCCCACTTCCACGCGGTCATACGCTTGGATGCCGCGTCAGAGCTGGGCCAACCACCCACGCCGCCGGATACGAGCATCAGCGCGGGTGACTTCGCTGCACTGGTTCGCCAAGCAGCCGTCGCTATCGAAATGACGGCGAGCGGGGACAAGGTGCTCCGGTTCGGCGATCAGCTCGATATCAAAATCGTTCGATGCGGCGGGACGAGAGAAGGTCAATACGCAGGAATTTCGAGCCGGCAGATCGCGGCATATTTGGCGAAATACGTGACCAAATCGGTCGCAGACTTCGGCGCCCTCGCCCGCCGATTTAGCCCCGCCGCGATAGATCAACTCGACGTAACCGAACATGTCCGCGAAATCATGAGAACAATCGTCGTCCTGGCTGAGCAGGAACCATACGAAGACATGCTGTCCTGGGTGCACACCCTCGGTTATCGAGGCCACGTCATCAGCAAGTCCCGGCAATTCTCGACGACGATGACTGCGCTGCGCGAACGCCGTGCGGCTTGGCGCAAGGACCAAGCCCGGAACGACGCACCGACAGCGATTACGCAAGACGAGCCGAACGCGTCAATGCAGTGGGAATTCGAGCGCTTGGGCCACAGCAGCCTGGGTGACCGTGTCCTCGTCATATCCGGATTCGCCCGCGCTCAAGAACAGCGCTTCGCGGCGCGAGATGCATTGCGAGAGGGGCCGTAACGGAATGAACCCGCCAGATGGATACTGGTACAGTTCGAAGGAACTCGCCGAACTTCTGCACGTCGATGCATCGACCATCCGCCGATGGCGCACACCGAATCCGCCGCAAGGGCCGGCGTTCGTACGAGTATCGAATCGGGTGAAGTGTACAGCTCCAACGACGTCGAGGCCTGGTTGGCCAGTCGTCGCGTGGATCCCGGTGAGGCAGCGTAAATGGCCGACGGACTCGATCTGCCGCTGGGCATTTCACTGTCCGCAGATATCGAGCCGCGAAAAGGCGCCGTCGAAGCTCACCGAGCCAGGGTGCGGTGGTTCGATCCTGTCACCAAGAAGCGGTTTTCGAAGTCCGAAACGTTCGCGACGCACGCTGATGCGGAGGACTGGATAAGGCGGACTCGACAACTGGCAGGTCGCGGCATAGATCCGAACACTGCGACCACAACCTTGTCCGCCTATGGCGAAGCCAACATGAAGTTGGCCCTGCGGGGGTTGGAGGGCAAGACAACCGATCCGTATCTAGCCGGCTGGCGCAAGCGAGTTGGACCGACCCCTCGGGCACCTGCCTATCACGATGATCACCAACGGTGCCGTCGACCGAGCTGTGCACGCCTGGATTTCGGATGGCTGCAGCCGATCAACCGTCAAGAACAGCCTTGCGGTACTTGTCCGCGTGATGGAGCAGGCAGTACGCGACGGGCTGATCGACCGCAACCCCGCACGCATCAGCGGGTGGCAGCGCGAGTACAAGCTCGCCGAAGATGAGCTCGACAACCCGCGGTCGCTCGCACTTCCTAACTGGGCTGCGCTGATGGCTCTCGCAGACGCTCTCGTCGCGGAGTCGGCGGACCGATACCAAGGTTGGGGCGATGCCTGTCATCTTCGAGGCATGTACCGCCGCGCGCATCGGCGAAGTGTCGGGCTGCTTGGTCCGCGACATCAATACCGATGACTGGATATGGACCGTGCGTCGTCAAACAACGCCATCGCCTGGCGAGCTGGAAGAGGGACAAACCACGGCAACTGGCGGCGGCTTGGTGGACAAGAACACCAAGGGACGGCGGGCGCGCCAGGTTCCGTTGATCGACGCCATCCGCGAGTTGGTTCAGCGACGGATCGACCTAGCACGTGGCGACCCGAACGCCCGCCTTTTCACCGGCCCGAGGGGCGGCCGGATCAGCACCGCCACGCTCCGGGATGCAACCTCGTGGGACGAGGTCGTCGCGAAACTCGGCTACGAGCAGCTCAAGCGCCACAGCTTGCGGCATACCGGACTGACGTGGATGGCCGACGCGGGCGTGCCCGTGCATGTTCTCCGCAAGATCGCCGGCCACGCTGATCTGAGCACCACGCAGCGTTACCTACACCCCGATCGCCAGTCGGTTGCGAGTGCCGGTGACCTGCTGTCGAAGCACTTGTGGTCCCAAAATGGTCCCAAGCGACGGGTCGTCTGATCCACCACTCAGGACATCACAGCAGCTCAAAGCCTGCTTCTCTCGTCGGGCTGACAGGATTTGAACCTGCGACCACTTGACCCCCAGTCAAGTGCGCTACCAAACTGCGCCACAGCCCGGTGCTGCCGGTCGGTGAACCAACAGCAGGTCGACAGCCTACCGCAGCCGCCGCGCGACCCCGTCAAGCCACCTGCGCGTCGCCCGCGGCGGCCCGCTCCCACAGCAGCGAGGAATACACCGTCCGCCCGTCGGGCAGGGTCAGCTCCGAAGACAAGGTCAGCCGGTCCCCGTCGAGGTCGCTGTGCCGCAGGTGCAACTGGCCCAGATAGTTCGGCACCAGGGACAGCGTGGCCTGGTGGCGGATATCGCCCGTCTGCTCATCGACGAAGTAGCGCCCGCTGTAGGCCAGATATCCCAGCGCCGCTGCCGCCGCCTGCTCGGTGGTACCTCCGCTGGCCACCGGACGGTCATAGTTCGGGCGGCCCGAGGATTGGATCTGCGCCGACATGTACCCGTCCGGCGTGTATATGATCAACCCCTGGGCATCTTCGCCATGCGGATACCTGGGCGGACCGTCAGGACTATCCCGCTCGACATACGAGACCAACCGCCAGGCCCCAATAAGCTTGGCTTGTAACGATTCTGACATTTGACCTCCTCAATATGCGGTGCGGGAACGGGTGTCGACCTTCGACACCCAGCCGCGCAGCACCTGCGCGAGTTCCGCTTCACGCCCGTAGAACCGCTGCGCGGGAACCGGCACACTGACCGCCACCAGCACGTCGCTCACCCCATGCAGCACCGCCCCCACAGCGCAGATCCCTTCGGTCTGCTCTTCGCGGTCGTAGGCAACGCCTTCCGTCCGGATCCGCTCCAACTGCGCGCGCAGAGCCGCCTGGTCGGTAATGGTGTTCGGGGTCAGCTGCACCAGCCGCTTGGGCATGGCCTGAGCCAGTTGATCGGCGGGCAACGCCGCCAGCAGGGCTTTACCGTTAGCGGTGCAGTACAGCGGGAACGTCTCCCCCACCGCACTCACGGCCTGCAGTCGGTGCGGCGCAACCACCTGATCGATGAAATCCGCGCGATCCCCGTCCAGGATCGACAGATCAACCGTCTCATTGAGGTTGCGGGACAAGTCGGTCAGGAACGGGTGAATGTCGGTGACGACGCCGAGGCGCACGGTGCTGGCCATCCGCGCGATCTCCGGGCCCAGGCGGTATGGGCCCCTGGCCCCGCGCCGCGACGCCACCAACCCCTCGTCCTCCAGCGCGTTCAAAATCCGGCTCACCGTCGAGCGGGCCATCCCCAACTGCGCCCCGATCTCGGCCTGCGTCAGCCCGCCCGGATGGGATTGCAGCGCCCGCAGGATCTCGGCGGCCCGGGCGATCACCTGGATCCCGCCACTGCGGGCCTCGGGGATATCGGCGGTCACCGGCGGACTCCGGTCCTAGCGGGCAGGTGAAGCACGGCCTCGGCTTCTTCGACGGACGCGATCGGCAGATCCATGGCCTGGGCCAGACGCGTGGTCCGAGAGACCAGGGCCAGATTGCTGGGCGCCAGCTCACCTTTGCGCAGATACAGGGTGTCCTCCAGGCCTACCCGCGCGTTACCGCCCAGGGCCAGGCCCATCGCGGTCAGTTCCAGGTTGGCCCGGCCGATCGCGATGACCTGCCAGATCGCCCCCGGGGGCAGCCGGCGCACCATGGTCAGCAGGTTATCGGCGCTCGCGGCCATTCCGCCGCGCACCCCTAGCACGATGCTGAACTGCAGGGGTTCGCTTAGCAATCCCTCTTCAAGTAACCGCAGGCATGCTTCCAGGTGCCCGGTGTCATAGATTTCCAGTTCGGGTTTGACGTGCAGTTCGGCCATTCTCGCGGCCAGCCGCCGCACGGCGTCCGGCGGATTGCGAAACTCCTCGGCGCCGAAGCTCATTGAGCACGGGTTGAGCGTAGCCATCCGCGGCCGCAGCTCAACCAACTTCTCGCGCTCCTCGAACGACACGCTGAGCCCGACCCCGGTCGAGATCTGAATGAGGATCGGGCAGCGCTCGCCGATCAAATCCATCGTGCGTCGCGCGATAGCGAGATCAGCTGTCGGCCTTTCTTTCTCATCGCGCAGATGGATGTGCGCGACCGACGCACCGGCATGGTAGGCCTGCTCGACGGCGGTCGCGATCTCCTCCGGGGTGGTGGGCAGGGCCGGGTTGTCGGCTTTGGTCGCGATGGGGCCGGTCGGTGCGACCGTGACGATGACGCTCATGACTCGCCCTGATCCGGATGTGCAACGGTGACGAGCATCATCGCCTCGTGATCCGACCGGTTCACGATCGAGCGCGTCTCCCCCTTGGCGAGGTGCATGCTGTCCAGCCGGCCCAGCACGGTTTCACCTTCGTCGGTGTGAATCACCAATTTGCCATCGAGTACGACGTACACGGTCTCCTCTGGCACACGGGCCTTTTCGGCCACCCCGCCCGGCCGATAGACCGATACGCCGACCCAAAACCGCTCACTGGGACCCGCTTCCAGACCTTGCAACCGCGCCGTACACACCCGGTGGTGCGCCGGGACCACGTACGGTGGGGCTTCCGACACGCGAGTGACGTTCATTCTCAGGCCGCCTTACCCGTCTCGATACGGTAGCCGCCGGTGGGATCGACGATCGCGACCAGCCGCACGATGCAACCGTCGCCGCCCACCCAGCGCCACGGGAACGCGGCGAAGGTCACCCGTCTGCCCGTGACCTTGTCCAGGTCGCCACCGACGTTCTCGAAGCCGTAAATACCTTTGGACAGGATCGCCCGATGACAAGGCTCCCACTCCGGGAAGTCGTCGAGAACCTTGCGCCCGGTCTCCGCTTCGTATTCCTTTACCGCCCAGGGCAACAGCCCGCCTTGGGCTTCAGCGGGACCGTGTGGGGCGATCGCGGTGGCCAGCGGATGGTCCAGCGCCTGGGTGTCGGTGCCGACGGCCTTGACCCCTTTGGCCGCGAACCATTCACCGGCCTCCTTGTAGAAACCCGGTGAGTAGGCGTAGTACTCGGCGCTGTCGGCGTATTTGTGATGCCACCTGGTGTTGACGATGACGATGTCGCCGGGCCGAATCGCCGGTGTGACGTTCTCCAGGTCCTCGGCGGTCACGACCCCCCACTTGCCCTTGGGAATCGAGACCACGACACCGGTGCCGAAGAAGGCGCTCAGCGGGATCTCCTCGAGGAACGGCGTGCCCTCCACCACATGCGCGGGGGCATCGATGTGGGTGCCGGAATGCATGACGGTGGTGATCTTCTGGGTCAGCACCCGGCTTTTCGCCATCCCGTGCAGCCGTTCGATCTTGACGTCCTCGAAGTACGGCCACGCCGGTACGCCGTGTCCCCACGGATGCGACAGGTCGTAGAACTCCAGCGCTGACTCGGCTTTACCGAGAGGCCAGGTGAAATCCATGGCTATGACTTCCTTTCTGTGTTGAGTTGCCGACTGATGTGCCCGGCCAATCGGGCTGCCGTCTCCTCCCGGGCGCCTTCGGGCCAGTCCAGAAACCCCCGGCCTGTGCGCGCTCCGAGGTGGCCCGCGTCGACGAGTCCGCGAAGCAGTGGACTGGGATGCGGGTCGCTGTTGATGTTCGGGATCACTGCGTCGTGGATGGCCAACGTCAGGTCCAGGCCGATGTAGTCGGCGTTCTCCAGGGGGCCCAGTGCGGCCAGTCGCAGCCCTATCGTGTTGCGTACCACCAGGTCCACGGTTTGGGCGTCGCAAATTTCCTCGGCGACCAGTGCCATCGCCTCGCGCCACAGCGCATGCTGTAAGCGGTTGCCGATGAATCCCGCGACATCGCGGCCGACCCGGACCGGCAGTTTCCCGGCGTCGGTCAGCAGTGCCATCACCCGGTCCACGGTGTCGGCATGCGTCCGCTCGCTGGGTATCACCTCGACCACCGGGATCAGGTCGGGCGGGTTCCAGAAGTGGGTCCCGATGACCCGGCCGCCGTCATCGACTCGCTCGGTGACCGCGCCGATCGGGAGCACGGAGGTGTTGGTGGCCAGGACGGCATTCGGCGCCAGATCGGCCAGGCGCTCGAAAAGCTCCTGTTTGACTGCCAGGTTCTCGATGATGGCCTCGACTACCAGATCGGTATCCCCTACTCCCGCAGCAAGATCTGCGGCCGCCGAGACCGATCCGCGTCCTGCTCCGGCCACCTCGCCGGCCTCTGCGACCGCAGCATCCAGAACCGCGGCGTTCGTGTCGGTGATGACAACGTCGAGACCCGCCGATGCCAGCACGCCCGCAATCCGGCGGCCCATGAGGCCCGCGCCGACCACGGCCGCACGACGGAATCCCGGCGAGGTCAGCATGCGGTGTACCCCCCATCGAGGTACATCACCTGTCCGGTGTAGAAGCTGGATGCGTCACTGAGCAGATAGATCAGAGCGCCGATGAAGTCGTCGGGTTCGGCGAAGCGGCCCAACGGAATTCGGGCGAACATGGCTTCGCGGGTTTTACGGCCGTTCTCGTCGTCGGCGTACATCCACTCGGTCAGCTCCGACCGGAAAACTGTGGGCGCCAGGGCGTTTACCCGGATCTGATTGGCACCCCACTCGGCGGCGAGCGACTTGGCAAGAAGGTCGGTTCCCGCTTTGGAGGGACAGTAGGCACTGTAACCGGCGGCGTGCCCTAGTGCTCCGCGGACCGAGGAGACCAGCACGATGCTGCCGCCCACGCCCTGCTCGAGCATGACTCGTCCGGCCGCCTGACTGACCAGCCACGCTCCGCGCACGTTGGCCGCCATGACCTTGTCGAAGTCCTCGACGGCCATCTCGGTGATGGGCTGGACGTGGTTCATGCCTGAGGCGACCAGAACCCCGTCCAGGCGGCCGTGGCCGGCGATGGCGGCGGCTACCATGTCGTGCGCGTCGGCCGGGGTTTCAGGTCGGAGCGGAACCACAACCACATCCTCGATGCCGGCGCCGTCCACCAGTTCGGCCAGTACGGCCGCATTGCCACCGGCCAGGGTCAACCGTGCACCCGCGTCGGAGAGAGCACCTGCCGCGAAGCGGCCGAGTGACCCCGTGGCACCGGTGATCAGTATCGACTTGTCACGCACGCTGAACCGCGTACGGCTTTTCGTTGGTACCTGCTCCATGGTCATCGGATTTTCCTCACTAATCCCACGATACGGTTCTCGTCTTCCGCACTACAAGAAATATTAGGAACGGCGATCGGCGCATGTCAACGAGGTATTCCTGTGATGTAGCTTTCTTTGACCGCATCGCGGGAATTAACTGCGCCGGTTGCCGGCCGGTGACTCAGAGGCTGTTCAGGTCAGCGATGATCGTCTGCGCCGCGGACAACAGCACCAAGGCTTCGAAGCCGCCGGCGATGGAGAACAAGGCGACGTCGGCAGCGATCGGGTTACCGATGGCGTTGATCAGCCCCACCGGGTCACCCGACAGCGCTTGCATGATTCCGCCGGCGAACAGCTCGAGGTTGTACGCCGGGAGCGAGGAAAGCGCGGCGGTCGCGAAGTCTGCGGTCGGAAGCAGCACCGAGTATCCGGTCGACACGGCACTCGCGATGGTGTTGATTGAGGTGGTGGGATCCGCCACCAGGCGCCCGATCCAGTCCGGTGACGGCAGGGGAACCGACAACGCCGCGTCCACCAGTCCGGACAGCGACGCATCGGAGGCCATGATGGCGATGTCGTTGCCGAAAGCGGTCAGCCCCTGTTGAGTTCCGACGGCCAGGCGGCCGGCCAGGTCGACGGGATCGACCGGCGGCAGCAGCCCGAAAGATGTCGGCACATTGGGCGGTCCGGTCGACCAGCCCTGGTCCGGGCTCCCGTAGCCCAGGTTCACCAGTATCCGCAGATTCGGATCGACCAGGTCCGCCAGCGGCGTGCCGATCAACGGCAGGGCGCGCAGGCCCTGAGTGAGCGGCAGGTTGGGATTCGGAATCATGTAGTAGTTCGTGGTGGTGGGACCGACGGTGTTCGTCAACGGAATGGCCGAATCAATCTGTGCCGGAGTGAGATCCGCATAGGTGCCGTGCACGTAGTAGATGCCGGCCAGGGCATTGAGGTCGGCCAGGATATTGATCGGATACTGGGGGAAGTCGGCGAAGCCGTCGTATTCGATGGTGTAGATGTTCGTCGGGAAGCTGTTGGCCGGCGTTGCCCCATAGAACGTGAAACCTAAGCTGCCCATCACCAGACCGGGGAAGCGTGCGAGCAGGCCCCCGTTGGGATTCATGGGATTTCCCAGCAACGTGAATGTCAGTGGGAGCGCACTCGGGGTGTCACTGGGATTCAGCGCGCGCATCTCCAGCGAGGAGATGATGGAACTCTGAGAGAAGCCCAGAACGGCGACGTTGTTTCCGGCGGCAAGTTGCTGCTTGATTGCCGCATCCAGGATCTGCACCCCTTCGGCCACCGAGACATCTGGGACCAGGTCTTTGATGCCGGTGAGCGGATAGAACGCCTCCGGGGTGAACAGAGCCTGGGCGTTGGCCACCGTGAATCCCGGGAAATTGGGCGTGATGTATTTCGTGACAACGTCATTCACATAGCTCAGCGGCGGTATCGGATTGCCGCTACCGCCCATGACCAGGGTGACGTCGGTTGCCGCCGCGGCGGCATTGCCGACTTCAGCCTGCGTGTATGCGGTTGCCGCCGCATGCATGGCCTGAATGAACTCGCCCTGGAAGGCCGCCACTTGCGTGATGGCCGCCTGACCTTCCTCCGCGAACGCGTTGAACAGCGTCGCGGTCGCCGCAGACACCTCGTCGAGTGCCGCGGCGACTATGCCGTTGGTCCGCCCGGCCGCGGCGACGGCGGCCGCCTGCACTGCTGAGCCGATCCCGGTCAGATCCGCGGCAGCTGCCGCCAGAATCTGCGGTTGAGTGGTCAAGTAGCTGATTGGCCGATCCTCACACACGTCGGTAGTACGCAGCGTAGATCGAACCCGTTAGCCTGTCTGACGTTTAGGGGCGTTTGCCTCCCCGCTTCTCGCGCATCCGCACGTTGATCCGGATCGGGCTACCCTCGAAGCCGAAGGTCTCGCGCAGCCGTCGCTCCAGGAAGCGCCGGTAGCCGGCTTCCAAGAATCCGGTGGTGAACAACACAAACGTGGGCGGCCGTGCGGTGGCCTGAGTCGCGAACAGGATGCGTGGCTGCTTGCCCCCGCGCACCGGCGGCGGCGTGGCGGCCACCACTTCTTTAATCCAGGTATTCAGCGGCCCGGTGGCGATCCTGGTGTCCCACGATGCCAACGCGGTCTCCATCGCGGGCACCAGCTTTTGTACCGCCCGGCCCGTTTTCGCGGAGATGTTCACCCGCTGCGCCCAGCGCACCTGTACCAGCTCACGGTCGATCTCGCGATCCAGCAGTTCGCGCCGGTCCTCGTCGACAAGATCCCATTTGTTGCAGGCCAGCACCAGCGCGCGTCCGGCCTCGATGACCATCGAGAGCACCCGCAGGTCCTGTTCGGTGAGTGGCTGAGAGGCGTCGATCAGCACGATGACTACCTCGGCGGCGTCGATGGCTCCGCGGGTACGCACCGAAGCGTAGAACTCGTGTCCGCTGGCCTGCCCGACCTTGCGGCGCAGTCCGGCGGTATCGACGAACCGCCACACCTTGCCGCCCAGTTCGATCAGCGAGTCGACCGGATCCACCGTCGTTCCCGCGACATCGTGGACCACCGAGCGCTGGTCACCGGCCAGCTTGTTCAGCAGCGAGCTCTTGCCCACGTTGGGCTTTCCGACCAGAGCGACGCGCCGGGGGCCACCACCGTTGGTCGTCACCTCCGAAACCTCGGGCACCGCGGCCAGCACCGCGTCGAGCAGCTCGGCGACACCGCGACCATGCATGGCACTGATCGCAAAGGGCTCTCCGAGGCCCAGCGACCACAGCTCGGCGGCGTCGGATTCGGCTCTCTCACTGTCAACCTTGTTGGCGGCCAGGAAAACCGGTTTGCCGGAGCGCAGCAGGATGCGGGCGGCGGCCTCGTCCGCTGCGGTGGCGCCCACGGTGGCATCGACCACCAGAATCACCGCGTCGGCGGTGCGCATGGCCACCGACGCCTGCTCGGCCACCAGCTGCTGTAATCCTTTGGCGTCGGGTTCCCATCCCCCGGTGTCCTGCACGACGAACCGGCGCCCGGTCCACAGCGCGTCATAGGACACCCGGTCCCGGGTGACGCCCGGGACGTCCTGCACCACGGCCTCGCGCCGGCCGATGATCCGGTTGACCAAGGTCGACTTGCCGACATTGGGCCGGCCCACGATCGCCACCACCGGCGCCGGTCCGGCTTCGGTCAGCTCGTCCAGCTCGGAATCGGCTAGTTCCCAGTCACTTTCGTCGGACCAGATACCGTCTTGTGTCATCGCACCGCTCCACTTCGCTGGGTGACCAGGTGCCGCAGGTGAGCGATGACTTCAGCTTCGCTCATCTCGCTGGTATCCACGACGATGGCATCCGGCGCGGCGCGCAGCGGCGACACCGCGCGGGTGGAATCGAGGTGATCGCGGCGGCGTACATCGGCCAGGACGGCCTCGTAGTTGTCGGCCAGGCCCGCCCGGATGTTCTGCGCGTTGCGGCGCTCGGCGCGTGTTTCCGGTGAGGCGGTGAGAAAGATCTTCACTGGCGCATCGGGGAACACGACCGTGCCGATGTCACGGCCTTCGACGACGATTGTGTCTGGGCCGGAGGCCATTTCGCGCTGAATCTCGACCAGACGGGTACGCACGGAGGGCACGGCCGAAACCGCGGACACCGCCCGGGTGACGTCGTCCCCGCGGATTTCGGCTGAGACATCTTCCCCGTCCAAACAGAAGCTACTCGTGTCCGGGTCGTAAGCGAGCGAAAGCTGCACAGCCGATGCGGTTTCACCGACAGCCCGGGCGTCGGTCGGGTCGACGCCGGCGCGTAGCACCGCCAGCGTCACCATCCGGTACATTGCCCCGGTGTCGAGAAAACGGGCACCCAGCCCACGTGCCAGTCCCCTTGACACCGACGATTTTCCGGTTCCCGCCGGACCGTCGATCGCGACAACCAACCCATTCGGTGCCTGATGGCTCGCTACCGTCCCGTCACCCGCCGACACGGGATGGTTCGTCTCTTCTGCGTCACTCACTGCGTTTGGTCCGTTCACTCGACTCACGGGCTCGCTCCGCTCGCTTCGCTCACAGCCCCACCGCCTTGTACAGTTGCCCGATCTCGTCGTGCCGCAGGGCGCGCACCGACCCCGGGCGTTGCTTTCCCAGTGTCACCGCACCGATATCGGTGCGCACTAGAGCTTCGACCGGAAACCCCACGGCCGCCAGGAGCCGACGCACGATCCGGTTGCGGCCCTCATGCAGGGTCACCCGCACCAGCGACTTACCGGGGATCGAGTCCACCACCGCGAAATCGTCGACTCGCACCGGGCCGTCCTCCAATTCGACGCCGGCCCGGAGTTGCTTTCCCAATCCGCGCGGCACCGTGCCGGTTACCGTCGCAAGATAGGTTTTAGGCACCTCATGGGATGGATGCATCAACCGGTGGGCCAATTCTCCGTCATTGGTCAGCAGGATCAGGCCCTCGGTGTCGGCGTCCAACCGTCCGACATGGAACAAGTTCTTGTTGCCGCGAACTTTTCGCTCAATCAGGTCGCCGATGCACGGGCGGCCGCGGTCGTCGGACATCGTCGAGTGCATGCCGCGCGGCTTGTTCAGCGCCAGGTAGACCAGCGAGTCGTCGAGGACCACCCGCGCTCCGTCGACGCGGATCACCGACGCGTCGGGGTCCACCCGGGTGCCCAGCTCGGTCACCACCTGACCGTCCACCTCGACGCGGCCCTCGATGATCATCCGCTCGGCCGCCCTTCGCGATGCAATTCCCGCCTGTGACAACACTTTCTGCAGGCGGATGCCCCGCTGGTCTTCCGAATCGACCATCAGTCGTGGTCCACATCGAACGTCAGCGGCCGGTCGGAGACCCGGCCACCGTTGAGCTTGATGAAACGCGGCTCGCTGTCCAGGGTTTCGCTGATGTCGTCGATCGTGTCCACGTCGGGCAGAAGCGGCGCGATGTCGGGCAATTCGGACAACGACGTCAGTCCGAGCCGCTCTAGGAATAGCTCGGTGGTGGCGAAAGTCACTGCGCCGCTGTCTTCGTCGTGACCGACCTCGGTGATGAGGCCGCGCGCCAACAGGGTCCGCATGACGGCGTCCACATTGACTCCGCGCACCGCGCTCACCCGCGCGCGGGTGACCGGCTGACGGTAGGCGACCACGGCGAGCGTTTCCAGGGCTGCCCGGGTGAGCTTGGTCCGCGCGCCGTCGAGCAACAGCTTCTCGACGTACGGGGCGAAACGCGCACGGGTGTAGAGCCGCCAGCCCTCGCCGGTGTGCCGCAGGTCGATGCCGCTGTCGCGTTCGGCGAGTTCGTCGGCCATCAATCGCAGTTTGGCGGCGACCCGGTAGACCGGCTGCTCGGTCGCCGCAGCCAGCGCCTCCGCGGTCACCGGGGTGTCGACCACCAGCAGCAGCGATTCGAGCACCCGGCCGAGTTCATCGGGTTCCATCTCGGCGGGTTCAGCGATATCCGGGATGCCGGCATCCAGCTCGCCATCGGGCGGCAGTGGGGTCATCTACTGGTCTCGCACTTCTAGCAACGATTCGCTCGTTGGCCGTTCCCCGGTCCACGAAACCTGGAGCACGCCAAGGGGCTCGGACTGGTCGAATGCTACCGTCCGCGACCGATACAGTTCGAGCAGCGCAAGGAAGCGACCGACGATCTCGACCGGCACCGTGCAGTCGGCGACCAATTCAGAAAACGATGCCCACCGGCCGCTACCCCGGGATTCCAGCATCGCCAGTATTTGCCGAGCCTGCTCGGGAACCGACACCGTTTGCACATGAAGGTGCCCGATGCCCACGACGGGAACCGGGCGCGGAGTGAAGGCGATGGCCGCGATCTCGGCGAACCGCTGAGCGTCGACGCCGATCATCACCTCGGGCAACAGTCCCTCGAAGCGCTCCTCCAACGAAACCGAGCGCGGGTAGCTGCGCAGGGCGGTGGCCTCCAGCTCGGCGAACATCTCGGCGACATGCTTGAACGCGCGGTACTGCAGCAGCCGGGCGAACAGAAGGTCGCGCACTTCCAGCAGAGCCAGGTCTTCCTCGTCGTCGACCTGGCCGGTGGGCAGCAGCCGGGCGGCTTTGAGGTCCAGCAGGGTGGCCGCGACGACCAGGAAAGCTGTCGTCTCCTCCAGGTCCAGCTGTGCGCCGATGGCCTTGGTGTAGGCGATGAAGTCGTCAGTGACCCGATGTAACGCCACCTCCGTGACGTCGACCCGATGCGCGAAGATGAGTTGCAGCAACAGGTCGAACGGCCCCTCGAAGTTGGTCAGCCGAACCTGGAAGCCGTTCTCGGATGCCGCCTGACCCTCAGACCCGCTCACACGCCGAATCGGTCGATGAACTCGCGGGCCAGCGAGCGATAGGCCAGTGCGCCCGCGGACCTGGGCGCCCAGGTAGTGATTGGTTCGCCCGCGACGCTGGTCTCCGGGAAACGGACAGTGCGGGTGATCACGGTATCGAACACTAGGTCACCGAAGCGTTCGACGACACGCGCCATCACCTCACGCGAGTTCACGGTGCGCGGGTCATAGCGGGTGATCAGGATGCCGCTGATGTCCAATTTGGGGTTGAGCCGGTCGCGTACCTTATCGACGGTATCGGTGAGCAGGGCCAGCCCGCGCAGCGAAAAGAACTCGCATTCAGTGGGTATCACGACGCCCTCCGCGCAGGCCAGGCCGTTGACGGTGAGCAGACCCAGCGAGGGCTGGCAGTCGATCAGCACATAGTCGTAGCGGTCCAGCACCGGATAAAGCGCCCGGGCCAGCGTCTGCTCCCGTCCTACCTCATTGACCAGCTGGATCTCCGCCGCCGACAGGTCGATGTTGCTGGGCACCAGGTCGAGGTTCTTGACCCGGGTGTGCAGCAGAACATCGTCGATCGAAACCCGCGATTCCACCAGCACGTTGTGGATCGTCTTTTCCAGCTCGTAGTGCGGGACACCCAGACCGGCGGACAGCGCGCCCTGGGGATCCATATCCACCAGCAGCACCCGCCTGCCGTACTCGGCCAGCGCCGCGCCCAGGTTGATCGTGGATGTTGTTTTGCCGACGCCGCCCTTCTGGTTGCACATCGCGACGACCTTGGCCGGTCCATGCGAAGACAGCGGCTTCGGATCGGGGATTTCCCGCGGCGGCCGGCCGGTCAGGCCGATCTCCGGACCGTTGCCGGGGTGGTCGGTCATGCCCGGTCGCGGTCGGTGGTGACGGGCGTCAGCGTGGACATTGCAGGAAAGTCTAACGGGTAGTCCCGCCTGCGCCGGGAGACCCGCAGGCAACCACGCAAGCTGTGTCAAAGCAGCCGCCGGCGTGCGACCCGTGTGTCAAGCTCTTGGCAGCGATCCGCGTCTGAGGAGCTGAGGGCATGGACGACACCACCGGCCGGGTCGACGCCCGCATCCTCAAAGTCGCCGGCGTGTGCGTCCTGGGTTCGATGATGACCATCGTCGATACGACGGTGGTCACCGTCGCGCAGCGCACTTTCGGTGCCGCGTTCGACACGACCCAGGCAGTGGTGGCGTGGACGATGACGGCCTACACGCTCGCATTGGCCGCGGTGATTCCGTTAGCGGGTTGGGCGGCCGACCGGTTCGGCACCAAACGTCTCTTCATCGGCTCGGTGCTCGCCTTCACGCTGGGCTCGCTGCTGTGCGCGATGGCGCCGAGCATCCACCTGCTCATCACCTTCCGCGTGGTGCAGGGCCTCGGCGGTGGCATGCTGATGCCGTTGGTGCTCACCATCTTGACGCGGGAGGCCGGTCCCCAACGAATGGGGCGGGTGCTGGCGGTAATGGGCATCCCGATGTTGCTCGGCCCGATCTTCGGACCGGTGCTGGGCGGCTGGCTCATCGACAGCTTCAGCTGGCCATGGATCTTCTGGATCAATTTGCCAATCGGGCTGGCCGCGGCTGTCCTTGCCGCCACGATATTCGCGCCGGATCGTCCCGCGGCGTCGGAAACCTTCGACGTCATCGGGATGCTGCTGCTCTCACCCGGTCTGGCGATCTTCTTGTACGCGGTCTCGGGCATCCCCGCCCGCGGCACGGTCTGCGACCGTCACGTGTGGATACCGGCGGCGCTCGGCCTGATCCTCGTCGCCGCCTTCATCTTTCATGCCCTTTACCGCGCGGCTCATCCGCTGATCGATCTGAAACTGTTCACCAACCGCGTTGTCACGCTGGCCAATGTGGCGATGTTCTTTTTCGCCGCTTCGTTCTTCGGCGCCGGACTGCTCTTCCCGAGTTACTTCCAGGAGCTGCTGCACCAGAGGCCCATGGAAGCCGGGCTGAGCATGGTCCCGCGCGGGATCGGTGCGATGGTGACCATGCCGCTCGCCGGTACGCTGATGGACAAACGGGGGCCGGGGCGGATCCTGCTCGTCGGCGCCACGCTGATCGTGGCAGGCATGGGCATCTTCGCCTACGGGGTCGCCATAGGAGCTGCCTACCTGCCGACGCTGGTCACCGGCTTGACGATCATGGGCCTGGGTATGGGCGCCACGATGACGCCCCTCTCAGCGGCGGCGGTGCAGACGCTGGCCCCACAGCAGATCGCCCGAGGCTCAACGCTGATCAGCGTCAATCAGCAAGTTGCCGCCTCGATCGGAACCGCGCTGATGTCGGTGATCCTCACCGACCAGTTCAACCGCAGCGAGACCATCTCCGCCGCGCACAAGATCGCCGCCCTGCAAGCGGAGTCCACTCGACGTGGAACGCCGGTCGACCCGTCGACGCTACCCAGGCAGGCACTCGACCCCGAATTCCCGGGCAACCTGCTGCATGACCTGTCGCACGCCTACAGCGTGGTGTTCGTGGCGGCGGTCGCACTGGTGGCGTTGACTTTCGTCCCGCTGGCCTATCTGCCGAAACGGCCGGTGCGCCGCGTTGCTCCGAATTAGTTTGTCGCCGTGTCGAATTCGATAGGCAGCGAAATCGGCCCGGTCAGCGGAGTGAACGGCTTCCACGGCGCCGGACCGGCGCGGCGCGCGTTGGGCATCCGCTGTGTCATCACCGTCAGCGCCTGAGCCAGCTCGGCCCTGGCCAGATGCGCACCCAGACAGGTGTGCGTGCCGAAGCCGAACGCCAACCTCGCCGCCGGGTCGTCACGGGTGATATCGAGACGCTCCGGATCGTCGTATACGTCACGGTCTCGGTTGGCTGAGGCGATGTTGACCATTATCTGGGTGCCCGCGGGTATGACGACGCCAGCGAGCTCAACGTCCTCAACCGGCTGCCGGATGACGAAGAAGGCCGCCGGGGAGTGCCGCACTATCTCAGCGACCGCGCGGGGCGCCAGCTCCGGATGTTTTGCGAACAACGCCCACTGCTGCGGGTGATCGCACAGGACCTGCACGGCGGCGGCCAGCTGATTGCGGGTGGTGTCGGTGCCGGCCATCAGCATTGCCGACACAAGCTTGCAGAGTTCGTCGCGGGAGAGCCGGTCGCCCTCGTCCTCGGCGCGAAGTAATTCCGAGATCAGGTCGTCGGTGAGGTTCGACCGCCGCTGCGCGACCATCTCGTCGATATAGGCGTCGAGCCCGTCGTACGCCTTCATGATCAGAGCCTCGTTGCCCGCCACCGACCAGCTGAACATCTTGAAGATGTCGTCGGCCCAGGCCGAGAACAGCCGGCTGTCCTCGGCGGGCGCGCCGAGCAGCGCACAGATCACCGGTATGGGATAGGGTCGCGCGATATCGGTGACGACGTCGCAACTGCCCTTCGCCGTCAGCGGGTCCACCAGCGAGTTGATCACGTGGGTGATTGTGGTCTCCAGCCGTTCCGTCGAGCGCGGCGTGAAGGCTTTGGCGACCAACCGGCGCAACCGGTTGTGTTCGGGCCCATCCAAACTCATCAGATTGTCGCGGAATCTCTCCCACAACCGGCCCGAGGTAATCCCCTGCGCGGCAAGAAAGAGACCCTTGGGCACACAGAATCGGTTGTCCAGCAACACCGTGCGCACCAGCTCGTAACTCAGGATTTCCGGACCGAGCAGACCCTTGGCGATCGGGGCCCGCTCGCGGGCCTCCCGGATGAGCCGGTGCGCCTCCTCGGGACCTTGGGCGTCTTTGTAGGACAGCGGGGGCAGGTCGGCTTCGAACACGCTTAACGGCACGGCGCTCACCCTTGTGCGGCGTGGGCGGACAGGACGAGCTCACGGACGGCGGTCACCGGTAGCGGTGGCACAGCATCGGGCAGTAGATCGGGCGATGAGGTGATCACCACCGGGGCGTCTTCGTCGGAGTCCGGCAACCGCCCGTGGGTGCCGCCGATTGACGCACCGTTGAGCGCTATGACATCCATGGTGTAACGCAGACCCAGCGCCTTTTTCGCCAGCGCCGCAGCGGCTTTGGCCTTGACGGTCCGGTCGGCCGGGTTCATCAGCAGTTCGGCGGGGTCGTAGCCCGGCTTGCGGTGGATGTCGACGCACGGCGCGAATTCGGGGGCACGGTCGTCGGTCAGCCAGTAGTAGTAAGTAAACCAGGCACCGGGCTCGGCGACCGCCACCAACTCTCCTGCTCTGGGATGGTCGATGGACAAGCGCTGCTGCTGCGTTCGATCCAGCACCTGATCGACACCGTCCACCGCGGCGATCAGTTGAGTCACCCGGACGATATCCGCTTCGTCGCGCACGTAGACGTGCGCGGCCTGATGGTCCGCAACGGCGAACGCCCGCGAGGTCCACGGGTCCAGATACTCGCGACCCTGCTGGGTGTACACGCGCAAATAGCCTTCACGTCGAAGCACACGGTTGATGTCCACCGGTTTGTCCGCCGGCGCGATCCCGTACTCGGAAACGACGATGACGGTCATGCCGTGCTCAACCGCGTGGCTGAACAACGGCTTCAGCGCGGCGTCGACGTCAGCGGCGGCGCGGATCGCCTGCGGCGAATGTGGTCCGTAGCGCTGAAAGTCGTAGTCCAGGTGCGGGATATAGGCGGTGAGCAACGTGGGCGAATAGCGCTCGGCTATCTCCAACGAGGCGTCCACCAGCCACCGCGATGAGGTGATGTCGGCCGTCGGACCCCAGTACTGGAACAACGGAAACGTACCCAGTTTCTCGGTGAGGATGTCGTGAAGGTCCGGCGGCACGGCGTAGCAGTCCGGCGACTTGCGTCCGTCCTGGTGATAGACCGGGCGCGGAGTGACGATGACGTCGTTGCTGGCGTTCATGGCATACCACCAGCCGACGTTGGCCGAGCTATATCCCCGGTAACGGGCCGCCGCCGTCTCCCACACCTTCTCTCCGAGCACCAGTTTGTTACTCTGCCGCCACAACAACACTTCCCCGAGATCACGGAAATACCATCCGTTACCTACGATTCCGTGCTGACTGGGCAGTAACCCGGTGACCATCGACGACTGCACCGAACAGGTGACCGCGGGGAATACCGGTGCGAGCTGTCGCATCGCACCGCGGGCAGCGAGCGCGGTCAGGTTCGGCATGTGCCGAAGCAGTGGCCGGGTCAGTCCGACGACGTCGACAAGCAGAACTCGCCGCGTCATGCCGGAGCCCGCACGGCCAGTACGTCTGCGAGCCAACGTATCTCGGCCGCCAGATCATCGGCGAGGCAGTCCATCCTCAGAGCGGAAGGCAGGACTTCCCATGTGTAAGTTTCGATTTCGACGTCAACCGGCTGGGCCATCTTCCCATTGCGCAGCATGCTCATCACCTCGGTCAGCACGTGCGAGGTATTACTCAGCGGAGCGGGCGGACTGATGTGCAATGGGACGTGGTAATGCACACGGGCGCTACCGGAATCGGGGGTGGACGGGTCGCCGAAGCGCAGATCCTCCCGGAACCACCGATGTCCGTCGCCGTCAGTACCGTTGACCTGATGCAGATAGGGGGAATTGGCGAATTCGGCGAACACGTCGGCTACCCCCGCGGCGGCCATATCGTGGATCTCAATAGCATTGGAGGCCTGGATCTTCACCACCTCGATGCCGATCGCGGCCAGCCCTTCGACCACCTCGACGGGATTCTCGTGCATCACCGCGAGGTGGCAGGTATCCAGGCACAGCCCGACGTAGCAACGGTCCAGACCGTCGGCCGCCCGGCCGAACCAGCCGATCGCATCAGCACAGGATCCGATGACGCAACCGGGTTCGGGTTCGATGGCCAACCTGATTCGGCGCCCGGTCTGCTCTTCGATACGTCGCAGTTCCCCGGTCATCGCAGCCAGCGTGTGCCTCGCCCGGGCGTCGGCGTCGGCGTCCCAGGGATCGGCCCAGCCCAGCGGCAACGTGGAAATACTTCCGCGGTCGGAATCGACCAGCAATTCACTGAGCACCTCGGCACAGCTGCGGGTGTAGTCCAGCCGCTGCGTTGTGGTCCAATCCGGTTGATAGACAGCATGCTTGATCGAATCGCCGTGAAAATCCCCGTAGGGGAAGGCGTTCATGGTCGTCACACACAACCCGTGGTCAGCCAGGATTGACCTCAGCCGCCGGCGTGCCCGGGGGTCGTCGGACAACCGTGCCATCGTACGGGCGGGTAGCCACAGCCCGACGCCGAGCTGATCGAGACCGGCGCGTTCGCGGGCCGGTGCGAAGACTGACAACAGACGCCGCTCCAGCGACTCCAGACTGTCGGCGGCAACGACGTTGCTGCAGTACGACAACGTCACGGTTTTTCCCCGCGGTTGATGGTGTTGCCCGCGAACACCGGTTCCTGGTCGTCACTGAGCAGACGGAGCTGACCGCTCTGGGCGAAGAACTCGACCGGGTTGCGCCACAACACCCGATCCACGTCGTCGTCGGTGAAACCGGCATCCAGCATTGCCTGCGCCGTTTTGGCCGTCTTGAGCGGGTCCGAACGGCCCCAATCAGCGGCGGAATTGACGATGATGCGTTCCATTCCGAAGCGCTGCATCAACGCGACCATGCGTTGCTCGTCCATTTTGGTATCGGGATAGATCGAGAATCCCATCCAGCAGCCGCTGTCGCGTGCAGGCTCGATGGTGACCTCGTTGAGGTGATCGAGCAACACCATTGCCGGGTCGATCCCGACCCTTCGCACCACCTCGATGCTGGCGAGCGTGCCGCCGAGCTTGTCCCGGTGCGGCGTGTGCACGAGCGCGGGCAGACTGCGCGCGGCGGCCATCTCCAATTGTTTCTCGAACACCGCGGTTTCCTCCGGTGTCATCGAGTCGTACCCGATCTCACCTACGGCAACGACACCGCTCTTGGACAGATAGCGTGGAATCTGCTCGAGCACGCCGCGGCAGCGGTTGTCGTTGGCTTCTTTGGGATTGAGCGCGATTGTGCAGTTGTGGGCGATACCGAACTGCGAAGCACGGTAGCGCTCCCAACCGATGAGGCTGTCGAAATAGTCGATGAAAGAAGCGGCGCTGGTGCGGGGCTGCCCCAGCCAGAAGGCCGGTTCCACGATGGCGCGCACGCCCGACGCATACATCGCCTCGTAGTCGTCGGTGGTCCGCGACGACATGTGTATGTGCGGATCGAAGATCCTCACCCGTCAAACCTCCGTCCTGGTCGCGGCCAGCTGCTGCAGCATCTCGACGTCGGATGACACCGACCGCCCGGCAGCACGCCGCTCGGCAATGTAATCCGTTGCCATTCTTCCCAATTCGGCATCAGTACGGTTCCGCAGGCCATGCGCCTCCCGCAGCGGCACCCCCATGAAGACCAGCTTCATCACGCCGTGACGCCAGGTGTGCTGGTCCAAGAACCGTGCCCCGAACCCGCCGAGAGCCGCACCGACGAGTCGAGGGTCGTTGCACCGCAACGCATCGGCGGCCAGATCGACACCTGCTGCCACCGCGTCAGGCCCCAGCCGGTCATCCAGCGCTGCCGTCGCCAGCCAGCGGAGCACGGCCAGTCGTTCGTCGCTGTCTCCCCAACGGTAGAGCTTGTCGATGAGTGGGGCGGCCGCGGCGTCACCGTTTGCCAGTGGCAACGCATTGAGCAACTGCTCGCGGGCCAGCAGGACCGCCTCGCTGCCGGCGCGTGCGACACCGCGCTCAGCGGCCGGAAAAAGTTCGAGAATTTTGTTCGGGTCGCTTCTGATGTCCGCAGCCGCCGCAGCGATCCACGATCTGGCGGCCGCCGCGAGCCGGGCAGCGTTGATGGCAAACATGCTGCGGCGCATCACGTTCGGTGCGTCGTTGGAGTGCCTCGGCAACTCCACCGATGCCACGCCGCCGAATCCGATGCCGTCCAGGGCGTCCATCACGGCGCCCAGGTCCAGATTTCCGTGCCCGAATTCGAGGTGTTCGTGTTTGAGCGGTGTCATGTCGTCGACGTGAACGTTGACCAGCTTGTCACCCAGCTCGAAGATCGCCGGTCCGGCTCCGTCCGGTTCTGTCATCACGCAGTGGCCGACGTCCACCGTGATCCCGAGTGGCGCAGGATCGCCGAGCGCTCGAGACAATTCGCGTGCCTGCTGCACCGTCTCCACGAACATGCCAGGCTCCGGCTCGAAACCCAACGTGACGCCGTTGCGGTCGGCGTAGTCGACGAGTTGCGCGAGTCGGCCGGTCAGCAGATCGCGAACAGTGTCGGGGTCGGTATGACTGACCGCGTAACCCGACCAGAGCGACACGCAGGTTGCGCCGATATCTGCCGCGATATCGATTGCCCGGCGCATGAATTCCATTCGCGGTTCCGCTGCGAGGTCGACAAGGGACGGCTTGTGCTTGGCGCGTGGATCGAGGAGGTAGCGAGCTCCAGTCTCGACGGCCACGCGCAGCCCGTAGGTGTCCAGCAGCCCACGGATGGCACCGAGTTGGGCACCCAGATCGGAGTCGAACGGCCGGACGTGCGGATACCCGATCGTCAATGCGACCGCCGTGTACCCCTCGTCGGCGATCAACGCGAGCGCGTCGCCGAGAGGGTGGTCAGCCAGGCTGTTCGTGTTGTATCCGACGTGCATCACGTCACCTCGACGGGTCTGGGCGCAGTAACCTTGCGCCGCATGTAAATTGCCAGCCCACAAAGCGCGAGCACCGCACCGGGCCGTGGCGCCCGTGCGGCCAGCATCGCCTGTACCCCGATCATCGCCGCGATACCGCTCCGCACCGCACCCCGGATCACCTCCGCAGCCGGTTGCTGCCACGCCCTCCACAGCCCCGGCCCGAACGACCACGCATACACGGCGACGCCCGGAGCCGCCCAATACCCGCGTGTCGGACCCCTGGTGCTGGTGACTGTTGCAGTGATTGTCACGACGGCTGCCATGCCTGCGACACTTGCCGGCAGGGTGCGATCGGAACCCGAGACTTCACTGCGGGACAGCACCGTGATGGCGGTGGTATGCATCCCCAGCACCGAGGCCGGCAACAGCGCGGCCCGACAGTCCGGTGCGGCGCCGAGCATGACGTCCAGGAACCGGCAGCCCGACATGACCAGCGGCCCAGCGGCAGTGTCCTTGGCGACGAGGTCATAGGCGGCGACACACAACGCGATTCGGCTCGCCGCGGCCAGGCCGTGACGGCCGCCGACGGCGCTGGCGGTGCCGAGACCCGCCCCCACGAGCGCGCCGGCCAGCGACAACGCAACTGCGGGTGCCACCTCGCCGGAAGGGATCGGACGCTCGGGGCGTTCGATCGCGTCGCGCCGGCGGTCAGCCCAGTCATTGAGCACCATGCCGCCCCAATACAGCAGCGCAGACGCCAGCGGCAGCGCCAGACGCCGGCCTTCCAGGGGGCGTCCTGCCCAGATGGCGCCCACCGCGGCATCACCAAGAACCGTGAGCGCAGCGGGCGCCCTCATCAGATCGAGGAACGCCTTTACCGTCACGGGTCGGCCGACAACGACCGGGCCCACTGAATCAGCGAATCGTGTTGCGCTGCCAGTGAATGCGTTGGACAACCCCACGGTTCTTTGAAGAAGAAACCCAATTCTCCGACGACGCCGTGCGCACCGCGCAGCCGTGCCCTCGCCAAAAGCCTTGCGACGTCCAGAACCAACGGCGCGGCCAATGCGGAATCCGGCGCAGACCACGTCGTTTGAAGGGTGATCTGACCGCCGAGGAATCCCGTGGCGTGAATGTGGTCCCAGGCGACCTTGGTTTCTCCCAGGTCCGGAACGAAGTCAATGTGCAGCGGGGCGCTGACCCCGCCACCGAGCAGCTGCTGGATGCCGCGTTGTTTGCTGGCCAGCTTCGATTGTGCCGCAACGGGATCGGCGAGCGTGGCGCCGTCGCCACCACCCAGCAGGTTGGTGCCGGCCCACGAATGGACGGTCAGCGCGCGGCTGGCGAACATCGGCGCCAGCACACTGCGAAGCAACGTCTGACCAGTCTTGGCGTCCTGTCCTGCATAGAGAATGCCGGCTTCATCCGCGAGTCGCCGCAAAGCGGGGATGCCGAGGGTGGGCGACGGGGTGAAGCACGAATAGGCGGCATCGTTGTTGATCGCGGCAAGCGCGGTCAGAGCGCTGGCCGGCAGCACCGTCCGGTGCTTCTCGCCCAATGCGGCAACCAGCAGCTCAGGGTCGTGGTACTCCGGTAGATCCGCGACCGGAGGTTGGGTGGAGGCAACGTCGACGACGACCAGCACGTCGAGGGAATTGCGTGATACGAACGAGGCCATCGCGTCGCTGAGCCGGTCCACCAGCTCGGCCTGGGTGACGGCGCCCGCGGTCGATGGATCCGATGTGGCCATGCAGGAAGGACCCACGATCTCTGCGTCGGTGGCCGCCAGCCGATCGGAGACCGCCTCGACCACCGTCGGCGGCAGGAGTCCCGCCTCCACCAAGGTCTCCGCCCGCTTGGCCAGCGGGGTGGTGGACACGTCGCGGCCCGCCACCACGAAATCGGAATAATCGGGCAGCTTCACGTCGGCGAAACCTGCGGTCGCGGTGACGCAGCCGGTCTCCTTGATGAGACCGGCCGACAACGCATAGAGGCCAACGATCGACGTGGTCGCCACCGAACCGCGGGCTCCGGTGAGCCACAGGCCGCAGCGCGGATTCGCGGCGGAACCTGCGGTGGTGCGGTCGTGCATCATTGCCCCGATTGCAAATGAATGAGTTCGGCGTGTCGCACTTGCTGCTAAGCATCGAATGCTAGCCCCAAGGCGGACTTTGGGTCTAGTGGGAGGTTGCTGTGAGCTAGTGGTGAGCAAGCTTGTCAGCGTCACTCAACCCGTCGTCGTGACGCACCGGCGCACCTCCGTCTTCGTCCGGCGAATTCCGTTGTCGCCCAATGCCCGCTCGGGTGGTACCGCGCACCGGCCGGATACTCGCCGCGGTCCGGGACCCGTAGCCGCGTCAGGGAATTTCTTATTTGCGGAAAATAGAATTCAATTCGGAATCGACGGATATTTCGGCCCTGCCCGTGCTGCGGCTTTCTACCTGCAAAGAATAAATCTACGCATGATTTTTTGTCGTTTCATCCCTTCTAGCTGCTCTTTTCCCGGAAGGGACGGAAGGCCCCAACCGGCGCGCCATCGCGGGTAGAAGAAACTAATGCACCAAGCAACTGTTGCTATTCAAAAGTTTGCACGGCGCGACAAAGCTGTCACGACTCACCAGCCAATCCACGAAGCAGGCGATGTCAATGACATGCTCACTCCCCGTCCACCACGACCATGTCGTTCGCGGCATGATCGTCTTCCGATCGTCCTGTCCTAAGCGCATGCCGGGCGCGGAGATGGGCCGGTAACCATGCCGGGCGTGCGGACTTCGTCTGATTTCCGGAGTGCGCCTGTCACCACCACCGGCAAACTGTGCCCATTGCCGGACTTCGCCGCCTTGCCACCCGAAGTCAATTCGGGGCGCATGTACAGCGGACCCGGATCGATGTCTCTGATGGCCGCCGCGGCGGCCTGGGACCGTCTGGCGGAGGACCTGCAATCGGCGGCGACTGCCATCGGTTCAGCCGTCGCGGACCTGACAGACCTTTGGTGGCGGGGCCCGGCAGCGGATTCCATGGCGGCCTCGGCACGCCCGTACGTCAGCTGGTTGAGTGCGACCGCGACGCTCGCCGAACAGACCGCCATGCAGAGCAGGGCCGTCGCCGAAGCCTATGAATTGGCTTTTGCGTTGACGGTGCCGCCGAGCGTGGTCGCAGCCAACCGGACTCTGTTGATGACGCTCATTGCGACGAACTGGCTCGGGCAGAACACGCCGGCGATCGCCACCGCGGAGTTCGACTACGCCGAAATGTGGCTGCAAGACGCCGTTGCCATGACCGGATACGCCGGTTCCGCGACGGCCGCCTCGACCTTGAAACCCTTCACCTCATCACCGGACACCATCAATTCTCTTGGCCTTGCGGATCAGGCGCTCGCGACAGCCAATGCCACCGCGATCACCGCCGGCAACTCCGCGACAGCCGTCTCCGCGACGGCCGAATACCTGGTCGTTGCCGCCGCGGTGATGTCGCTGCTGCAACGACCGGCCGCTCTCGCGGGATTTCCCTGGAACACCCTTCTGAAGTATTGGACCGCGTTTCTCGACGCCATGGCCACCACCGAAGCGTTCGTCTACGACGCCGGCGGATTCACCCTGATGGACCTGCAGGTATTCGGCATCATGCTGCGGGCCGGCAGCGCGACGTCCGTGGTTGCGGCCGACGATTTAGCCGGTCCGGCCGCTGCCGCCGCGTGGTCGAGCTTGTCGCAGATAGGCGGCGGACCGGCCGCCGCTGCAGTCGGCCTGGCCGACTGGATCGGGCCGTTGTCGGTGCCACCAAGCTGGGCAGCTACCGCGTCACCGGGCGCCCAGACCGGGGGGTTATCGACTCCCGCCGTCCGCACCGCCGCCACCCGAGCAGCTGAGATGTCGGGCGCGCTGCAAGGTCTGTCACCGCGCAGGACGGCAGAGGCCGGCGGCAATTTCGGACGCCGCTACGGCTCGCGAATCCGTGTGGTCTGCCGGCCACTCAGCGGGGGGTAGCGCTGCCCCTCCCACGTCATTGAAAAAGCCGCCTGGTGCCTGCCGAACCGACCCCGCTGGGTGCTCAAGGAGGCGACCACGACGATTAAGGAGCTCTCGCAATGGATTTCGGAGCATTGCCACCGGAGGTCAACTCCGGGCGTTTGTATGCGGGCCCGGGGTCCGCACCAATGATGGCTGCCGCCTCGGCGTGGAGCGCGCTGGCTACCGAGTTGAACCTGGCCGCCGAAGCATACGAGACGGTGATTACGACGCTGCATTCCGAAGCATGGATGGGGCCGGCTTCGACGGCGATGTGCGCGGCCGTCGCACCCTATGTCGCGTGGATGCGAGCTACCGCCGGGCAAGCCGAGCAAGCCGCCGCTCAGGCGCGGGCAGCCGCCGCCGCCTTCGAGACCGCTCTGGCGGGGGTAGTGCCCCCGCCGCTCATCGCGGCTAATCGGGCGGAAATGGCGTCGCTCACTGCCGAGAACGTATACGGGCAATACACTGCGGCAATCGCGATACTTGAAGCTCAGTACGGTGAGATGTGGGCCCGAGATGCTGCAACCATGTACGGCTATGCGGGTTCATCGGCCGGCGCTGCGCGGGTGACCCCCTTCGCCGAGCCACCGCACATCACGTCATCGGCGGCGTCGCAGTTTGGCGCGGTGTCACAGGCCACCGCCACCGCGGCCGGCACGGCGCAGAGCACGCTCGCCGGCGTGCTTTCCCAGCTGCCGAGTTCGCTGATGAGCCTCGCTTTGCCCGCCTCGTCGGCGTTGACGTCGGCCGGGGCATCGTCAATCCCGAGTTGGTTGGACTGGCTGATTCAGTGGTATCTGCCGATCTCACAGCTCTTGTACAACACCACTGGTCTGCCGTATTTCGGCATCGGTATCGGCAACAGCCTGATCACGTCGTTCAGCGCATTGGGATTGGTCGGACAGGCGGCGGCCAAGAGTGCGGCCGGAGCGGCGTCGGCCGCCGCTGCCGTACCGGCCGCGGTCGGCGGCGCTGGACCGATTGCAGCCGGCGTCGGAAATGCGGCCTCCCTCGGCAAGTTATCGGTGCCTCCCAGCTGGGCACCCGAGCCGGGCATCGTCTCGGCCCCCAAATTGAACCCGCTGCCCCTGGCGAGCGACATCGTCAATCCGCCGGAGGTGGGAGCGCCGGGCAATTTGTTGGGAGGCGTTCCGTTGGCCGGCGCCGGCGCTGGCGCGGCGGGCTCAGGCCCCCGGTACGGATTCCGCCTCACCGTGATGGCCCGACCCCCGTTCGCCGGCTGATGCACGACCAGCGTCCCCCGCGACCTCCCACCCGCTGAGGACACACCCATGTGCCGAAGGAAGCCGCTGTTGCCGAACCGCCCGCCGACTCAGTCGCAGCTGCACCGTGGTCTGTCCAGCCGTCATATCCAGTTGATCGCGATCGGGGGCGCTATCGGCACCGGGCTGTTCATGGGCTCGGGCCGCACGATCGCCCTCGCCGGTCCGGCGGTATTGGTGGTGTACGCAATCATCGGGCTCTTCGTCTTTTTCGTGCTCCGCGCGATGGGTGAGTTGCTGTTGTCGAACCTGAACTACAAGTCATTCGTCGACTTCGCGGCCGACCTGTTGGGGCCCGCAGCGGGCTTCTACGTCGGCTGGTCGTATTGGTTCGCGTGGGTGGTCACCGGCATCGCAGACCTCGTCGCGATCACCGGGTACGCCAGGTTCTGGTGGCCCGACTCACCCGTGTGGTTGCCGGCGCTGGTCACCGTCGCCCTGGTGCTCACCGTCAATTTGTTCCACGTCGCCAACTTCGGCGAAATCGAATTCTGGCTCGCCTTGATCAAGGTCATCGCGATACTTGGTCTCATCGCTGCGGGCATCTTCCTGGTGGCGACCGACTTCGTCTCGCCCCTGGGCGACCGGGCGGCGATCGATAACCTCTGGAACGACGGCGGGTTGTTCCCGCAGGGATTCATGGGCGTGGCCAGTGGGTTCCAGATCGCGTTCTTCGCCTACATCGGCGTCGAACTCGTCGGCGCCGCCGCCGCGGAAACGACCGATCCGCGCCGAACCCTTCCCCGCGCGATCAACGCCGTACCGCTGCGCGTCGCGATCTTCTATCTCGGCGCTCTTGCCGCAATCCTCGCGGTGGTGCCGTGGCGGCGCTTTGCCAGCGGCCAGTCCCCGTTTGTGATGATGTTCTCGCTGGCAGGTCTCGCTGCTGCCGCGTCGGTGGTCAACTTCGTGGTGACCACCGCAGCCGCCTCCTCGGCAAACTCCGGCGTGTTCTCCACCGGGCGGATGCTGTTCGGCCTGGCCGACGAAGGCAGCGCCCCCTCGGTCTTCGGCCGGCTGAACCGCGGCGGCGTCCCGGGTTCGGCCATTCTGTTCACCGCACCACTGCTGCTGACGTCCATCCCGCTGCTGTATGCGGGCGGTTCCGTGATAGGCGCGTTCACCCTGATCACCACGGTTGCGTCGCTGCTGTTCATCTTCGTGTGGACCATGATCATCGTCAGCTACCTCGTTTACCGCCGCCGGCATCCGCAACGCCACAGCGACTCCACCTATAAGATGCCCGGCGGCGTGCGGACGTGCTGGGCCGTTCTGGTGTTTTTTGCCTTCCTGATCTGGACACTGACCACAAGAACAGAAACCGCGGTCGCTCTGGGATTGGTCCCGCTATGGTTTGTCGCTCTCGCGGGGGGTTGGTGGCTTGTCCGGCGGCGATCGGCCGCGGCTGGTCCCGAACGGCTCGACGACGTGACACTTCCCCACGGGCCCCGCTGACTCGAACGAGTGCGTCAGCGCGGGGCCTGCGCCATCTACATCCACGAACTCGCTACGTAAGCTGGAAACGATGAATTTCAAAGCACGCTTCGCCCCATTGCGGTGGTCCGTCTGGCGGATGGCGCCGGGCATTATCAATATCACCCGAACCGGTCAGATCGGTGACGGCCGGGAAGCGGCGGCCGTCGACTATGTGCTGAAAAACGCGCGCGCCGGCGATGTCGACGACGTGCTGGCGACCTTCGACAAGTTCGCCTACGAGAAGTCCATGCTGATCAACGTGGGCGACGAGAAGGGCGCCATCCTCGACACCGCGGTGCGCCGCGCCGACCCCGGCGTCGCACTCGAGTTGGGCACCTACTGCGGCTACGGCGCGCTGCGGATCGCGCGTGCTGCTCCCCGCGCCAAGGTCTATTCGGTAGAGCTTGCCGAGGCCAATGCCGTCAACGCGCGCAAGATCTGGGATCACGCCGGAGTCGCCGACCGGGTGACGTGCGTGGTGGGCACCCTCGGCGACGGCGGACGCACCCTGGACGCGCTGCGGAATGAGCATGGCTTTGCCTCCGGCGCAGTGGATTTCGTGTTCATCGATCACGACAAGAAGGCCTATCTGGACGACTTGAAGAGCATCCTGGTACGCGGCTGGCTGCATCCGGGTTCGATCGTAGTGGCCGACAACGTCAGAGTTCCGGGCGCGCCGAAGTACCGGGCGTACATGCGCGAGCAGCAGGACAGGTTGTGGCGAACGGTCGAGCATAAGGCTCACCTGGAATACCAGACGCTGGTTCCCGATCTGGTGCTCGAGTCCGAGTACCTGGGTTGAGGGGCCCCGCGAGCAGGCGCAAAAAGCACCCGTTTTCGTGTCGAAATGTGGTGCTTTTGTGTGCTCGCGGGATTAGGTGGCCCGCGGATGGGCCCCGGCCCACACCTCCCGCAGCGCGTGCACCGTCACCAGCGTGTAGATCTGTGTGGTGGTCACCGAGGCGTGGCCCAGCAACTCCTGCACCACCCGCACATCGGCGCCGCCCTCCAGCAGGTGGGTGGCGAACGAGTGCCGCAGCATGTGCGGTGACACACCGGAAGTGATGCCGGCACGTTCGGCCGCGTCCTGCAGTACCTGCCATGCGCTCTGCCGCGACAACCGGCCGCCACGCGCATTGAGGAAGATGGCCGGCGTGCCGCGTCCCCGTCGGGCCAGATCGGGGCGGCCGCGCACCAGGTATGCATCCAGCGCCTGCACCGCGGGTCGGCCCACGGGCACCAGCCGCTGCTTTCCTCCCTTGCCGCGCAACAACACCGACCGTGCGTGCGTGTCGATATCGTCGACGTCCAGTCCAACGGCTTCGGAGATCCGCGAACCCGTGGAGTACAACAGCTCGAGCAACGCGCGGTTTCGCAAAGTCAACGGCCCGTCGGACGCATCTTCGCCGCCGGCTGCTTCCAGCAGTGACAGCACCTGGTCGACCGTCAGACTTTTCGGCAACCGGCGGCCCGGCGTTGGCGGTCTGACCGCCCGTGCGACATCAAGCTCGGCCAGCCCCTCGGCGGCGGCGAACCGGTGCAGGCCCCGCACCGCGATCAGGGCCCGCGCCGCGGACACCGCGGACAGCGGCACCGCACCGGATTCGGGATCCCCCCGGCGAAGCGCCACCAGAAACTCGCTGACGTCGTCCTCTCCCACCTCGCCCAGATCGTGAATTCCCCGCTCTTCCAGATGCTTCGAGTAACGGCGCAGGTCGCGGCGGTAGGAACTCAGGGTGTTCGCCGCAACACCGCGCTCGATCGTCAGATGGTCGAGGTAGCCCTGCATCTGGGCATCGAGCGTCAGCGCCGTCGTCACGGCGTCGCCTTGCGGCGGGCAAAAGCGCTCGGCTTGTCCACCCACGGACTGTCCACCGCTCGCGGCTCAGCAAGCCCCCTCCTGACCGCATACGCGGCCAGAATCCCCGCTACCGCAATGGAATTGACGAACTCGCCGCTCATCACCCGCTGCACCGCATCGTGCAGGGGATACCAGGCCATCGTCATGTCGGCTTCTTCGTCGTGCGCCTCGGGCCGGCCGATGTCGGTGAGACCGGTCGCAAGGTAGACACGTACCGACTCGTCGCTGTACCCGGGCGCGGTCTGCAGGTCGACCAGCAACCGCCAGATGCTCGCGTGCAGACCGGTCTCCTCCTCGAGTTCCCGCGCGGCGGTCACCTCCGGCGGCTCTCCCGCGGCGTCGAGCAATCCGGCGGGCAACTCCCACAGCCGTCGGCCGGCGGTGTGGCGGTACTGGTAGACCATCGCGATGTTCTCGTCGTCATCCATCGCGACCATCGCGACCGCACCGTAGTGTTCGACGACCTCGCGCCGGGCCAGGTTGCCGCCGGGCATCCGCACCTCATCCCGACGTAAAGCGAAAATGGCTCCCTGGTAGAGGGTTTCCGACGATACCGTCTCGAAATCGTGCTCAGCCACGGGTGGCGGGTTCGGCTAGCGGCTGGCCCACCACCGAACCGGCGTTTTCTCGGGACTCGCTACCGTTGGACGCATGGTGTTCCGGGATTTCGGGGATCTCGACGGGTAGCAGTTCACCCGCCTTGTAGTCGATTGCCGCCTTGACGAACGCCACGAATAAGGGATGCGGGCGAGTCGGCCGGCTCTTGAGTTCTGGGTGGGCCTGCGTGCCGACGATGAACGGGTACTGATCCGGCGGATACTCGACGAACTCCACCAGGTGCCCGTCGGGTGAGGTTCCGCTGAAGCGCAGTCCGCTCGCGGCGATGCGCTCCCGGTAAGCATTGTTCACCTCATAACGGTGGCGATGCCGTTCGGACACGTGGGTAGCCTGATATGCCTGCGCCACAATCGAATCCGGTTCCAGGACAGCAGGGTAGGCGCCCAGGCGCATGGTGCCGCCGAGATCTGCCTCACCGGCGACGGCCTGTTCCTGGTCGGCCATCGTGGAGATCACCGGATCCGGTGTGTCCGGATCGAATTCGGCTGAGTTCGCTTCGGTGAGACCCACCGAGCGGGCGGCCTCGATCACGATGCACTGCAGACCGAGACACAGACCCAGCACCGGCAACCCGCGAGCCCGGGCATACCGGATGGCGCCGATCTTGCCTTCGATGCCGCGGATACCGAACCCGCCGGGGATCAACACCGCATGCACGTCGCCCAGGGTGGCCGCCGCACCACTCGGGGTCTCGCAGTCGTCGGAGGCCACCCAGACGATTTCGACCTTGGCGCGGTGCCTGAAGCCGCCTGCGCGTAACGCCTCGCTGACCGACAGATACGCATCGGAAAGCTCCACATACTTGCCCACCAACGCAATTCGGACGGTTTCGTGCGGTTCGTGCACGCGGCGCAAAAGGTCATCCCATTCGGTCCAGTCGACGTCCCGGAACGGCAGGTTGAGCCGGCGAACCACGAACGCGTCGAGTTCCTCGCGATGCAACACCTTGGGAATGTCGTAGATCGACGGCGCGTCCGGGGTGGAGATGACGCCGTCGATATCGACGTCACACATCAGCGCGATCTTTTTTTTCAGCGCTTCGGGGACCTCACGGTCGCAGCGCAGGATCAGCGCGTCCGGGCTGATACCGATGCTGCGCAGCGCAGCCACCGAGTGCTGGGTGGGCTTGGTCTTGAGCTCGCCGGACGGAGCCAGGTAGGGCACCAGCGACACGTGCAGAAAAAACACGTCCTCGCGCCCCACGTAGTGGCGGACCTGGCGGGCCGCCTCCAGAAAAGGCTGCGATTCGATGTCGCCGACGGTGCCGCCGATCTCGGTGATGACGACGTCGGGCCGGTGGCCGGTGGCGTCCGGTTCGGCCATTGCCAGGATGCGCCGCCTGATCTCGTCGGTGATATGTGGAATCACCTGAACGGTGTCGCCCAGATACTCACCGCGGCGCTCCTTGGCGATCACCGTCGAATACACCTGGCCGGTAGTCACATTCGCCGACCCGGACAGGTCGCGGTCGAGGAAGCGCTCGTAGTGGCCGACGTCGAGGTCCGTTTCGGCGCCGTCCTCGGTGACGAAGACCTCACCGTGCTGGAACGGGTTCATGGTGCCAGGGTCGACATTGAGGTACGGGTCGAGCTTCTGCATCGTGACGTGCAAACCGCGTGCGGTCAGCAATTGACCGAGGCTGCTTGCCGTCAGGCCCTTGCCCAGCGAAGAAGCGACCCCACCGCTGACGAAGAGGTGCTTGGTGGCGATTTGCGAATGCTTACGCAACGGGGCGACCTCCGTGAAGACGGGCAGGGCATGATGCAGAAAAATCAACGAGCTGGGCCTGCCGACCCACGGAAACCCACCCTAACATCCGCGGCGGCGCGCCGCGGCGAACACGCCCTACTGGGGAACGGTGACCGACGTCGCGCCGTGCCCGGTGCCGTAGTGGCCGGCGTGGCCGCCGCCGGCGAGGTCATGCAGGGCCAGGATCGCCGTGATGCGTCCCGGTTCGACGTCGACGTCGTCAACGGTGCTGATGGCGGCGGCCATGCCGGCGTCGGCGCGGGCCACCGCCACCGCGGCGCTACCGCCGGCCGAGCCGTCGCGGCCGGCCAGGACCGTGCCCGAGCCGTGCGGTGCCAGCGCGGCGGCGAATCGCGCCACGGTGACGCCCTGATTGCCGGCTTCGGCGGGCACCGCGCCGCCGGTGACCACAATGGCGGCGTTCGCCGCCGCCATGTGGTTGTTGGGCTGGTAGGTGATGAAGCCCGTCTCGCGCAGTGCGCCGAGCACGGTGTCGCGCGACGTGTCGTCAACGGCGGGCGCCTGGGGATTGGTGTTGACCAGCAGGGCGATGCCGAGCAGGTCACCGGCCTGCGATCCCTGGTCGACCAGCTTGGTGCTCAACTGGGTACCGGCCGGCAGGATCGAGGAGTTGACCACCGAGCGCAGTTTCTCCCCGGAGTTGGCCTCGACGAATTCGTGCGTCAGCGCCACGGTGCCGGTGACGGAGCCACCGGCCTGTCCGACGATTCTTGAGACCGCGGACACGTCGTCGTCTTTGGCGTCCGGGGTGCGGAACAGCACAATCGTCTTGCCCGTCAACGCCTCGTGCACAATACGACCCAACACTTGCGCGTCGAAAGTGTTTGCCGCGCTGAGCTTCTCATTCAACTGATTGCGCTGTTCGTTGAGGACACTGACTTGACCCGCCAGGTCCCGCTTCTCGTTACGCAGGCTGGACAGCACGGTGTCGGAGAAGAAGCCGGAGCCCAGAACCACTCCGACCGCCAGCGCCAGAAAGACGGCGGCCAATGAGATGGCATGTTGACGTAACGAGATCATCGGGGCACTTCCTAGGAGATCAGGTGCTGGATCCAGAGGGTGAAACGGTTCCAGTACTCGACGATCCAGTGCATGACCACACCGTCGGTGCGTGACACCCATAGCACGACGATGATGGCGATCAGCATGGTCAGCGCCAGCAGCGCGATCGCACCGCCGGAGATGTGATTGCGGTACAGGGTGGCCACCGCCTTGGCGTCGACCAGCTTCTCACCCACCCGCAACCGGGTGAGGAAGGTCGAGGGATTGCTCTGCGACCGAGTCCGGTCGAAAAACGTTTCGATGTTGGCGGTATGGCCGGCGGTGACCAGCAGCGCTGCGCCGTGGTGGTCGGCCAGCAACAGGGCCAGATCGGTCGCGGATCCGGCCGCGGGGAAGGTCATCGCGCCGACACCGAGGTCCTGAATTCGTTCCAGGCCGGCGGCATGGCCGTCGGCGTCCGCGGGCAGCACCACCTGGGCGCCGCACTTGAGAACTTCGGTGCTGATCTGGTCGGGGTCGCCGACGATGAGCTGAGGACGGTAGCCCGCCTTACGCAGGACGTCGGCTCCCTGACCGACACCGACGAGTACCGGTTGGTACTCCTTGATGAAGGGCTTGAGGGATCTCAGATCCTCTTCGGCGCTGGGCTCTTCGGAGACGATCACCACGTGCCGGCGGCGCATGTCGACGTCGATGTCGGGAATGCCGATGCCATCGATCAGGAGCGGGCTTTCGCTGCGGATGAACTCGATTGTGTTGCCGGCGAACGCTTCCAGGTGAGCCGCCAGCCCGCTCTTGGCCTCCCGCATCAGGTCGGCGATGTCATGGTCGGTGCGCTCGGTGCCCCGGATCAGGCGGCGGTCCCCAGAGTAGATGCCACCTTCGTAGAGACGGATCTTGGCACCGTCCTTGACCTTCTTGAAGATTTCGGGCCCGGTTTCGTCGATCAGGGTGACCCCGTTGTTGACCAAGACCTCGGGTCCCAGGTTGGGGTAGCGGCCGGAGACGGACGGGGATGCATTGACGACGGCGGCAATGTCAGCTTCCACCAGCGCGTCAGCGGTGATGCGGTCAAGGTCCAAGATGTCGAGGACCACGATGTCGCCGGGGCAGACCCTGCGCAGCAGCCGATCGATATTGCGATCGACGCGGGCGGTGCCGACGAGGCCGGGCCGGACGGTGTTGCGAGATAGAAGCGCTGACATCTTCATGGGAGCCGATTCTCTCGGCGATGGAAGGCTGTGGCGGGGAGGCGCGCCGTAACATCTGCCTCAGAAGTTATAAAGCGTCACATCTGTCACAGTTGTGTCGCGAGGTGGTTGCGGGGGTTTGGGGCCGTGTGCTTGGTGCCTGCGCGAGCGCCCGCGTGTGTACAACGACACGCCGCTGCGGCCGGCATTTCGCGGTCGCTCGCGGTCGACGAAGGCTAGGCGCGGTCGCGCTGTGCGGTCTCGAGCAGTTCGCGGGCGTGCGCGCGGCCGCTGTCCGACTCGCCCAGGCCGGCCAGCATCCGGGCCAGCTCGGCCACCCTGTCGTCACTGGTCAGCCGGCGCACGCCGCTGGTGCCCTTAGGCCCGTGGCTGTGCACCACCAGGTGCACGTCGGCGTAGGCCGCGACCTGCGGCAGATGCGTGACAACGATGACCTGGTGGGTGCGGGCCAGCCGGGCCAGCCGCCGACCGATCTGCACCGCCGCCCAGCCACCCACACCGGCGTCGACCTCGTCGAACACCATCGTGGTGCCGGTGGCCGACGCCGAAAGCACCACCTCCAGCGCCAGCATCACCCGCGACAGCTCGCCGCCGGAAGCGCTCCGGGCCAACGGCAGCACCGACATGCCGCGGTGTGCGGCGAAGCCGAACTCCACCACATCGATGCCGTCGGCACCGATCCGCCCCGGTTCGCCGTCGGGCAGGATCAGCGCGGACGGGTCGTGCGGATCGGCGATATCGGTAGTGACCCCGATGGTGAAATCAGCGTTGTTCATGGCCAAACCGGTGAGCTCCGAGGTGACCTCCTTGGCCAGCTTCTTGGCGGCCTTGCGCCTGATCTTGCTGAGATCGATTGCGGCTTGGCCTAATTGGCCACCGAGTTCTTCGACCCGGCGTCCCAGTGCGACGAGTCCTTCCTCGGACACGTCGAGTTGCGCCAGCCGGTCGCGCGAGTGCTGCGCCCATTGCAACACTCCGTCGATGTCGGCGGCATACTTGCGGGTCAGCGTGCGCAACTGAGCTTGGCGGGCCAGTTTGGCGTCCAGGGCGCTGGCGTCGGTTGGCAGCGCGTCCAGGTAGTCACCCAATTCGCCGACGGCGTCGACGATGACCGTCAACGCGCTATCGATCTGGTCGGCCAGTGCTCGCAGCCGGGCGTCGCCCGTCGATTCCAACGCGCCCCAAGCCCGCCCCAGGGCGTCAGCCGCGCCGAAAGCCTCGTCGGAGGAACTGGACAGCACCTCGCGTGCCGACGCTGCGGCTTCGCGCAAGGTGTCCAGTTCGGACAGCCGTACGATGTCGGCGACCAGCGTTTCGTCTTCACCCGGCTGCGGGTCAACGGTGTCAATCTCGTTGAGCGCGAACTTGAGTCGATCGGCTTCCTGAGCGATCTCGCGAGTCCGGTCCCGGCGGTCGGTGAGGTCGCGCCGCGCCGATAGCCACGCCTCCCGTAGTTTGCGATAGCGCTCCAATGCGGGGCCGGATCCGGCGAACCGGTCCAGCGCGCCGCGTTGTTCGTCGGGTCGCATCAGCCGCAACTGGTCATTCTGACCGTGCAGGGCTAGTAATTGAGCGGTGAAGCCGCTCAACGACTTTGCCGGCACACTGCGGCCACCGAGGTAGGCACGCGAGGGACCGTCGCGGCTGACGGTGCGCAGGGCGATGACGCTGCCGTCTTCATCGCGTTCCGCGCCGCAGGTGTCCAGAATCTCGTCCAACTCCGCGGTAACGGCGTCGTCGACATCGGATGTGCTGAAACGACCTTCGACCACGGCACGCTCGGAGCCCGACCGGACCCGGGTCGCATCGGCACGTGCACCGCCGAGCAGATGCAAGCCGGTGACCACCATGGTTTTGCCGGTGCCCGTTTCACCCGTCAGCACAGTGAACCCGCGATCGAACTCGGCGGTCGCAGCGCTGATGGCGCCCAGCGCCTGGATGCGAATCTCGTTGAGCACCGGCTACTTCCCGCGCCAACCTGTCACCGGCAGCCGGAACTTGGTCACCAACCGATCGGTGAACGGTGCGCTGTCCAGGCGCGCCCACTTCACGGGGGTGTTGCAGCGCGTCACTTCCAGCCGACTGCCCGCCGGCACCACCATCTGCCGGCGGCCGTCGCAGAACACCAGCGCGTCGTGACCGTCCGCCTCGATCTCGATCGCGATAGCGGCGTCGGGGCTGGTAACCATCGGCCGGCCGAACAGCGCGTGAGCATTGTTGGGCACCACAAGGATTGCCTCCAGATCGGGCCACAGGACCGGCCCGCCCGCGGAGAACGCATATGCGGTGGATCCGGTGGGCGTGGACACCAGCACCCCGTCGCAGCCGAAGGTCGATACCGGCCGGCCGTCGATCTCGACGACGACGCCGAGGACACCGAGCCGGGGCCCCTTCTCCAGGCTCGCTTCGTTGAGTGCCCAGCCCTCATCGATGATGTGGCCCCCCTGGCGCACGACGACGTCCAATGTCAGCCGTTCTTCCACCCGATAGTCCCGCGCGACAACGTGTTCGAGTACCGAGTCGATGGCCTCCGCCTCGGCTTCGGCCAGAAATCCGATTCGGCCCAGGTTGACGCCCAGCACCGGAATGTTGACATTGCGGGCGAGTTCGGCCGCACGCAAGAACGTTCCATCCCCGCCCAGCACCAACACCAGCTCGCAACCTTCGGCGGCCATGGGCCCGGCGTCGACGACCTCGATATCGACGCCCAGCGCCCGCATATCGTTGGGGCTGAGCCGCAACGAGCCCTTGTCGACCGCCTCGGCCGACAGCGCCCGCAGCCCAATGCCTTTGTCTTCCAGCACTTTCTCGACGCGGCGGGCGGTCTCATTCGCTTCGTCGCGCCCGGAATGCACGACCAGCAGGATGGTGCGTTCGGTGGTCATTGCGGGCTTCTTTCCGACTGCCCGACTCTCCCCCGCAAGCGGGCGGTGCCCGCTCCTCGGGGCGTCCCGGCCCGCATCGTCGTCGGGCCTGCGCCCGACTGCCCTCCTCCACCTCGGGGCGTCCCGCCCCGCATCGTCGTCGGGCCTGCGCCCGACTGCCCTCCTCCACCTCGGGGCGTCCCGCCCCACATCGTCGTCGGGCCTGCGCCCGACTGCCCTCCTCCACCTCGGGGCGTCCCGCCCCGCATCGTCGTCGGGCCCTCACTCACTGCGCGCTGCGCTGCCGCTGCCAGCTCTTCCCCGGCCAGCGCGCGATCGGTTCGGGCACGCAGCCACAGGAAGTACTCGACGTTGCCCGCCGGCCCCGGCAACGGGCTGGCCGTGACGTCCACGGTGAGCCAACCCAGCTCTGCGGCACACCGCGACACCGCGAGCACGGCATCGCTGCGCAGCTGAGGGTCCTGCACCACACCGCCGGGGCCGACTTGTCCCCTACCCACCTCGAACTGCGGCTTCACCATGGGAACGATATCGGCGTCGGGCGAAGCGCAGTCAACCAGCGCAGCCAGCACCGTCGCCAACGAGATGAATGACAGGTCGGCCACCACCAGATCGACGGGGCCGCCGATCGCCCCGGCTGACAAGTCGCGCACGTTGGTGCGTTCCACCACGACCACCCGCGGGTCGCTGCGCAGCGACCAGGCGAGCTGGCCGTATCCGACATCGGCAGCGACGACTTGGGCGGCACCACGGTCCAGGAGGACCTCGGTGAACCCGCCCGTCGAGGCGCCGGCGTCCAGGCAGCGCCGATCCTTGACCGTGATCGCGAACGCATCCAGTGCGCCGATCAGCTTGTGCGCCCCACGCGAGACCCAGGTGCGTTCGCCGTCGTCGGCGACCGTAAGCGCCGCGGTGACCGCGACGGAGGTGGCGGGCTTGACCGCCGGCAGCCCGTCGATGCGCACCCTGGCGGCGCCGATCAACTCCGCAGCCTGCTGCCGGGAGCGTGCCAAGCCCCGACGGACCAGCTCGGCGTCAACGCGAGCACGCCGTGGCATGCGGACACTCAGCCCTTCTCCGCCGACTCCAGCGCCCGCAGCAGCACGTCGTGTGCCTCGGAGAGGCGACGAGCGATGTCCTCGAGCTCTTCGAGGGACGGCCCGTTGGCGGTGTCGGCGGCATCAGGCAGCTGGGCCATCAGGGATTCAATTTCCGCGCGAATCTGTTCAGGATCGATAGTCATTGCGCTCCTACGGTAGTCACCGGCTAGTCGGCACGCATCAGGGACCAACGGCTCAGGGCGTCGCGGGCACGGTCGTCGCCGGCCTCGATGTCCAGCCCGGCCGGTGCTTCCCAGAGGGCACTGGCCACCGCGCGGACGATCGCGAGGTCGTCATCGTGGCGCTCACCGGTGGCCGTAATTGAAATCGCAGAATCCCCGACCTCGACCCGCCAGCCTGGTTGCGGTCCGACCCGCAGCACCTCGCCGTCCTGATGCAGCGATCTCAGGTCGTGGCCGATGTAGGTGGGCCGTTGAGCGGGCTCGGCGTATACGGCGTCGCGCGCAGAGTTCACCCCGGTGAGCACCATCAGGCTCGGCAGTCCGGCAGCATTGGCGCCTTCTATGTCGGTGTCGAGCCGGTCACCGACCACCAGCGGCGCGTTGAACTCGCCGCGGCCGACGGCGTCTCTCATCAGTTGCGGACCCGGTTTACCGGCGACCTGCGGCTGCTCCCCCGTGGCTGCGCGCAATGCGGCGACCAGAGATCCGTTGCCGGGCAACAGACCTCGCTCGGTGGGCAACGTGACGTCGACATTGGCGGCAACCCACAATGCTCCCGCCCGGATGGCCAGCGCGGCCTCGGCCAGCTCGGGCCAACCGATGGTCTTGGACAGGCCCTGGACGACGGCCGCCGGCTCATCATCGAAACCCCACACGGGTTGCAGCCCGACACCGGTGATCTCGTCTGCCAGTGCGTCGGTGCCGACGATCAGGACCTTCGAGTCCGCGGGCAACTGCTTGGCCAGCAGGTGCGCCGCGCTCTGCGCGCTGGTGACGACGTCGTCCCTGCCGGCGGTGAAGCCGAGTTCGCGCAGATGTGCGGCCACCTCGTCGGCGCTGCGGGAGGCATTGTTGGTGACGAAGAGTTTGCGGCTGTCGATGTCGTCGAGCGCGGCAACCGCGCCCTCGGTGGGCTGATGACCGCGAAATACCGTGCCGTCCAGGTCCAATAGCAGGCAGTCATATTGCCGCGCAATGCTATTCACGTCAGCCAAGTTCGCTGACCCGGTCTTCGGCATCGGTGACGCCCTCGAGGTCGGCGGCGGCGGAGCGCAGAAACCACCGTAGCGCTTCGTCGCTGCGCCCCAGCGCCAGCAGTGTCTCGGCGTAGGCGTAGAACAACCGCGCGGCCGTAGCACCCGTCCGGGCCGGGTCCAGCTGCGGGGTGGACAACACCGTCAGCGCCTGCTCCAGCTGTCCGAGATCGGCGCGGGCCCCGGCGGCGACGATGCGCAGCTCGTCGGCGTCGTCGCCGCTGAGCGCGGCAGCCTCCGGGCTACGTGCCAGGTCGATGGCTCGCTGCGGGCGGCCGAGACCGCGCTCGCAGTCGGCGATCAGCGCCAGTAGCGGCGATTTGCTGCCCATTCGGCGCGCCGCCCGAAATTCGGCCAGTGCCTGAGCCCAGTCGCCGCAGTGGTACGCCGCGATGCCGACCGCCTCTCGAACCGCGGCGATCCGGCTGGCCCGGGCACGGGCCGCGCGAGCGTGGCTCAGTGCGGTCTCGGGATCCTCGTCGAGCAGGCCGCCCGCGGCGACGAGGTGGCGGGCCACGGCATCGGCGCTGGCGCGGTCGAGCGTACTCAGTTCGCGCCGCACGTCGGGCGCCAGTTGCCGGGCGTCGACGTCGGCGGGAATCGGCGGACCGGCCGGTGCCGCGTCAAGCCCCGGCTGGGACGGTCGCGCCCGGCCGGGACCGGAGCGCCGCGGCACCCCGCTGGACGCAGGCCGTGGTCGTCGCTCGCTGCTACGACCACGTCTGTCATCGACCACCCGCTAGAGGTTACGGGTAGCGCCGGTGGCCTCACAATGTGCGGTCCCCGTTGCGCGTGCCGTGACCGGTCACCCGAATTGCAGCCCGGCTACCAGCGTATTTCACGACCGTTCATACATTGCGCCACGCTGGCGCAACAGCATGAGGCATGCCTTTGGTGCACGTGCTTCCCGAGTTGGCGGCGGCGGCCGCCTCGGATCTGGCCGGAATCGGCGCGTCGGTCAACGCGGCCAACGTCGCTGCCGCTTACCCGACGACCCTGCTCGCGACGGCGGGTGCCGACGAGGTGTCGGTGGCAATCGCGGCGTTGTTCGGTGACCACGCCCAGCAATATCAGGCGATCAGCGCGCAAGTGTCGGCATTCCACGACCGATTCGTCCGCACCTTGTACAGCGGTATGAACGCCTACGCGGCAGCTGAGGCCGCTGCCGCCGATCCCCTGCAGTCCCTGCTGGACGCGGTGAACGCGCCCTCGGTCGCGCTGACCGGACGCCCGTGGATCGGCAACGGCGCCGATGCCACCGCGGCCGGCGGGAACGGTGGAACCGGCGGCTGGCTATGGGGCAACGGCGGCAACGGCGCAGCCGGCGCAACGGGCCAGGGCGGAGGAAACGGCGGCGCGGCAGGCATGATCGGCAACGGCGGCGCCGGAGGAGCCGGCGGCGTGAGTTCCCCCGGTCTCACCGGTGGCGCCGGTGGTCGGGGCGGGGCGGGCGGCTGGCTCTACGGCAATGGCGGCACCGGCGGCTCGGGCGGCCTGGGTGTCCGCGACACCTTCGTGGGCCTTGCGAGCACCGGCGGGGCCGGCGGCACGGGTGGCAACGCCGGATTCGTCGGTACCGGCGGCGACGGCGGCACCGGAGGCCTCGCCCAAGGCATCCTCGGCCTCGGCGGCGCCGGCGGCACCGGCGGCACCGGCGGCAGCTTCTACGGAGACGGCGGTACCGGCGGCGACGGCGGCGCTGGCGGCCTATTCAGCCACGGCGGCCTGGCCGGTAACGGCGGCTCGGCCGGCATGATCGGCAACGGCGGCACCGGCGGTCTCGGCGGTGCGGGCACGGCCGGCGGTAACGGAGGCGACGGCGGCCGGCTCTATGGCAACGGTGGCAACGGCGGGCAAGGCGGCATCGGGCTCTACGCGGACCCCCATGACGGCTGGTTCGACTTCGAAAGCATCAATCCCGGCCACGGCGGCAGCGGCGGCAACTCTTACCTCTTCGGCAACGGCGGCAACGGCGGCCAGGGCGGCACCGGCTGGACCGGAATCAACGCCCACAACGTGACGCCCGCCGTGCCCAACGCCGACGTGCAACCCGCCGGAAGTGGGCTAACGGGATCCACCGGTGGCTTCGGCCAGAACGGCGGCACCGGCGGCAGCGGCGCCAACGATGCGCAAAACGGGGGTAACGGTGGAAACGGCGGGGCTGCCGGACCGGGTGGCGCCAACGGTGGTGACGGCGGGGCCGGCGGGGACGTCAACGCCCCCTGGGATGCTCTCTACTTCGAAACCCATGGCGGCAACGGGGGCAACGGGGCCGCCGGCAGCGCACCCGGTGGCTCCGGCGGCAACGGCGGCGCAGGCGGCAACGCCGTCGGCGATGGGACCAACAACTTCGCCGGTGACGGCGGCCACGGCGGTAACGGCGCTTCCGGCGAATCGCCACCGCTCAACGGAGGTACCGGCGGTGCCGGCGGCAACGGCGGCAACGGCGGACAGTTGATCGGCAATGGCGGAGCGGGCGGTCAGGGCGGTATCGGAGGTCTCGGCGGAGCCGGCGACCAGGGCGGCAACGGTGGTAACGGCGGCGTCGGCGGACATTCAGACAGCGCCCATTACGGGAGCAACGCGGGTTTCGGCGGTGACGGCGGTACCGGCGGTGACGGCGGCGTCGGCGGCCACGGCGGACAGGGCGGCGTCGGCGGCAACGGGGGCGCGGGCGGGAAACTCATCGGCTTCGGCGGAGCCGGTGGCGACGGCGGCGTCGGGGGGATCGGTGGCACCGGCGGTGGCGGGGGTGCAGGTGGGCACGGAGGCAACGGCGGCAACGCTACCGGCGGTGATGTCTGCGACGGTGGCAATGGGGGCCACGGTGGCGACGGCGGACAAGGCGGTCAGGGCGGTGACGGCGGCGCCGGTGGCCAACAGGGCGGCGCCGGCGGAGCGGGAGGGTTCTTCGGGGCGGCAGGCCGTAGTGGCGGCACGGGCGCCGGAGGCGCCGGTGGTGCCGGCGGCGCGGGTGGTACCACGGTGGGCAACGGCGGCGCGCCTGGTGAGGGGTCTGGCGGAGGCGTCCATAATCAGCCGGGGTTAGCCGGCGATCCCGGTCACGCCGGTAAGCAGGGCGACAACGGCGATCACGGTTAGACCATTGGGTGGGCGAGTTGCAACAGCGCTTCGTCACCGCGTTGGCCAGCAGCGGCAGGCTTATGCGACTGCCGAGGCCGTTGCCGCTGAACCACAACGGGGAAGTCACCGTAGCCACTGGTGGCAGTCAATGCGCCTCCGGCAGTGCCGGACATGACGGCAATCCGGTAGTCGCTAAGCCTGCAGCCGGTGCGGAAGCATCGGCGAGATCAACGCCGGACAGTAGGTTGCGATCGCAACGATGGCGAATGCGGCCGCGCGCTCGCGTGACAGTCCGTTGATCTCAGCCATTTCGGAGACGATGGCATCGAACGATCCACCCGGGGATAGCACTTTCGGACAGACCGAGCGACCCTGCGCTATCGCGGTGGCGGGCTGCGTGTAGGGAACGCCCGCGTTATTGAGCGCATTCAGAAACGCGTTGCCCAGCATGTCGGCGTGAATCGGCGCCGCAACGGTGGCCGACACCCCGAACACGCCTGCTGCCACAACCAGAAATCTGAGGGCGATCGCGGGTGCGGTCATCGTGACAACAGTGCTGAACAACTGTCACATTGACAACACGATGGAGTAAAGGTTTGCCGACTAACCCGTTTCGGTCCACGTCCGCTGCCCTGTAGCGGATTACGGGAGTGTCGTCCCCCTGTCGGCGGATGGCGATGTCCCGTCGGCGGTGGAACGAGAAATCCGCCTGTGATCGGCTGGCAGTGGGATACCGCGGCAATCCCCGCACACCGAGAATTGTTTTTGCCGAAGCACCACACCGACAACAAGACATCCCGATGGCCGACGCCACCGAGTTGATCTGGCCCCAGTACTTCCAGCGGGGTCTCATCGCCGCCCCTTCCCCCTCCCCCCGCGATGAGATCCCGCTGGATATTCCGCGTCGAACTCGATGAATGTGCCAACCATTGATGCCCTTACTCAGTAGCGTGAATTTCATGTCGGAACTGTCGGGCTTTGGCACTGCGCAACGTCCAGGCCCAGATTGGTCGCATTGGCCCACACGGGTATTAGGCCACGCCAATCCGCTCAAGATCGGCCACCATGCGGGTACCCACCGCGTCATCTCGCCTGACCAGACCTGGTCGGCGATCCAACCGTTTCTGGCCAAGGCCGGCATCACGCGGATAGCCGATCTCACGTGGCTCGACGATCTGGGGATTCCGACCGTGCAAGCGGTTCGCCCCGCCGCGCTGACACTCTCGGTGAGTCAGGGCAAGGCCACCACTTACCGCGCCGCTCAGGTCTCCGCGGCAATGGAATCCCTGGAGAACTGGCACGTCGAAAGCATCACCGCCGACCTGTCGTCCACGTCCACAACCGAACTCGCGGATGCCCTGACCTACGATCCGGCCGATCTCAACCGGCCGGCCGGTAGTTTCTATCACCCCGGCGCCAAGCTGGACTGGATGATCGCGACGACGTTGCTCACCGGCAGGTGCACCTGGGTGCCTTGGCTGGCCACTGTGGTGAACATTTCCGTGGACGATTGCTGGGGACCGCCTATCTTCGGCATGGACACAACGGGATTGGCGTCAGGCAACAGCTACCACGAGGCCACCCTGCACGGCCTCTACGAGATCATGGAACGCCACGCCATGGCCGCCGCACACCCCGCCTCCACGTTGTTCGGGGTACCGCTCGCTGATGTATTTCGTTCGGAGTGCGCGGAATTGGCCGAGATGATTCTCCGCGCCGGCAGCGAATTGCAGGTCGCACGCATGGACGTTTGGGACGGCTTCTACTGCTTCTCCGCCGAGATCACCTCGCCCATGATGGAGATCCCGTTCAGCGGCAGCGGACTGCACCACGACCCCAATGTCGCCCTGTCACGCGCGATCACCGAAGCCGCACAGTCACGCCTGACCGCCATCAGCGGGGCGCGGGAGGATCTGCCCTCCGCGATCTACCAGAGATTCGCCCGGGTGCACACTTTCGCTCCCGCCCGAAAGAGCATGCAGCCCATGCCCGAAGGCGACCCCACGCCCTGGCACGTTACGAGCACCGACTCGCTGCGCGAGTTGCTGGTCACCGCGGCAACCGCGGTCGCGAGGTTGTCCGGCACCGAGCCACTTGCGGTCGTGTGCGACTTCGCCGACGCATGCGTGCCCGTCGTCAAGGTCATCGCGCCCGGTATGTCCGCGACGGTGCAATCACCTTTGCGCACACCGCTTCAGGAGCATTGATGACATCCGAGCCCCGGATCGTCGTCACCGCGGGACCGACGATTGGCACCGAAGACATCCACGCGGTAATTCCTCATGCCGAAGTGGTGCCCCCCATCTCTTTCGGCGATGCACTGCGCTACGGATTGCGGGCCGGCGACACACTGCTGATTGTCGACGGCCTTTTCTTCCAGAGCGCCTCGGTGCGGCACAAAGAACTGCTGACGCTGATGGACGACGGCATCCGTGTCGTGGGTTCATCGAGCATGGGTGCACTGCGCGCCGCCGAACTGCACCCGTTCGGCATGGAAGGCTACGGCTGGGTCTTCGAGAGATATCGCGACGGGATCATCGAAGCCGATGACGAAGTGGGCATGGTGCACGGCGATCCCGAAGACGGCTACCCGGTGTTCGTGGACGCGCTGGTGAACATCCGCCAGACGCTGGCGCAGGCGGTGACATCGGGCCTGCTTCCGGCGGCCACCGCCGAACAGCTGATTGAGACCGCCCGCGGCACACCGTTTACCCAGCGCACCTGGAATCGCCTGCTGGACGCCGTCGGGGTGCCGGAAAGTGCAAGGCTTGCAAAAGAGTTGAAGGCAATGCGTGTCGATATCAAGCACGCCGACGCGAAGCTGGCGCTGCGGGAGGTGATCCGCGGCCCGAGGCAGGTCGCGGTACGGCCCGGACCGCCGCCGACGGTATGGTCGGAGCGCTGGCGACAACGCTGGGCGCCACCGACGCCGGTGGCCGTGACCCCGGACGGCGCCGATGTCGTCGACATCCTCGACGTGGACGTCCTGTCGCTGCTGAGCGTCTGCGCCACCGATCGTTGGGCCTACCGTCCGGCGTTGGAGCAAGTGGCGGCATGGTACTGGAACCTGACGCATCCCGGTGCCGAAGGCAGCGTCCGGGATCGTGCCACCCGGGCCGCTGCCGAAGTGGGCGTCGCGGACCACGAACGCGGGCTGGAAACCGTCGCACACCGCTACGCGGTAGCGTCCGGCATCATCGACGAAGCAGGCTTCCCGGAGCACGTGCAGGAATGCTGGCTCACCGAGCGGGAACGCGAAACATCCGGCAGTGACCTGATTTCGGTATCCGCTCGACTGACCACCCGCACCCTGTTCTTCACCCGGTCACTGCCGGCCATCCAACACTTTCTCGAGTTGCTGCGCGCGGATTCGCGGCTCCCCACCTGGCGCGTCATGGTCGCGCAAGCGTTGGCCCGGCGCGACGAACTGGCGCGGCAAAAACCGCATCTGAACCTGCACCGGCCGGACCCCACCCAGCTCAAGCGCCTTTTCGGCCAAACGTGGGGGACGGAGGTGGATCGCATCGAGCTGGCTCAGCGGGGGTTGATGACCCAAGACGCCTTCTACTCGGCCGCCACTCCGTTCGCGGTGGCGGCCGCCGACGGCCAGTTGCCGTCCTTCGAGGTCGGCGTACTGGGCCCCGCCTGAGCATCATTCGTCAGCCTGTCGGCTTGTCCCCCGTTTGAGGGACAGCGGATTCAACCTATCGGTCCTCCCGATGGCGGACAGCGAAACCTCCCTGCCCGCGCAGAATGAGACGCGCACCACGCTGGGGCGGGGAGGAGGTGATGATCACATGTCGCACGAAATCTTGTTCACGGAGCGGGAAACCGCTTACGGCTTCTTCGTAGTACCCGTCGTGTACTGCGCCGAAGGCATCGTCGAATGAACTGGCCGGACGGCGAACCGCAACATTTCGTATCCAATTGCAAAGTGTGACAGGGGGACTCGAACGCATGCCCGAGCGCCACGCCGGCAGTACCGACACGGTGTCGGGTCCCGACTGGTCTGCGTGGCCGGCACGCGATTTGGGTCATGCCGGCTCGAAGACGATCAGTCATCGAGCCGGCACCCATCGCCTTATCTCACCCGAGCAAACCTGGCTCGCTGTGCAGCCGCTGCTGAAGTTCGCCGGAATTACCCGCGTCGCCGACCTGACCTGGCTGGACGATATCGGAATCCCCACGGCACAAGCCATCCGCCCCGCGTCGCTGACGTTGTCGGTGAGCCAGGGCAAGGCTCCCACCTACCGCGCGGCGCAGGTGTCGGCGGTGATGGAATCGCTGGAAAACTGGCACGCCGAGCAGGTGGTTGCCGACCTGAGGTTCACTGCGACAACGGATCTGGACTCCGTACTGACCTACGACCCCAACCAGCTCCGGCACCGGACCGCAAGCTTTTATCACTCAGGCGCCAGGCTGGACTGGAAGATTGCGACGACACTGCTCACCGGACGCCGGACCTGGGTGCCACTGGAGACCGTCATGGTGAATGCCGCCGTCAACGATATGTGGGACCCGCCAATGTTCGAGATGGACACCAACGGGCTAGCCTCCGGCAACAGCTATCACGAAGCCGCCCTGCACGGCCTGTACGAACTCATGGAACGGCACAGTCTCGCCACCGCAGAGCCGGGGCTCACCTTGTTCGAGGTGCCGCTGGATGATGTCGCAGACTCGCAGTGTGCCGAGCTGGTTGACATGATTTACCGCGCCGGCAGCGACCTGAGGCTGACCCGCATGGATAACTGGCCCGGTTTTTACTGCTTCAGTGCCTCGTTGCGGTCAGGGACGACGGAGCTGCCGTTCGCCGGACACGGCCTCCACACCGACCCCAATGTTGCGCTGTCGCGAGCGATTACCGAGGCCGCTCAATCTCGCCTCACCGCTATCAGCGGCGCTCGCGAGGACCTACCGCCGCTAATCTATCAACGGTTCGCCCGAGTCCACTCGTATGCTCCCCTGGAACGGCCCACCCGGGAGCTGCCCACTGCGAAGCAGATAGCTTGGGACGTACCGGATATCGAGTCAATCGAGGACTTGCTGATTTCAGCGGCATCGGCGGTGACCGACATAGCCGGCACCGAACCCGTCGCTGCGGTATGCGATTTCGCCGACGCGTGCGTTCCCGTCGTCAAGATCGTCGCTCCCGGATTGGCCCTAGAGCACAAATCACCGATGCGCGTCCGTCTGGACCACGCGGATTAGCATCAGCGGACACGTTCGACCCCCGCCACATGCCGCTTTCCCCGGCGCAGCACCAGCCACCGGTCATGCAGGAAATCTGTTGGCTGCGGCGACCATTCGTCGCTGGTGACGCGAACGTTATTGACCGACACGCCGCCTTCACCGATGGTGCGCCGCGCCGCCTTGCGGCTTTCCGACAAGCCACTGGCCACCAACAGGTCTACGATGCCGTCCGGCGCACCCGGTTTGAGCTCTGCCACCGATGTCTCACGCAGTGCCGCCGACAGAGTCGACTCGTCCAAGCGGTCCAGCTCGCCCTGACCGAACAGCGCCCGGCTGGCGTGTTGAACGGCTTCGGTGGCCGTCTCTCCGTGCACCAGGGTGGTCAGTTCGGCAGCGAGCCGACGCTGTGCGGCGCGCTGGTGGGGCCGCTCGGCGGTTGCTTGTTCCAGTTCGGCGAGTTCGTCGGCCGACATGAAGGTGAACCAGCGCAGGTAGCGGATCACGTCGGCGTCGGCGGTGTTGACGAAATACTGGTACCAGGCGTATGGGCTGGTCATTTGCGGGTCCAGCCAGAGGCTTCCGCCGCCGGTGGACTTGCCGAACTTCTTGCCGTCGGCCGATGTCACCAGCGGCACGGTCAGCGCATGCACTGCGGCACCGAGCTTTTGGCGCACCAGACGCACACCGGCGATGATGTTGCCCCATTGGTCGGATCCGCCGATCTGCAGCGAGCAACCGTGCCGCCGGCGCAGTTCGACGTAATCGTTGGCCTGCAGCAACATGTAGCTGAACTCGGTGTAGGAGATCCCCTCCCCTTCCAGACGCCGCCGCACGGTGTCGCGATCCAGCATCACGTTGACCGAGAAGTGCTTTCCGATGTCACGCAGGAACTCGATGGCAGACAGCGCACCGGTCCACTCCAAGTTGTTCTCGACGATCGCACCCGTCGGCGAGGCGTCGAAGTCGACAAAACGTTCCAACTGGCCCCGGATCAGCTCGGCCCACTCGGCAACGGTGTCCGCCTCCTGCAGACTGCGCTCCCCGACCTCACGCGGATCACCGATCATGCCGGTCGCACCGCCCGCCAGCACGATGGGACGGTGACCGGCACGCTGGAAGCGACGCAACGCCAGCAGCGGCACCAGGTGTCCGGCGTGCAGGCTTGCCGCAGTGGGGTCGAACCCGGCGTACACGGTGATCGGACCCCGTCGCGCCTCGGCTGCCAGCGCGTCGAGATCGGTGGACTGTGCGATCAGTCCACGCCAGCTCAACTCGTCGAGAATCCCGGACGACTCGTTACCCATGCTCAGATCCTTCCAGGGCGGTGGCCGTAACGCGCGCACCGGATGCGTTCAGGCTGATTCCAGCCGGTTGGGGTCAGCCGGCGATCAGGTAGTTTGCGGAGGGTCATGGACAACCGCTTCTTCCCATTGGTCGTGGTGGCGATCATGCTCGCCCTGGGCCTCACCCTCACCGTGGCCGATTTCCAGCGCGCCACCAAACTGCGCGGTCCCCTGCTGGTCGCGCTGCTGTGCCAATCCGTCCTGCTGCCACTGTTGTGCCTGCTGATCGCCGAGGCTCTCGATCTCGAACCGAACCTGGCGATCGGGCTGATGTTGATGGCCGCCACGCCCGGGGGGCTGATGGCGAATGTGCTGAGCCATCTGGCCGACGGTGACCTGGCCCTCAACCTGACGTTGACCGCCGTCAACGCAGTGCTGTCGATCGTTGCGATACCCGCGATCCTGGCGTTCTCGATGACCTGGTTCCTCGGTGGCGGGCGCATCATCCCGCTGCAGTTCGACAAGTTCTTCGGGGTGTTCGCCGTCGTGCTAATCCCCACCACGATCGGCGTCGCCGTCCGCCACCGCCTGCCCGATCTGGCACGGCGGCTGAACAAACCGGTCCGGATCGCGGCCGCGGTGCTGCTGGTGATCGCCCTGACCGCCGGCATCGCGGGGGGTCGCACGACGCTGATGAAGAATTTCGGCGTGCTGAGCGCGGCCGTCGTGTCCTTCTGCGCCATCAGCCTGACGGTGGGCTACCTCGCCCCGCGCTTGATGCGGCTGGCGCCCCGGCAGGCCGTCGCCGTGAGTCTGGAGATCGGTCTGCACAACGCCGTCGTGGCGATCGGCATCGCCTTGAGTCCGCAACTGCTCAACAACACCGAGATGGCCACCCCGGCCGCGGTTTACGGGGTTCTCGCACCGCTGGTGGCACTGACATTTCTGGTCGTGGTCCGCCGGCTGGATCCCGCCTATCGCGGGGCATCCCGACGCTTCGGTCGTCCAGCCTGAAAACTTGCATGCCGCCACTCGCACGTTGCCTGCAATTCTTCAGCCTGGCCGAAGGATCCGGCCTGGCGCGGGACCTCCCGGCACCGGGGCTAGTCGCTGGTTCCCGGGGCGGGCGCGCGCGGGCTTCGCCGGTACGCAGACACCTCCGGGCGTCCGGCCAGCCACAACCGCCATGGCCGGTCCGCGGCCTGGCTGACCCCCACCCGCGGCCCCGCCGTCGCGGTCAACGGCGCACGCAGTTGCAAACTCACCGGACCTTCCGGGTCGAACAAGTCAATCCCGTTGTCGTCCATAGTGATTCCTAAAGCCGCACACAGATTGCCGGGACCCCGGGCCAGCGCCGCCCCCCGGACCGCCTCACCGCGGCGGCCCCGGGCCAGGTCCAGTCCGTCCTCGATCGCGCACGCCCGGAGCAAGACCGCGGCAGCAGTGCCGTCAGGCCCGCACGACACGTTGGCGCAGACATGGATCCCGTGACTGCGGTAGGTGTACAACCGCCCGGGCGGACCGAACATGACCGCGTTGCGCTCCCGGAGCCCGCGGTAGGAGTGCGCGGCGGCATCCGGCCAGGGCCCGTCGGGAACGCCGCCGTAGGCCTCAACCTCGACGACCACCGCCGTGACCCCTCTCCCGATCAGGGCGGCTCCGAGTAGCCGATGGGCGGCCGCCACCGGATCCGCCAGCAGCTCGGTAGCACTCACCGAACCGATTCTGCCTGGCTCTTGACAGGCACCCCGCACTGGGCGGATATTCATCATATGATGACTTCATCGCATGATGAATTTTCTGCACCGGCGGTCAGCGTCGAGCATCTGCGGGTGGTACGAGGCAAACACGCCGCACTGCACGACTTTTCGGTCCAGATCGCCCGCGGCACCATCACCGGCCTACTGGGCCCATCCGGGTGCGGAAAGACGACGCTGATCCGCAGCATCGTCGGCACCCAGATCATCGCCTCCGGCACCGTCACGGTATTGGGCCAGCCCGCGGGAAGCGCGGCCCTGCGCCGACGCGTTGGATACGTGCCCCAGGATCCGACCATCTATCGCGATCTGCGGGTCATCGACAATGTCCGCTACATCGCATCGCTGTATGGCTACGACAGTCACGCCGCCGACGAAGCAATCGAGCGGGTGGGGCTCTCGGAACACCGAACCGCGTTCTGCGAGAACCTCTCCGGCGGTCAGCGCACGAGGGTGTCGCTGGCCTGTGCGCTGGTCTGCCGGCCCGATCTGCTGGTGCTCGACGAGCCGACGGTGGGACTGGATCCAGTGCTGCGCGTTGATCTTTGGGGGCAGTTCGCAGAGCTGGCCGACGCCGGCACCACGCTGCTGGTATCCAGCCATGTGATGGATGAAGCCGATCATTGTGCCGACCTGCTGCTGATGCGGGAAGGCCGCCTCGTCGCCCACACCACCCCGGCCCGACTACGAGAGGACACGTCATGCACGTCACTGGAGGAAGCGTTTCTGTCCATCATCAGGCGCAGCACCGGGCGCCTGGCCGGATAGGGCTGCGCGCCCAGCTGAAGCCCTACACGGCAACCACCTCCAGGATTCTGCGCCAGGTGGCCGCCGATCACCGTAGCGTCGCGATGATCCTCGTGGTGCCTGTCCTGGTGATCACGCTGATGTACTTCATGTTTCAGAACGCCCCGCATCGTCCGGGGACACCGACGCCGTTCAACAACGCCTGCCTGATCATGCTGGGGTTGTTCCCGCTGTTCGTGATGTTCATCATCACGTCGATCACCATGCAGCGGGAACGGTTATCGGGCACCTTGGAGCGCATCCTGACCACACCGCTGCGGCGCCTCGATCTGCTCATGGCATACGGAACAGCGTTCTCGATCGCTGCCGCAGTGCAGGCGACTGTGGCGTGTATGGTCTCGTTCTGGCTGCTTGGTTTCAGCACCGCGGGCCACCCGGTGTGGGTGTTCGTGATCGCGATCGACAATGCCATTCTCGGGGTGGGCCTGGGTTTGTTGTTCAGTGCCTTCGCCCGCACCGAGTTTCAGGCGGTGCAGTTCATTCCGTTGGTGATGGTGCCGCAGCTGTTGCTCGCCGGTGTGATCGTTCCGCGGGCCGCGATGCCGGGATGGCTGGAGTGGATCAGCAACCTGATGCCGGCCAGCTACGCGCTGGAGGCCTTGCAGCAGGTCGGGACACATACGGAACTATCCGATACGGCGGTGCGCGACATGCTCGTGGTGTTGGCGTTCGCGGTCGCATCGTTGTGCCTGGCTGCGGCGACCCTGCGCCGGCGGACCCCCTAGCGTGGCCGGGCGACGTCCTGGCCGTCCCGCGGGCAACTCCGACACCCGGGAACGTATCTTGATGAGTGCGCGAGAACTGTTCGCGCTCAATGGCATTGATCGGACCTCGATCAGGGCGGTGGCCAGGGCAGCCGGAGTCGATGCCGCCCTTGTGCACCACTACTTCGGCACCAAAGAGCAGCTGTTCGCCGCGGCGATCCACATTCCGATCGACCCCATGCAGGTGATCGGACCGCTGCTGGAGGTGCCGGTCGAGGAACTCGGGTTCAAACTGCCATCGCTGTTACTGCCGCTGTGGGATTCCGAACTGGGCGCCGGCTTGATCGCCACGCTGCGCTCGCTCATCTCGGGCGACGACGTGGGGCTGGCGCGCTCGTTCCTGCAGGAAATCGTCGGCGGCGCCGTGGGGTCGCGCGTCGACGATCCACCGGGAACGGGCAAGCTGCGCACCCAGTTCGTCGCCTCGCAACTGATGGGCGTGGTGATGGCGCGCTACATCGTCAAAGTCGAGCCGTTCGCGTCGCTGCCCACCGAGCAGATCGTGGCAACCATCGCGCCCAACCTGCAGCGCTACCTCACTGGGGATCTACCGGAAGGCCTTGCGCCGTAAGCCGATCGTGTTCCTCGTCGTCGACGTCGCGGGCCTCGTCCACGAGCAGGACCGGGATGCCGTCCTCGATGCGGTAGGCGCGGCGCAGCCTGGGGTTGTAGAGCTCGCGGCCGTCGTTGACCAGCAGCAGCGGCCCGCGGTCGGCTGGGCACACCAGGATATTCAGCAGGGTGTCATCAAGCATCGGCAGTGACTTGCTTTCCGCTGAGCTCGGCGCGCGCCGCCGGGGTCAGCTTGCGGAATTCGTTGGTGGCGGCGTCGAAGTACCATGACTGCCGCCCGGACTTGGGGATTCCGGCCGCCCGCAGGGCGCTGACGGTGGGCCGGAAAGTCGCGCTCAACGTCATCTTAGGCACCACGTGCACGATGTCGGGCCCGAGCCCCACCGGCATGCTGCTCACGGCCTCGGTGAGGTCGGCCGCGGTGATCGTCGCGCCGGGTCGCAACGTCACCGCGGACACCGCCAACTGGCGATCGCCCACCGAGACGCCGTAGGTCACCGCAAGGTCGACCGCGCTGATCAGGCCGAGGGCGTCGACGACCAGCTCCGCGTAGACCATGCCCCGCACCGTTGGGATCACCGCGCCGCGCCGGCCGGCCAGCCAGAAGTCGCCGTCGTCGTCGCGGCGGAACAGGTACTCGGTGGAGATCCAGGTGTCGGCGGGCGCGAAGACCCCGCGCTTGACCGATGCGGTCGGGTCGATGGGCCCGCGCGATTGGGCAAGCAGGACACCGATCTGATTAGTCGCGGCCACCTGCACGAACCCGTCGTCGTTCTCCAAGATCAGGTCGTTCTCGGGGTCATAGGCACCGAGTTCGACCCGGCCCACACCGGGCAGCGGCCGGCCCTTGCTTCCGACCTTGACACCGGAGACGTTGGCCAGCACCGCCTGACCGTCGGTGGTGGCGAAAAATTCGACCACGTGCGCCGGCGCGAAGGCGTCCAGCACGCGCTCCCACAAACCGGTCGGCATACCCGAACCGATGAACAGCCGGACTGGGTGGTTGCCGTGCAACCCGAAGTCCGGGTCGTCGACCACATCGCGCAACATGGCCCAGGTATAGGACACCACGGTAACGCCGTACTGACGGATCTCGGAGACGAACCGGTCGGGACGCAGGCCGCGGGACAGCGCAATGCGGGTGCCGCCCACCACCGCACCGCCAAGGCTGACCAGCAATGCGGACTCGTGGTGCAGCGGCGTGAGGCAGTACACCGTGTCCTTGCGGTCGAGGGCGGCCGTGGAGGCGGTTCCGAACGCCGACAACGCCCACCGGTAGTTGGTGATCTGCTTGGCGACCAGCTCGCCACCGGCCGCGTTGAAGGCGATGAACGCCAGGTCGCGCGCGAACCCCGGGTTGGCGCGATACCACGCGGGTAGCTGCACCGCGTCGGGATCGATCTGCTCCATGTCGATCACTTGGCTCTGTTCCAAGGCGTCATCGGGCAGATGCAGATCGCGCGATTCCCCGCCGCCCAGCACCAGAATCTGACCCGGAAGCTGGCGGGCGGCCTCCAGATTGGCGGGGTCGGTCAGAATTTCGCTGACCGCGCCGAGCCGGACCTGCGCGGCCAGGTCGACGTCGTTGCGCATCAATACGGCTACGCCGCCCAGCCGGGACAGCGCGACGATGGCGACCAGTGCGCTGGGCCGGGTCTCCATGAGGATGCCGACCCGGTCGCCCTGGCGCACGCCCACCTCGATCAGGCCGCGGACGACGTTGTTGATCCGGCGGTTGACCGCCTCGTAGGTGTGCACGCGGCCGTCGAACAACAGGAATTCGCCTTGCGGCGCGTCGTGCGCCTGTTCATCGATGATGCGACCCAACGAAATTCGCGTGTGGTCATTGAGTTGTCCAAGTCGGGCCAGCCTCGGCAGGGTACGTACGGTCTCCACGGCCAGGGTGCGCATGGAGCGGTTGGCCGCGACGACGGCGTCGGCCGCGCCCCGAGCCAGTGCCAACGCCGCCTCGGAGACCTCGCCGATGCCGTGCGCGATGCGGGAGCTGAAGGCGACCCCGCTGTCGCTGTGCTCCTCAGGCTGCTCGATCATCAGGCTGATATTGGCCGGTTTGTCGCCGTTGCTGGAGATCCAGCGCACCCAGTCGGCGACGGTGGGCCAACTCTGCTGAGCCGCTCGCGATCCCACCACCAAACCGAAATGGCCGGTGCGGATCAGACATTCGTACACCTCGGTGTTGGGGGCGGCCCGCCGGATGCCGCGCACCGATGCGGGTTGGCCGATGTCGTCGACTTCGCCGACGAACGCCAGGATCGGGCAGGTGATGTCGGTCAGCGTGACCAGCTGACCGTTGATGGCGAAGCCGCCCGTCATCATCCGGTTGTGGGCAATGAACTGTTTGAGCAGCTCCGAGATGGCCGGGCCGGACCAGGCGATCCACCCCTCGCGCTCGAGGAACCTGCGCTGCTGTTCTCGGGGCAGCAGCGCCTCACGGTCGTGCAACTGACGCAGGAAGTCGATGCGGGCCTGTGCCGTCTTGATCGGATCCATCATCTGAAAGCCGGTGCGCGCCATCCAACTTGGGATGTTCAGCCGGTTAAACACATGATCGGCCATGAAGTCGGCCACGCCGGCGCCCATGTTCGCGGGAATGCCCATCGGGAGCGCCGCCAGAGTGTCCACCGGGGACCCGAACGCCACGATGCTGGCCAGGTTTCTCGACCGCCGGTACGCCGCGACCTGGTAGCACCACATGCCGCCCTGGGAATAGCCGACCAGATGCACGTCCTGGCCGGCGGTGTCCTTGACGGTGTCGATTGCCTGGTCGAGCGCGACGATGTGGTCGGCCAGGGTGCGACGCATACCGCCCTCGACCTTGTCGGGTGAGCCGAAGTCGATGACCCAGGGGTCCAGTCCCCTGGCGTGCAGGATGCCCACCGCGCCGTCTTCACGGGTCACGTCCCACATGTCGGCCGACATCATCATCGGGTGCACCATCAGCACCGGCGGACCCACTGGCGGCTGACCGGGCCGGTTGTCCGGCGGAAAGTACCGGCGCAACTTGTACATCGGCACGCTCTCGACCACCTGGGACGGTGACGGGACGCTGCCGGTTTCCAGCCCGCCCAGCCGTAACACCTCCAGGCCGTTCTGCGCGGTGGCCACCAGTCGCTCGACCGGTCGGGTGACCATCGAAAAATTGAGATCCACCACTGCTCCCTGCGTGCTTCCTGGTTAAGCCTTGACCAGCGTGGACATCATGGCACATGGGCCCGGATGTGTGGTCTAGGTCACTCTTTTTGCGTCGGGTGGCGGTCGCCGGCGCGCAGACGCTCCACCATAGTCGGCGAAAGTCCACCCCATCGCCCAGACTGCAAACCTGCAGCGAAAGTACGAGTAGGGGCCTGCAAGAATGCAGCCTCGGCGAAGCGATCGGGTTGGGTCTAGGTCGGTTGTGCGGGCGAATCACGGCTGGGTAGGCGATTATCAGATGTCCGCTCTGCGCTCCAAGTCCCCGGCAGCATCGGAACCCGCGGCGCGACACCGAACGCGTCTCCGGCCAACGTCGCAAAACCCGCCGCGGTACCGGCGCTTCGCCCCGGCACAGTCCCGGCGAAACCCAACGGTGCCGCGCCCGGGGCCGACGCCTGCGGCTCGGGGTCCATATATTCGTACCCTCGGCCGAGCTGGGTGACCTTCGTGCGCCGGCGCCGGGGTCTTTCCGCCTGTTCATCGGGCGTCGGCGCGACCGTGGGCTCCTCAGCACTGTCGGCCTTCGGCGCCTTCTTTCGGGCGCCGGCCATGGCCGCCTGGTCCGCGACCGAGCCAACGTCACCCACCAGGTAGCCGAAGTTCTCCATACCCGCACTCATGCCCAGACCCCCTCCCGTGCCCGTCACCGTCGGTGGCGCCGCGGGCGGGGGCGGAGGCGCCCCCGGCCCGGGAACCGACCCGGCCGCCTCCGCCGGTGCTGGCGCTGGCGATGAGCTGGATGTCGGAACCATCGGGGCCAGCGCGGCCAACGGCGGGGTGATCGCCGGTGCGACGGGTGGCGCGGGCGGGAGGGCAGCCAGCGCCGCCAGGCCCTTGATGCCGATCGGCCCCAGCGCCGCGCCCGCAGCCAGCGGCACCAACGGAGCGGTCAGCAACGGGACCACGACCGCGAGCAGCACGATGCTCTGCTCCAGCAGGGTCTTCATCAGCGCAATCGTGTCGGTGATGACCGTGCCGATGATTTCGACGGTGACAAACAGAATTGTGAAACTGATGGTCGCAGGGTTGCCCGAGGCGAACGCCGCCGTGAGGTCCAGCGCGACGAACGAGAACATCTGCGACAGGAAAGCCACATAGGTGCCGATATCCATCGGGTAGCCGAGGGCGAACGCGACATTGAACGGACTGAGGTAGGTGAGCGGGTTTCCGAGGATGACGAGATACGGGTCGAACCCGGAAAACAGCGCCTGGAAGAATGGCAGATTCGACAGCGCGTCGATCAGGGGCTGAATGTACTTGTCGTAGAAGGCGATATAGCCGATGTCCTGCAGCCAGGTGAAGAAATCGTTCTGCCGGTCCGGAGGCAAATCGCCGGCGGCGGCCAGCGCGCCGGTGGTGACAATCTCCGGCGCCGCTGTGGTCTGCGGCGCAGTGTCCACCGCCGCGGCGGCGACGCTCTGATACGTGCTCATCACCGTGGCAGCCTGAATCCACATCCGCGCGTAGTCGGCCTCGTTGAGCGCGAGTGGAATCGTATTGATGCCAAAGAAATTCGTGGCCACCAACATTGCGTGGGTGGCGTGATTGGCCGCCAGCTCCGCCAGCGTGGGCATGGCCGCCAGCGCGGTGGTCCAGGCCGCGGCCGCGGTTTCCTGCCGGATGGCCATGGCCGCGCTGTGCGCGTCGGCTTGCATGAGCCACGCCAGATACGGCACGTGCGCGGCCACATACGACCGCGCGGCCGGCCCATCCCAGGAACCCGTCTGCACGGAGGCCAGCACCGCCGCCAGCTCCCGGGCGGTCTCGCCGTACGCGGCACTCAGCGAACTCCACGCGGCCGCCCCGGCCAGTAGCGAACCGGCGCCGGGGCCGCTACTGAGCAACGCCGAGTGCACTTCCGGCGGTGCGGCCATCCAAATCGGAGCGCTCATCGCGCACCCACCCGGCTGGAGACGGAAAACATTGTCAGCGTCGAAAGATCACAAACAAGAAGCCGAAGAAACATCGGACGGCGATCGCTCTCTCGGGGTGCACCGCCCCGGGTCGCAGGACGCGAGTATCCTGGCTCTCGGATCGCTGCTCGCCTCGCCTTCCAGCTAATCGCCGTGGCGTTTGAGGGTCGCTCCCCGATTACAGTGGCGGGACCGCGCCGGTTTCACACCGGCTTCCTGCATCGTCATTGCCTTACCGTGGCATTCTCGCATCCTGCCGGTCCCAGCGGTAGCCAACCGCGCGCCCGGTAGCCTCACTCCAGTGGCACACCTGCTCGGAGCCGAGGCGGTACACCTGGCATATCCGACCCGGGTGATATTCGAGTCGGTCACCCTGGGCGTCAACGACGGCGCTCGCATCGGCATCGTCGGCCGCAATGGGGACGGCAAGTCCAGCCTGCTGAACCTGCTCACCGGCCAGCTCAAACCGGACTCCGGGCGGGTCACCCAACGCAGCGGTTTGCGGGTGAGCGCGCTGGCCCAGGCCGACACCCTGGATCCCGACCACACGGTGGGCTGGGCGCTGGTCGGTGACCAACCGGAACACCAGTGGGCCGGCGACGGCCGGGTACGCGATGTGGTTTCCGGTCTGGTATCCGACATCGCATGGGACGCAATGGTTTCCACGCTGAGCGGAGGTCAGCGCCGACGGGTGCAGCTGGCCCAGCTGCTGATCGGCGAGTGGGACGTGATCGCCCTGGACGAACCCACCAACCACCTCGACATCGAGGGCATCACCTGGCTGGCGGGCCACCTCAAACAGCGCTGGGCGCGCAACAGCGGCGGGTTGCTGGTGGTCACCCATGACCGGTGGTTCCTGGACGACGTCGCCACTGCGACGTGGGAAGTGCACGACGGCATCGTCGAGCCGTTCGAGGGCGGATACGCCGCATACGTGCTGCAGCGGGTGGAACGGGATCGCCAGGCCGCGGCATCAGAAGCCAAGCGCCAGAACCTGATGCGCAAAGAGCTGGCCTGGTTGCGCCGCGGCGCCCCCGCGCGAACCGCCAAACCCAAATTCCGCATCGAGGCCGCCAATCAGTTGATCGCCGACGTACCCCCGCTGCGCAACACCGTCGAGCTGGCCAAGCTCGCGACCGCCCGGCTGGGCAAGGACGTCATCGACCTGCTCGACGTCTCGGTCTGCTACGAGGGGCGCCCGGTGCTGCGCGACGTCGAGTGGCGCATCGCCCCGGGCGAACGAACCGGGATCGTGGGGGCCAACGGCGCCGGCAAGTCCACCCTGCTGGGGTTGATCGCCGGCACCGTCCAGCCCGACACCGGCCGCGTCAAGCGCGGCAAGACGGTCCGGCTGGCGGTGCTGGATCAACAGGGCGATGAGTTGAAAGCACTGGCCGGCGAGCGGATCGCCGACGTGCTCAATCGGCTTCAATCCGCATACGAGGTCGAGGGCCGTGAGATGACGCCGACCCAACTGCTCGAGCGGCTGAGTTTCGACCGGGGGCAGCTCTCGGCGCGCGTCGGAGAACTGTCCGGCGGCCAGCGCCGGCGCCTGCAGCTGATGCTCACCATGCTCGCGGAACCCAATGTGCTGCTCCTCGACGAGCCCACCAACGATGTCGACACCGACATGCTGACCGCTACCGAGGACCTGCTCGACTCCTGGCCGGGCACGCTGATTGTCGTCTCGCACGACCGCTACCTGCTGGAACGCATCACCGACCAGCAGTACGCGATCCTGGGGGGCCGGCTGCGGCACCTACCGGGAGGCATTGACGAGTACCTGGCGTTGGCCGCCCAGTCGCCCGCCAAGCCGTTGGCGCAGGCGCCGGAGCCGCAGCAGGCGATGTCGGGGGCACGGCGGCGCGCGGCGGAGAAGGAATTGGCCTCGGTCGACCGCCAGTTGGCCCGCCTCGCCGCCCGGATCGAGGCCAAGCACACCGAACTGGCCGAGCATGACCACTCCGACCACGTCGGCGTCACGCGATTGACGAGGGAATTGCGCAGCCTCGAGGACGAGGTCGCCGCAGTCGAGGCACAGTGGCTGGAGTTGTCGGAGGTGCTGGAATGAAGCCGGTGCCTTACCCGCCCGGTGAAGCGTTGCTGGCGGCGTATCGACGCCGAGGTCCGGTGATCAACGCCGGGATCGGACGGCACGGTTTCGTGTATCTGCTTGGCCCTGAGGCGAATAAGTTCGTGTTCGCCAATGCCGATGCGTTCAGTTGGCGCGAGACGTTCGAGAATTTGGCGCCGGTCGACGGGCCGACCGCGCTGATCGTCAGCGACGGAGAAGACCACCGCCGCCGGCGCAATGTGGTGGCGCCGGGGTTGCGGCACCGCCGGATTCAGGACTACGTTCCCGCCATGGTGCGCTCCGTCGACACCATGATTGACAGCTGGCAGCCCGGGCAACGGTTGGACATCTACCAGCAAATCCGTTCGGCGGTGCGGCGCAGCACCGCAGAAAGCCTGTTCGGATCCCGGATGGCCGCGCATTCGGATTTCCTTGGCACGCAACTGCAGCCGCTGCTGGACCTGACCCATCGCCCACCCCAAGTGATGAAGTTGCAACGACGGCTGCACTCCCCCGGCTGGCGGCGAGCGATGGCGGCCCGCTCACGCATCGACGAGTTGATGGATGCCGAGATCGCCGATGCCCGCGCCCGGCCCAGGCCCGACGATCACCTGTTGACGACGCTGCTCAACGGCCGATCCGATGATGGAATAACCCTCAGCGACAACGAGATTCGTGACCAGATTGTTTCGATGATCACGGCGGGCTACGAAACGACCAGCGCCGCGCTAGCCTGGGCCGCCTACACACTGCTGACGTTGCCCGGCGCCTGGGACACGGCCGCTACCGAGGTGGAACGGGTGCTGAACGGTGCGGCGCCGACCGCCGCACACCTGCCCGCCCTGACCTACCTCAACGGCGTTGTGCACGAAACACTTCGGCTGTACCCACCGGGCGTGATCTCGGCCCGCCGGGTCATGCGCGATCTGGTGTTCGACGGGCACCGGATCCGCGCGGGGCGGCTGATCGTCTTCAGCGCGTACGTCACCCACCGGCTTCCCGAGTTATGGCCCGAGCCAACCGACTTCCGTCCGCAGCGCTGGGACTCCGCGGCGCCGGACTACCGTAAACCAGCGCCCCACGAGTTCATTCCGTTCAGCGGGGGCTTGCACCGGTGCATCGGCTCGGTGATGGCCATCACCGAGATGACGGTCATGCTGGCCCGGCTGGTCGCTAGGACCACACTGCGGCTGCCGGCTCAGCGTATCCGCGCCGCGAACTTCGCCGCGCTCAGTCCCCGGCCGGGCCTGATGGTAGAAGTCTGCGGCTCACTGCCAGCGCAGTAACCTGAGTTCGGCGCAGAATCCGGGTCCCATCGCGAGCCTTCCGCTGCGCGATCGCGTCTCAAGGGTGTCGCGCCGGATGTGCACCACCGACGACAAGGACAGGTTGCCGATTTCGCCGCGCGAGCGCCAGGTCAGCTTGTCGGTCTTGTTGGCCATTCGCCGGGTTTTTCAGCTGCTCGTCGGGCAGCGAGGCTGTCGTTCGCGCGAAATTTGGGTCGACGCGAACCCAGGGTGGAGTCGTCAAGTCCCTGGGAGTGGTGTAACGGCTGATCCTTCGATTTGGTGGGGGTTAGAAGGGTTGGTTGGGGTCGGTGTTGGTGGTGTCACCTCCTGTGGTGGGTTGCCATCCGCTGTCGGGGTGGCAGGAGTCCTCGGGCCATGGCGTGGGGACGGCGTGCTCGTCGTGCCAGCCGGTGTGACCGGTGTCGGCGAGCTGGTCGAGATAGGCTTGGCGGGTCAGCCCTGGGCCGAATTCTCTTGGGGTGTTGGGGTTTGTCATGCTGCGGGCTCCAGTTCGGGCAGGTCGTTGGTGGCCGGCGGCGCGGGTGGGGGTTGCCGAGGGCAGCGGCCCGGGCCAAGACGTCCAGTCCGAGGTAGCGGCGGCCTTCAGCCCATTCGTCGTGCTGTTCGGCCAGGACGGCTCCCACGAGGCGGATGACGGCGTCTCGGCCGGGGAAGATACCGACAACGTCTGTGCGCCTGCGGATTTCGCGATTTAGGCGTTCGTTGGGATTATTCGACCAGATTTGGCGCCACAGTTCCTTGGGGAACGCGGTAAAGGCCAGTATCTCGGCGCGGGCACCATCGAGGTGCTCGGCCACCGCGGGCAGCTTATCGGCCAATGCCTCGACGACACGGTCGAACTGGGCGTGCACCGCGTGGGCATCGGGCTGGTCATAGACCGAGTGCAGCAGCGCTTTGACCCATCCCCAGGAGCTTTTCGGGGTCACCTCCATCAAGTTCGCGGCGTAGTGCGTGCGGCAGACTCCCACTGTCAACCTCTGGGTTTTGGGGGTGGCGGCCTGGAGACAGGCGATGGCGCCGCGCGGCCTGTGGACGGCGGTTGGCGATCGGTGGGTGTTAGCTCGCCGAGGTGGCCAGTACCTTTGCGGCGGTGTGCAGGGCGGGGTCGTAAGTGGTGCGATCTGTCCAGCAGCGCCACAGGATCCGCATCCAACGTGCGCCCAGTCCGCGCAGGGCGCGGTGGTAGCGCTGGCCGCGTTGGGTTCGCGCTTGCTCGAAAACAGCTGCTGCCCATGGGGAGGTCTTCAGTGAGTTGAAGGCCCACCACATCGCGGCTTCACGCAGATGGGTGTTGGCAGCATAGCGAAACCGGACACTGCACGAGCGGCCCGATGAGCGGGTCACCGGCGCCAATCCGGATTCGGCGAGAAGTGCTGCAGCAGAGGGGTATCGGCGACGATCTTCACCGATCTCAGCGAGTAAGACCGCGGTCAGGGTGGGCCCGACGCCGGGAAAGCTGGTAAAGATCTTGGCGTCGTCGTGTTCGGACACGGTGGCAGCGATGGCGTCGTCGTACTCGGCGAGCTGGCTGTTGAGCAGCTGCAGCAGTCGGGCAAACGATTGAGCGGAGAAGCTTTTGCCGGCGACCGTTCCGGGCGCGCCGCTCAGCAGATTGGCTCGCATCCGCTCGGCCAGCACCTGGGCCGGCACCCGACCGGTGTAGTGGTGACGCCTCAAGAAACCGCCCATGCGCGTGGCCTTTACCCGTGATGCGATCGCCGGGGTTGGGTAGTCCAAAACAAATGACAGCGTGATCTGCCGGTCCACCGACGAGAACAGCCGCACCGGCGCCGGGTGATAAGCCTCCAAGATCATCCGAAGCTGATGCTCGACGGCCTGCTGGGTCTCCAACAGCCGGTCCCGATCCCGCGTCAATGCGCGGATCTCGGCGAGCAGCGGTGAGGGGATCGATAGTGGCCGCCAATGCTGATGTTCGTGCCGCAGGGTGTCGGCGAGCACGAACGCATCGAATCGATCGTCTTTGACCGCGGCCACTTTGTAACGCTCGCGGGCGCGGGCCGCGATCCTCGGCGACACCGGGAACAGCACATGCCCAGCCGCCTGCAGATGCTCAACAAGCAGTCCTTCAGAACGCTCGATCGCTATCGGCAATCGCGACTCGCAGCGGTGCAGTTCGGCATCGAGGGCGGCCAGGCCCGCAATGTCGTGTGTCACTTGCAGCTGGGTGCGGCGCTTGCCTGTCGAGTCGACAATGCACAGCTGATGATGCGCACCGCCCCAATCGATCCCGGCAAACGCCGGCCATTCATGTTGTTCGGACACCAGTCCTCCTTCGAGGAATATCGGTTCCTCCATGGCCGATCTCTCCGGACGCTCATCCAGGTGCTCGAAGCACGACTCCCACTGGCCGGTCGAGAACCCGCCACCGCCGGGAGGGACGGGTCTGCCGCTGGACCTTTGCCCGGTCACGCTGCCAAGGTCCTCTCCCGACGGTGGAAGGAAACCGGCGAGACCATCCCGCCCCCCCGATGTTGACGGATGAGCGTTGCCACGCCACCCCGGGCAGGTTCGCCGCGATTGCCTCGACCAGGCCCCGGTGGGCGTCGGAGGTGACCAGCCGCACGCCGTGCAGGCCGCGGGCGACCAGATCGGCGAAGAAGGCGTTCCACGCCGGGCCGGTTTCACTGGTGGCGACTTTGACCCCGAGCACCTCACGGTGCCCGTCGGCGTTGACGCCGGTGGCCACCAGCACCACAGCGTTGACCACCCGCCCGTCTTCGCGGACTTTCATCGTCAACGCATCCGCCGCGACGAAGGTGAACGGTCCCGCCTCCCCCAGTGGGCGGGTGCGAAACGCCTCGACCTGCGCATCGAGGTCTGCCGCCATCCGCGAGACCTGCGACTTGCTCAAGCTGGTGATCCCCAACGTGGCCACCAGTTTGTCCATCCGCCGCGTGGAGACCCCGAGTAGATAGGCAGGTCGCCACCACCGAAATCAGGGCCGCCTCAGCGCGTTTGCGGCGCTCCAGCAGCCAGTCGGGGAAGTAGGAGCCCTGGCGTAGCTTGGGGATCGCCACATCGATCGTGCCGAGGCGGGTGTCCAGTTCACGGTGGCGGTAGCCGTTACGCGAGTTCGTCCGGTCCGCGCTGGGCCGGCCGTACTCGGCACCGCATACCGCATCAGCATCGGCCGACAGCAGCGCGTTGAGCACCGTGCCCAGCAGAGTGCGCATCAGATCCGCCGACGCGTCGGACAGACCCTGCTCCAACAACGCAACAGGGTTCACAATATGGGGAGCGGTCATCGTGTGGTTCCTCTCGAGAGTGCTTTGGAAGGTTCACTCGAAGGATCACGCGGTGACCGCGCTCTCGTCCCGAACGACACACCGGGAAACGATCACACGATCCGCGTTACACCACTATCAGGGACGCAACTGGTGGAGTGACCAATACCGGCGATGGTCGAACGAACGGCTGCTGGTCGGAACCGCCTGGGATCACCTGCCCATGTGACAAATGCGTCCCTGTCTCCCGGGCGGTCATCGGCCGGAGACACTGCTGGCTTGATCGGGTGGCTGCTGGGGTGTGAAAATCTTGCGCCTACGGTTTCAGGATCATCACGTTCGGGTGAAGGGGGGCTTGAGTGGCAGGTGGCGGCGAGAGGGTGGATGTGGTCGCGGTGGGGTTGCGGGCCGCGTCGGGGATCCTGACCGGGCATGCCCAGCGGGTTGCGTCGCCGGGGGGCGCGGTGAGCGGGTCGGCGGAATCGGCTGGGGTGGCCGCGACCGCGATGCACGCTGCGTGGGGTGAGTTCTGCGGCGCGTTCGGCGGTCGCCTGTCTTGGGCGTCGGCGGCGTTGACCGTGGCGTCGGGGGCCTTTGTCGCCATGGATGAGGCAGGCGCCGCGGCACTAACAGTGGTGGCGCCCGCGCAGGAGCAGTAGCCGCGATGGCCGCCGTGGGGCCGCCGACCCGGTCGCGCATTGAGGCCTTTGACCAGACGGCCGACCTGTTGACCGAGGCCGCGGCGCAGTGGCGGGCGCGGGCGGCGGTGATGGAGCGCGCCGCCCACGCCTACCTCGAGCAGCTGACCAGTCCCGGCGGGACCGCCTGGGACGGGCAGGCCGCCGGATCGGCCGTGCAGATGGCCCACACCGACACGGCGGCGGTGTTGGCTGCTGTCGACCATGCACACCAGATGGCCGACGTCGCACACCGCGGCGGTGAGGATCTGCGCGGGGCCCGCGCCGAGGCGCTGGAGGCGATCGCCGAGGCCGAGGACGACGGCTTTAGAGTCGGTGAGGACTTGTCGGTCACCGACATGCGCGCGGCGCACTCACCCGCACAGCAGATAGCCCGCCACCAACACGCCGAGACCCATCGCAGCTTCATCGCCCACCGCGTCGCCCGGCTAGCTGCCGCCAACGCGACCATCACCACCACGCTGCATACCGGCGCCACGCACATGGCGGACATGGCGCCCGCGCACTGGCACCAGCCCGTCACCGACCCCGTCGCTTCCGTCCCCGCCCAGCCTGAACCCACCCTTGACCGCCGCACCGGCGCCATCCGCGCCGTCGACAACCACTGGAAACAAGACCCGCAACTCCCCGTCCCGCTCGACCCGAAAGACATGACCGCAGCCGAAGCGCGCGCCGCCTGGCAAGCCGTCAACGCCGACATGGCGGCCTACAACGCCCGATGCGGACGCACCTTCGTCTTGCCCAACGAACAAGCCACCTACAACGCCTGCCTCGCCGACCGGGGCCCCCTACTGGAACGGCAAGCCGCGATCAGAGCACGCTTACGGGACTTAGGCATACCAATAGAGGGTGAACAGCCACCCGCGCCCGCCGCCGAGGGCACACCGCCGTCTCCGCCGCCGACGCACATCAACGGATTCACTCGACACGGAGAGGAGCAGGTCAACGGCCGCGACGGCCATGGAGTCAATGACCGCGCGCTACAGGATGCTATCGGGCATCCAAAACAACCGCCGGAGTACCAGGTGGACCAACAGGGCCGCGGCGCATACCTATATATTGGCGAAGATGCAACAGTTGTTTTGAACAAGGACGGCTTGGTGGTGACGTGCTGGCCGAATACTCGCAACGGATGGAGACATTAATGGGCAACGTTCTCGATGCCGTTTCGCCAGCGCACCGTCCTGTAATTGAGGATGAACTTGCACGCTGCGACCCTACTCTCCTGGCCGAGCTTCTCTCCGCGAATGAACCGACGCCCGAACAGCGTAAGGCAGTTAACCAGTTACTCGCCATCGCGGTGATAAACAGTTTAGGTCCCGACTATACTCCTGACAAACACGGATTGGCGGTTGAACGCGCAGTTGAGGCCTTCCTTGAGGCATGGCCGATATATCGGTAGCGCAACAGTCGAGTTGGGGGCATTCCGGACTTTGAATCTAGTGCGTTCTGCTACAATCTATCTCTCTCTGCGCGCGAATGAATGCATACCGAGACCTATTCCACATTGGAGGACGCTTGGAACAATAGACCAGAAATCCTGGGGCGTGGCTCAAGCCTATTCCACCGAAACACCTCTCCGTTATCGAGGAAGAATTGAGCCGCCGTAATCCCGATCTGCTCGACGCGCTTGGTAGCGTCCAGGAACCACCAATGAGCAGAGCCGCGCCGTCGTAAATGAGCTTATCCACGCAATGAGTGCAAACTACGGGCCGGGTCCTATTCCAAATCAGTAAGGAAAAGTAGTCGACAACGCAATCGGCGCATACTTGTTGGCCTAGCTTAGGCCAATGTATGAGTGACGTCAAACAAAGTTTCGCCACGTCGCGCAACTGCCCCAGCTACGTCGCCCATATCGATAATCGGCATTCTGCTGAACGGCTGAGCGACGATGGGAAATAAGTAAGGAAATCGATGAGCAATCTACTCGACGCTATTCCGCCGGAGCCTCGCGCGCTTATTGTGCAGGTGCTGATGCAGCGCAAGCCTTCACTCCTGGAGCAGATTTGCGAAACACAGGAGCCAACCAATAACGAAAGCGAGGCCATTATTGATGCGCTTTCCGATGCTTTGATTAAGACGTTCGGACCGGACTGGGTTCCGAATGAGTACGGATTGGCGATTGAACGCGCAATTGACGCCTACATGGAAGTATGGCCGAGCTATCGGTAGCGTAACAGTCGAGTTAGGCATCCGGCGCCGCGTGCTGTCATGGTTGAAGAGCTGATGCGATTTAATCCGGCTCTTCTGACTGATCTTCGCGCTACCCCGGCGCCCACCAATAAGCAGTTGGATTCCGTTGAAAGTGTGCTTGCTCGGGTATCCGCAAAGAACTTTGGACCGGACTGGGAGCCGGGTGCTCGCGGACTGGCAGTCGAGCCCGCAACTTCCGCCTCCTTTGAGGCCCGGCCAATGGATGAATAGCATCAATGAGATTCATGACACGCCGGGCAACTGCGGCTGCAGAACAGCTAATCCGTAGCCGAGCAAAGACAGTGATATTCAACACCTGTCGTAGTCTTGTTCCGCAGCACCCATTGTCAGCCACTATCATCACCGGGCTCGAGTGTCATCGCGATCAGCGCGTCAGGGCTCAGCGAATCGATTACTTCGTCACTCAGCGATGCGCCTGACGTGTTCTTTTCCGCCCGGCCGGCCAACAGCAGCAGTTTGTCGAGTAATCCGGTTCGCCGCAGCTCGCTGATCGGAATCGTGTGCAGTAACGACCAAATCCGGTCGTCGTCGGATTCGTTGCCGGAGCGGCCCGATAGTTGTTGCGCGAGATGCTCGGCCAGGGCGATTGGAGTGGGATAGTCGAAGATCATGGTGCGCGATAGTGACACCCCCCCCAAGGCGCTCACCGTTTTCAGGCGATTACGCAGTTCAACACCGCTCATCGAGGTGAAGCCGAGGTCTTGAAAGGCCCGGTCGGCATCGATATCGTCGCGGCCGGCGTGCCCGAGAACGACGGCGGCGTGAAAGCACACCAACTCGACCAGCCGGCGTCGCTGATCGTCGGGGCCCAGGTCTTGCAACCGTTCGGTGCTCGGGGCCGTGACCGGGGTATCGTCAGCGGTCCCCACCCAATAGCGTCGCCGCACGAATCCGTAGGTCGGTAGCTGCACGCGTCGTGGTCCCAGACCGTCGAAGGTGGCGGGCCAGTCGACCTCCACTCCCGTGCTGAACAACGTTCCTAAGGCGGTGAGCAGGGCATCGGCCTCGTCGCGGCCATCCATCAGGGTCACGACCGAAACGTCCTGATCGGCCGTCAAACCAGCGCCGGGTCCCACTTCGATGAACACCCCGCCACCGAGGCCCGCTGCCGTTTGCACTCCGTCGGCGAACCGCACCGGATTGCGCACATGATCGACCCAGTATTGCGCCGACCCGTAGCCCTCTCCGGCCAGCTCCCCAGTGGCGTTGGAAATCAACCTGATCCGCGGCTCCGAGACATTCAGGTCGGCCAGGCACGCCAAGAATGCATCGAGCATCGGCTCCATCAGCGACGAATGGAACGCATGCGACACCGCGAGCCGGTGCACTCGGCGGCCCTGGGCCGCCAACCGCTCCGCCACCGCGCCCACCGCGGCTTCCGCACCGGACAGCACCACCGAATCCGCAGCGTTCACCGCCGCCAGACTGACGCGCTCTCCCAGCAACGGCGCCACCTCGGCTTCACCAACGGCCGCCGCGACCATCACCCCACCCGCGGGCAAACCGGCCATCAGCCGGCCGCGAAGCGCCACCAGCCGCGCCGCGTCCGGCAGTGACAGCACCCCGGCCAGGTGGGCGGCGGCGACTTCACCCACCGAGTGGGCCAGCAACACATCGGGTGCCACCCCGCAGGATCGCAGGAGCGCGGCCATCGCCAGCTGCACCGCGAACAGGCTTGGCTGGGCGAACTCGGTACTTTGCAGCAGTGTCTGATCGCGACCCCAGATCACCTGTCGCAGCGGTAATTTCAGATGCGGATCGATAGTGTCGACAACCTCGTCGAAAGCCGCCGCGAACGCCGCGAACCGATGGTAAAGCTGCCGGCCCATGCCCAAGTACTGGGAGCCCTGCCCGGGAAACACCAGCACCGTCCTGCCCGGTGTGCCGGCCCGGCCGACCACCACGCCCGAGCCCGGAGCACCCGTCGCCAAACCTTCCAGACCCGCCGTCAACTGCCCGCGGTCCGAGCCGACCACGACGGCCCGGTGCTCGAACATCGATCGCGTGGTCACCAACGACCAACCCACGTCGGCGATCCCGCCCTCACTCGGCTGCCCGGCGAGGCGACCCGCCTGAACCGTTAGCGCTTGCGCCGACCGCGCGGTAAGCACCCATGGGATGGTCACGCCGTCGATTGGCGCGACGCCAGCCTGTTCCGGCACAGGCGCTTGTTCGACGATCACGTGCGCGTTGGTGCCGCCCATTCCGAATGACGAGACGCCGGCGCGCCGGGGCGCCGCCTGCCATGGCGTCAGGCTGGTGTTGACGCGTAAGCCCAGTGTCGCCAGCTCGATCCCCGCGGCGGCGAAGTTGAGACTCGCTGGGATGGTGCCGTTCTCGATCGACAGCACGGTTTTGATCAGGCCTGCGACTCCGGCGGCCGCGCCGGTGTGGCCGACGTTGGTCTTGACCGATCCAATGGCCACCGGGTGGTGCCGGCGCTCACCGAACACGGCGCCCAGAGCTCTGGCCTCGACCGGGTCGCCGACGTCGGTCCCGGTTCCGTGGGCTTCGACATAGTCGACCTGATCGCAGTTCAGTCCAGCGCTGGACAATGCCCGCCGGATGACCTCAGCCTGGGCCGCGACCGAGGGCACCGTCAGCCCGGCGCCGTCGCGGCCGGCGTTGCCGACGGCACTGCCCGAGATGACGGCGTGGATGCGGTTACCGTCACGTACGGCGGCGCTGACCGGCTTCAGCAGGACCAGGCCGGCCCCCTCACCGCGCACGTAACCGTCGGCACGCCGGTCAAACGCGTACGTGTGGCCGGACGGCGAGACCGCCCCGAATTCCTGCTCCAGCAGGGCGGTTTCACGTACCAGGTTGAGGTGAATACCACCGGCAACCGCCATCGGCCATACGCCCGTCCGCAACCCCGCACAGGCTTCGTGAACCGCCACAAGGGACGAGGATTGACCGGAATCGACGGTCATGCTGGGGCCGCGCAAGCCGAAGGCATACGAGACTCGATTGGCGATCATCCCCCGGCTCAGTCCGGAAAACGTATGGTGATCCACCTGGTGGCCGGCTTCGCGCAGCGTCAGCAGCATGTAGTCGTCACTCATCGCCCCGAGGTACACGGCGACCTGCTCACCTCGCAGCGTGTCCGGCACCAGAAACGCGTCTTCGAACAGCTCCCAGGTCAATTCCAGGGCCAGGCGTTGCCGCGGGTCCATCGCACACGCCTCACGCGGCGACAGGCCGAAGAAAGCGGCGTCGAAGTCGGCCACCCCCGCAAGGGGTTCGGTGACCTCACGTCCGTCGCGCAGCAACTGCCAGAATTCGCGCGGGTTGGTGGCAGCCGGGAATTTGCACGCAAGCCCGATGATGGCGATATCCGTAGGTTGCACGGCCACCCTCTCAGGGGGTGAAGTCGTCGTCGAGGAGGGTCAGAAGCTCACTCTTGCCGGCGCCGGTGTCGTCCGTGGGGGTGGGCGCGGCGGTCAGGTCGGCAACGAGCGCGCGCAGCCTGATGGCGACCTGCGCCTTTTCGTCGGCGGTCCAATCAGGTTGGTGCACAAGGGTATCCAGTTCGCTGCTGATGTCATTGAACCGGGTCAACGGGCTGTGTTGTGCACTGGGGACGGGCGCGCTGACCGCAAGCTGGTCGGCGAGGTACTCGGCCAGGGCGATGGGGGTCGGGTAGTCGAAGATCAGGGTGGGCGACAGCGTGAGCCCGGTCGCGGCCTTGAGGCGATTGCGCAGCTCCACAGCGGTCAGAGAATCGAACCCGAGCTCCTGGAAGGCCTTGTGACCGTCAATGTCGATAGCGCTGGTATGGCCCAAAACCGTTGCGGCATTGCCGGATATCAACTCGGTCAGGGCCCGTTGACGCTGTTCGGGCGGTAAGGCGTGCAGCCGCTCCACCATGCCGCTGGCCACCGAGGAGGCGTCGGCGGCATGGATCACACGCCGGCTCGGGCGGGTTACCAGTTCGCGCCAGAGCGGCGGCACGTCGGCCCCGCTGGTCAAGGCGGTGGTATCCAGCCGGGCCGCGACGGCCACCGGGTGATCGGCGAGCAGGACGGCATCGAGCAACCCAAGTGCCTGTTCGGTGGGTAGTGGCGACAACCCGGCCTGTCTCATCCGGGCCAGGTCTCGATCGCCGAGGTGGCGGGTCAGTGCGCTGGTCTCTTCCCACAGACCCCAGGCGATCGAGTTCCCGGACAGGCCCTGGTCGCGTCGATAGCTGGCCAGCCCGTCCAGGAAGGCGTTGGCTGCGGCGTAGTTGCCCTGCCCGGGACTGCCCACCAGGCCGGCGAGCGACGAAAACAGCACGAACGCAGCCAAATTCGCGTCGCGGGTAAGCTCATGCAGATTCCATGCACCGTCCACCTTGACCCGGAGCACCGCGTCGAGCCGCTCGGGGGTCAGCGACGTGATCACAGTGTCATCGGTTAACCCGGCAGCATGGAACACGCCCTTCAACGGGAACTTCTCGGGGATCTGATCGAGCATCGCGGCGACGGCGGCGCGGTCGGTGACGTCACAGTCTGCGACGGTCACCTGTGCCCCGGCCTGTTCCAGCCCGGCCACCAGCTCGTCCGCGCCCCCGGCCCGCGCCCCGGAGCGGCTGACCAGCACCACATGTGCGACTCCGTAGCGGTCCACCAGGTGTCGGGCCACCGCAGCCCCGGCCATCCCGGTGCCGCCGGTAATCACCACGGAGGCGCCGGTCAACGGCGACTGCGCGCCGGCAGGTCCGTTCGGGACCGTCAGCACCACCTTGCCGATGTGGCGGGCCTGGCTGACAAATCGATACGCCTGTTGCGCGCACCGCACATCGAAAACCTTGATCGGCAACGGTTTCACCGCCCCGTCCGACAGCAATCCGAGTACCTCGTCGTACATCCGCGCCATCAGATCGGGCCCGGCCTCGAACAGGTCGAACGCCTGGTAGCGAACCCCACGGTGCTGTTCGGCGACGGCCTGCGCGTCGCGGACATCGGTTTTGCCCATCTCGAGGAAACGCCCGCCCGGGGCCGTCAGCCGCAACGACGCGTCCAGGAACTCGCCGGCCAGCGAGTTGAGAACAACGTCCACCCCCGCGCCGTGCGTGACCGCACGGAACTTCTCCTCGAACTCCACCGTCCGGGAATCGGCGATGTGCTCGTCGTCGAAACCCATGGCCCGCAACGTGGCCCACTTTCCGCGGCTGGCCGTGGCAAACACTTCACAACCCCAATGGCGGGCCAACTGCACGGCAGCCATCCCCACCCCGCCGGCCGCGGCATGGACCAGCACCCGCTCACCGGCCTTGAGTCCGCCCAACACCGACAAGCCGTACAGCGCCGTCAAGAACACCACCGGAACACTGGCGGCGGTGGCCAACGGCCAACCCGCCGGTACCCCGGTCACCAGCCGCTGATCAACGACCGCTTCAGACGCCCCCGCGCCCAAGTGGCCCATCACTGCGTCGCCGACCGACAACTCGGTCACCCCGGGGCCGACCTCCACGACCACCCCGGCACCTTCGACTCCCACCTCCCCCGAACCGGGATACATGCCCAGGGCCAACATCACATCACGGAAATTGACACCCACCGCTCCCACGGCAACCCGGACCTGCCCCGGACCCAATTCCACCCGTTCACAACGCCGGGCGGTCAGCTCCTCCAGAGTCCCGCCGCCACCAGCACTCAACCGCCACATGCCATCCGGTAGCTCGAGCAGCGACGACGAGGCATGCACCAGCCGGGCGCCGTACACCGCGCCCGAACGCACCAGGAGTTGCGGCTCCCCGTATCGCAGCGCCTCCTCAACTGACACCGAATCATCGGAATCGAGCAACACGATCCGACCCGGATGCTCGGCCTGGGCGGAGCGCACCAGGCCCCACACCGCGGCGCCCGCCAAGTCCGACACGGCGCGGTTGGGCAGTGCCACCGCACCGCGCGTCACGAAGGCCAGCACCCCGTCGGAGTCCAGGTGGTCCTGCAGTACCCGCAATGCCTGGTGCGCGGCACCCGAGACCGCGTCGGGCATCTGGGTATCCGATGGCAGTTCCCAGACCGAATTCACGCCAACGGCGCCACTACCGTTGTGCTGCAACGGCGTCCACACCACTTCCAGCAAGCCGCCGCCCGCTTTCCGTCCCGCCGGGGCGGCCGCCGCCAACGCCTGCCCGGAAACCGGGCGCACCACCAGCTCCCGCACGGACAGCACCGGCAATCCCGCGGCATCGGCCAGCTCCACCGACACTGAACCGGCGCCGGTGGGCGCCAGCCGGACTCGCAGCCGTGATGCGCCTGCGGCGTGCAGCGCCACCCCCTGCCAGGAGAACGGCAATGCCAACTGCTCGCCGCCCTCGACGAATCCCCAGGCGTGCAACGCCGCGTCCAGCACCGCGGGGTGAATCCCGAAGCGCCGCACGTTCACCCCCTCGGGTGCGACCACCTCGGCGAAGACCTCGCGTCCACGTCGCCACACCGCCCGCACGCCCTGGAACGCTCGCCCGTAGCCGTAGCCCCGCGCGGCCAACTGCTCATATACACCCGGCGCATCGACCGACGCGGCGCCGACCGGAGGCCACGTCGACAAATCGGCGCCGCCCCGGATGCCGCCGAGACCCAGGACGCCCTCGGCATGCAACACCCACGAATCACCGCCCCTGGCAGCCGAATACACCCGGACGCCGTGGCGTCTCGCGTCATCGGCGGCGGCAACGACAACCTGCACCGGCACCCCGCCACTGGCCGGTAAAGCCAACGGCGCCAACAGGGTCAGCTCCTCGATGACGGGGGCGCCGGCCTCGTCGCCGGCCCGCAACACCAGTTCCACGAAACCGGCGCCCGGAAAAAGCATCACCCCGCTGACGACATGATCGGCCAACCACCCCTGCACCGCGGGTGACAGCGAGCCGCTCAACACCACACCACCGACGTCAGGCCGTTCCACCACCACACCCAGCAGCGGGTGGCCGCTACCGGCCAAGCCCACGGTGGCCAGCTGCGTCGGCCCGACCCCCGGCTGTGCCAACCAGAAGTGCTGCCGGGTGAAGCCGTAGGTCGGCAACGGAACCCGCTGAGCTCCGAGTCCGGCGAACGCCTCGCGCCATTGCACGCCGACACCGGCGGTGAACAGCCGGCCCAGTGCGATCAACAGCGAATCGACTTCGGGACGGTCCCTGGCCATCAGGGTGGCCGATACGGGTTCGCCCGCCAGGGACTGCTCGGCCAAGGCCATCAGTCCGCCACTGGGACCCAGCTCGACAAAGACCTTGGCACCCAACGACTCCGCCACTTGCACGCTGTCGGCGAATAGCACCGGCCTTCGCACGTGCTCGACCCAGTATTCGGCCGATCCGTATCCGGGACCGGCCAGTTGACCGGTGACGTTGGACACCAGGCTGATCCGCGGTTCGGACACTGCCACGTCGACGAGTGCCGCCGCGAACTCGGTAAGTATCGGTTCCATCAACGCCGAATGGAAGGCGTGTGAGACGGCCAGCTTGTGCACCCGTCGACCCCGAGCGGCGAGCGGCTGCACCGCTGCGTCCACTGCGGCCCGCTCACCCGAAATCACCACGGACTCCGGCGCATTCACCGCGGCGATCCCGGCACCCGGACCCAGCTCGGCGACCGCCTCAGCCTCGCTGCTTGCCACCGCAACCATCACCCCGCCGGCCGGCAGCCCCGCCATAAGGCGGCCACGGGCCGCCACCAGCCGTGCCGCATCCTCGAGTGACAACACCCCTGCCACCTGTGCGGCCGCGATCTCGCCGACCGAGTGGCCGAGTACCAGGTCCGGCACCACACCCCAGGTTTGCAGCAGCGCCGCCAACGCCACCTCGACGGCGAACAACGCCGGCTGGGCGAACTCCGTGCTCTCCAGCAGCGCCGCGTCGGTACCCCAGACGACCTGCGGCAGCGGCAGTCTGAGGTGGCCACTCAACGCATCGGTGGCCGCGTCGAAGGCCTTGGCGAAAACCGGGAACCGCTCATGAAGCGCACGGCCCATGTGCAGGTATTGCGCGCCCTGCCCGGGAAACACGAACACCGTCGGACCCACCGGGCGGGTACGACCAACTGCGACGTCCCCGGACGGCTGACCGGCGGCCAAGCCGGCGAGCGCCTCCAGGAATTGCGCACGTTCGGTGCCCACCACCACGGCACGGTGCTCGAACAGCGACCGCGTGCTCACCAGGGACCAGCCCACATCCAGTGGACGCGCGCCGACGTCGGAACGCAGCCGCGCCAACAGCCGCTGAGCCTGATTGGCCAGGGCCGGCCCCGAATGTGCCGACAGCACCCACGGGGTAGGACCGGTGAACGGTTCTGGTGCAACGGCTTGCGGCGCCGGAGCCTGTTCCAGGATGACGTGGGCGTTGGTGCCGCTGATCCCGAACGACGACACACCGGCCCGACGCGGCCGGCCCGACGCCGGCCAAGGCCGCGCTTCGGTCAGCAATGACACCGCGCCCGCCGACCAATCCACATGCGGGGTGGGCGCATCCACGTGCAGCGTCTTGGGCATCACCCCGTGCTGCATGGCCAATACCATCTTGATCACTCCGGCCACGCCCGCCGCCGCTGACGAGTGACCGAGATTGGACTTGATCGAACCCAACCAGAGCGGCTCTTTGCGGTCCTGGCCGTAAGTCGCCAAGATCGCCTGCGCCTCAATAGGATCGCCGAGCATGGTGCCGGTCCCGTGGCCTTCGACGACATCCACGTCGGCCACGCTCAGACGTGCGCTGGCCAACGCTGCCCGGATCACCCGCTGCTGCGACGGGCCGTTCGGCGCGGTGAGGCCGTTGGACGCGCCATCCTGATTCACCGCCGAACCACGCACCACCGCCAACACCGAATGCCCCAGCCGCTGCGCATCGGCCAGCCGCTCGACCACCAGAACGCCGGCGCCTTCGGCCCACGACGTGCCGTCTGCCGCAGCCGCATACGCCTTGCAACGGCCGTCGGCGGCAAGCGCTCGCTGACGGCTGAATTCCACGAACCCGCCGGGGGTGGCCATCACCGTCACCCCGCCCACCAGCGCCAGACCGCACTCGCCAGATCGTAGCGACTGCGCGGCCAGATGCAGCGCCACCAGCGAGGACGAGCACGCCGTATCCACCGATACCGCCGGGCCCTCCAGACCCAGCACGTACGCCACCCGACCCGAGGCCACGCTCAACGTGGAACCGGTCAGACCGTAGCCCTCGAGTTCGCCCTTGACCTCGCCGCCGTAGCCGGCGTGAATCACACCGGCGAACACCCCGGTGGCACTGCCCCGCAACGTGATCGGATCGATACCGGCGCGCTCCAACGCTTCCCACGACACCTCGAGCAGCACCCGCTGCTGTGGGTCCATTGCCAGAGCCTCGTTGGGCCCGATACCGAAGAACCCGGCATCGAATTCGCCGGCATCTGTGAGGAAACTGCCACGCCGCGTGTAGGTTTTGCCGAGCGCATCCGGGTCGGGGTCATAGATGCCGTCGACATCCCAGCCGCGGTCCACCGGAAAATCCGACACGCCGTCGCGGCCGTCGATCAGCAACTGCCACAACGCTTCCGGCGAATCCGCACCGCCGGGATAGCGGCAACTCATGCCCACCACCGCCACCGGCTCCGAAAGCTTGTCCTCCAACTCGGACAGACGCCGCCGGGTGCGGCGCAGATCCGCGGTGAGTCGCTTCAGGTAGTCAACCTGTTTGGTGGCGTCCACTGATGTTCCTTGGATTCTCAGGATTCGAGTTCTTCGTCGAGAATGGCGAAGAGTTCGCTCTCACTGGCGGCGGCGAGGTCGTCATCGATGGCCAGGTCAACCAGCATGTCGTGCAGGCGGTGCGATAAGCGCGCCCTGTCTTCGGCCTGCCAATCACTTTGTCGGACAAGCTCGTTGAGCTCCCGGGCGATGCGCTCGAAGCGCGCCATCGGGTCGGCCTGTGTGGTGGCGGTGGACAGCCGAACGTCGAGGTGTTCGGCCAGCGCGCTGGGGCTGGGGTAATCGAAGATCAGCGTGGGCGAGAGGGTGAGGCCGGTGGCGGTCTTGAGCCGGTTGCGCAGCTCAACGGCCGTGAGCGAGTCGAAACCCAGCTCTTGGAAGGTGCGCTGGGCGCTGATATCGGCGGTGCCGGAGCGCCCCAGCACGGTTGCGGCGTTGCTGCACACCACGTCGAGAAGTTCACGGTGACGCCGTTCGGCGGTGAGCCCGGCAAGCCGGGCGGCCAGGCCCGTTGTCGAGACGTCCGCCGCTTCGACGGTCCTTCGAACGGGGCGGCGGACCAGCTCGCCGAGCAAGGCCGGCGCCTCTTCGCTCAGCGCGGCGGTGTCCAGGCGGGTGGCTACCGCGACGGCGGGATCGGCCACGAGCGCGGCGTCGAACACCGCCAGCGCCTGGCCGGTGGACAGCGTCGCCAAACCGACCCGGCCCATCCGGGCCTTATCGCGTTCCCCCAGATGGCGCGTCATCGCACTGGCCTGTTCCCACAGACCCCACGCCACCGAGGTAGCCGGTAATCCCTGCGCTCGGCGGTGGGCGGCCAGCCCGTCCAGGAAGCTGTTGGCCGCCGCGTAGTTCCCCTGGCCGGCGGTACCCAGAATGCCGGCCATCGACGAGAACATCACAAAGGCGGACAAATCGAGATCCCGGGTGAGTTCGTGCAGATTCCAGGCCCCGTCGACCTTGGCCCGCAACACCGTATCCAACCGCGCGGGAGTCAGCGTCGCAATCAACCCGTCGTCGAGAATGCCGGCGGCGTGAATCACCGCCTGCAGCGGGAACTGTCGCGGCATCTGCGCCAGCAACCCGGCAACGGCGTCACGATCGGCCACATCAGCGGACACCACCGTCACCCGCGTGCCGGCCGCGCGCAACTCCCCCACCAACTCCGAGATGCCCGGTGCCTGAGCACCGGAGCGGCTCACCAGCATGATGCTGGGCACCCGGTATCGAGAAACGAGGTGGCGGGCCAGCTCCGCACCGGCCATCCCGGTGCCACCGGTGATCAATGCGGTGCCGGTAGCGAGCGGGTCAATGGTGAGCACCACCTTGCCGGTGTGCCGAGCCTGGCTGACGAACCGATACGCCTGACGAACCCGCGGTACGTCAAAGGTCTTCACCGGCAGCGGTGTCAGCACCCCGGTGTGGAACAACGTCATCAGATCGGCCAGCATCTGCGCCGTGAGATCCGGCCCGGCCTCGATCAGATCGAATGCCCGATAACGGATTCCGCGTTCGGCCAACTCCCCGGGATCACGAAGATCGGTCTTGCCCATTTCGATGAAGCGTCCGCCCGGGGCCAACAGCCGCAGCGAGGCGTCGATGAACTCACCGGCCAGCGAGTTGAGCACCAGATCGACTCCGGCGCCGCCGGTGGCTGCCATGAACTTCTTCTCGAATTCCAGCGTCCGCGAGTCACCGATATGATCGTCGTCAAAACCCATGCCTCGCAGCGTGTTCCACTTGCCGCGGCTGGCGGTGGCGAAAACCTCCAAACCCCAGTGCCGGGCGAGCTGCACCGCAGCCATCCCCACCCCGCCGGTGGCCGCGTGCACCAGGACCCGCTCGCCGGCTGTGGCTGCGCCCAGCGTCGACAATCCGTACAGCGCAGTCAGAAACACCACCGGAACGCCCGCCGCCTGCGGCAGCGACCAGCCCGCCGGTGCTGCGGTCACCAATCGCCGATCGACCACCGCCTCGGGCCCCACCACACCCAACAAGCCGAGCACCACGTCGCCGACGGCGAGATCGGAAACGCCGGGCCCCACTTCGACCACGACACCGGCGCCCTCGACCCCCAACTCGCCACCGCCGGGATACATACCCAGCGCCACCAACACGTCCCGAAAATTCACGCCCACCGCGGCGACCGCCACCCGCACCTGTCCCCGCGTCAACTCCACCCGCTCAAACGGGCCCACCCCCACGTCGTCCAGCGTGCCCCTGCCGCCGGTGACCAGTCGCCACGGCGTGGTGGGCAACTCGAGTGATGACGATTGCGACGGCCTCAGCCGCGCCTTGTACGCGACCCCTTGGCGCACCAGCAATTGCGTCTCACCGCAACCGATCAGCTCGCTGACGTCCAGCGATCCGTCGGAATCGAGCAGGATCACCCGACCGGGATGCTCAGCCTGAGCCGAACGCACCAGACCCCACACCGCCGCGCCCGCCAAGTCCGAAACGTCCTGGCCGGCCAACCCGACAGCACCGTGGGTTTGCACAACCAGGACCCCACCGTCATCGCCCGCCAACCAGGACTGCAGCCGGATCAGGGCCGCGTGGGTGGCCCGATACACCGACGCGGGCGGTCCGTCTTCGGAGGACAACTGCCACAACGCGATCGAAATATCGCCCGCGCCCGATACCTCGGTGGGCGTCCACTCGATCTCGAACAAGCCCGCACTGCCACGCCCAGCCGCCGGCAGCGACTGCGTGGAGACCGGGCGGAAAGCCAAGTTAGGCACCGTCAGCACGGGTAGGCCCCACGGATCGGCCAATTCCAGAGCGACCGAATCGGTGCCCGCGCGGGCGATTCGGACGCGCAGCCGGGCGGCGTCGGCGGCATGCAGCGACACGCCCTGCCAGGAGAACGGTAGGACCGTCCCGTCCTGCTCGCCGGCCACTCCCCAGGCATGCAGCGCCGCGTCCAGCAGCGCCGGATGAATGCCCAATCCGGTGGTAGTCAGTCCGTCGGGCAGCGCGATCTCGGCGAAGATGTCTCCGCCCGACTGCCACATCGCCGACAAGCCCTGGAAAGCCGGGCCGTACTGGTAGCCGCGGGCGGCCAGTCGTTGGTAGGCGTCTGTGAGATCGACCGCCGTCGCGCCAGGGGGCGGCCATACGGACAGGTCCGCCTGCGGGGCGGTTGCGTGCGTCCCCAAGGCGCCCGTGGCGTGCAGCACCCACTCCGAGTCCGGACCGCGGGAATAGACCGCGAGCGCCCGATCGCCCGCGCCATCGGCGGCGCCCACCACCACCTGCACGCGCACCGCACCCTCGTCGGGCAACGGCAGCGGCGTCGACAGGGTCAACTCCTTCACCACCGGGCAATCGACCTCGTCACCGGCCCGCAAGGCCAACTCCACGAATCCCGCCCCGGGAAACAACACGGTGCCAGACACGGCGTGATCGGCCAACCACGGCTGAACCGATGGCGACAGTAGACCGGTCAACACCACCTCTCCGGAATCGGGCCGTTCGACGACCGCGCCCAGCAGTTCGTGCGCAGCGCCCACCAAACCGGCGCGGCGTACTTCGCGATCACCCGACTCGGTCAGCCAGAAGCGGCGCCGCAGGAAGCCGTAGGTGGGCAACTGAACTCGCCGCTCGCCCTCGAACACCGGCGACCAGTCCACCACCACGCCCGCCACCTGAGCCTGCGCCGCCGACTGCCAGAAGCGTTGCAGCCCTCCGTCGTTGCGACCCAGTGACGGGATTATCACCGGTTGCTCCGCGACCAGCGTCTCCTCAATGCCGGCGATCAACACCGGGTGCGCACTCGATTCGATGAAGACCTGGTGGCCGGCGTCGGATGCAGCGCGCACCGCGCGTTCGAATTGAACCGTCTGCCTGATGCTTTGGTACCAGTAGTCGGCGTTCAACGCGGCGGTGTCCAGCACCGCGCCGGTCACCGTCGAATAGAACGCCACCGCTGACGAGCGGGGTGCGATGTCCGTGAGGGCCGCGGAGAGGTCGGCGCGGATGGTGTCGACGTGCACGGAGTGCGAAGCGTAGTCCACATCGATCCGGCGGGCCCGAATGCTCTGCGCGTCGCATCGCCTCAGCAGTTCCGTGACAGCGTCCACTTCACCGGATACGACGATCGATGAAACTCCGTTGATCGCTGCGATATTCAGTCGGCCGGCCCAGGATTCGAGCAGCTGCTCGGCTTGGGCCGCAGGGAGGGCCAGCGAGGCCATGCCGCCAGCGCCGGACAGTTGCACCAGCAGCCGGCTGCGCAGCGCCACCACCTTGGCGGCATCCTCCAACGACAGTGCACCGGCCACGCAGGCGGCCGCGATTTCACCCTGCGAGTGGCCGATCACCGCGTCCGGTGTGACACCCAGGGACCGCCATAATTCGGCCAGCGACACCATGATCGCCCACAGCGCCGGTTGCACCACATCCACCCGGTCCAGGCCGGGCGCGCCCGGCGACGAACGGATGACGTCGATCAACGACCAGTCCACGTATTCGCGCAGCGCCTTATCGCAGCGCTGCAGGTGATCGGCGAACACCGTTGAACTGTCCAGCAACTCAAGTCCCATACCGGGCCACTGCGCGCCCTGGCCGGGAAACACGAACACCGTCTTGCCCACCGGTCGGGCTCGTCCAACCACCACGCCGGGGGCGGCTTTGCCGTCGGCCAGGTGCGTGAGTCCGCTGATGAACTCCGTGGCATCGGCACCGACCACCACTGCGCGGTGGTCGAACAGCGACCGGGTGCTGACCAGTGACCAGCCCACGTCGAGCGGACGCGCTGCGGTGGCGTCGACGTGTGCCAGCAGGCGCCGCGCTTGATTGGCAAGAGCCTCCGCAGAACGCGCCGACAACACCCAGGGCACCATGCGGTCGTTAGGCTCCTGGACGTCGTCGTCGGCGGATGGGGCCTGTTCCAGGATCACGTGCGCGTTGGTCCCACTGATCCCGAACGACGACACCGCCGCTCGACGGGGTCGCCCGTGCTCCGGCCAGGACCGCTGTTCGGTCAACAACGACACCGCGCCCGCCGACCAATCCACATGCGGGGTAGGCACATCGACATGCAGAGTCCGGGGCAGCACCGCATGCTGCATCGCCAACGTCATCTTCATGACGCCCGCGACTCCCGCCGCCGCCGACGTATGACCCATATTCGACTTGATCGACCCCAACCACAGGGGCTCGTCGCGATCCTGGCCGTAGGTCGCCAAAATGGCTTGCGCCTCAATGGGATCACCGAGAGTGGTACCCGTTCCGTGGCCTTCGACGACGTCCACGTCCGCCGCGGCAAGACGAGCGCTGGCCAGGGCGGCGCGAATGACCCGCTGTTGGGACGGACCGTTCGGCGTAGCCAGGCCGTTGGAGGCGCCGTCCTGATTGACCGCCGAACCTCGCACCACGGCCAGCACCGGATGCCCCAACCGCCGCGCGTCGGACAACCGCTCCACCACGAGAGCACCGGCCCCCTCGGAGAAGGCGGTCCCATCGGCCGCACCGGCGTAAGCCTTGCACCGACCGTCGGCCGAAAGTGCCCGCTGCCGACTGAATTCGATGAACATGGCCGGGGTGGCCATCACCGTTACGCCGCCGACCAGCGCCAGATCGCACTCCCCCGACCGCAACGACTGCACTGCCAGGTGTAGCGCCACCAGTGACGACGAACACGCCGTATCCACCGACACCGCCGGACCTTCCAGCCCCAGCACGTACGCCACCCGACCGGAGGCCACGCTCAGGGTCGACCCACGCAGCCCGTAGCGCTCCAGCTCGCCGGGAACCCGACCCTGACCGCCATAGGATCCGTGGAATATCCCGGCGAATACACCGGTCGACGAACCGCGCAGGGCCATCGGGTCAATTCCGCTGCGTTCAAACGCTTCCCATGACACCTCGAGCAACAGCCGCTGCTGGGGATCCATCGCCAGCACCTCGCTGGGCGCGATTCCGAAGAACTGCGCGTCGAAGCCAGCGACGTCAGTCAGGAAACCGCCGGAGCGGGTGTAGGACTTGCCGACGGCGTCCGGATCGGCATCGAATAGTTCAGCCAGATCCCAGCCCCGGTCCGTCGGGAACTCGGTGACCACGTCGCGGCCGGCTGCCACCATCTCCCAGAGCTTCTCGGGCGAGTCGATGTCACCGGGATATCGGCAGGCCATGCCCACCAATGCAACTGGCTCGGTGGCCCGGGCAAGGAAGTCGCGGTTCTCGCGCTTGAGCCGCTCGTTGTCCTTCAGCGATCTCCGAAGGGCGGAAATGAGCTCGTCTTGAGTGCTCACGGCATTCAGTGCCAGCGCAACAGGACCAGCTCGGAGCAGAAACCGGGACCCATGGCGATCATCAGTCCGGGGCTGTCACTGGGCGGTGGCTTGGCGAGGGTGTCACGCAGCACGTGCAGCACCGACGCCGAAGACAGGTTGCCGATCTCGCCCAGTGAACGCCAGGTGAGCTCCAGCGCTTCCGGCGGCAGGTCGAGGGTCTCGGTGATCGCGTTGATGACCTTGGGTCCGCCGGGATGGGTCACCCAAGCACCGATGTCGGTGATGGTCAGGCCGTGCTCGGCCAGAAAGGCGGTGACGTCGGTGCGCAGATACTGTTCGACCACGGCCGCCACATCTTTGGAGAGAACTAGCTCGAAACCGGCCGCGCCGACATCGAATCCCATGGTGCGCAGGGAATCCGGATAGAGATGGCTGCGCGAGTCCAGGACGCTCGGCCCCTCGGCGCCCACCTCTGCGGCGCGACGGTCCCCCACGGCGATCACCGCGGCAGCCCCGTCAGCAAACAAGGCGCTGCCCACCAGACCGGCCACCGTCGGCTTGTAGCCCGGGAAGGTGAGGGAACACAGCTCGACCGACACCAGGGCCGCGATGCCGTCGGGGGCACCCCGCAGGTAGTCGTGCAACCGGGCCACCCCGGCGGCCCCTGCCACGCAGCCCAGTCCGAACAGCGGTAGCCGCCGCACGTCGGCACGTAGCCCGACCCGCCCGGCGATCCGGGCGTCCAGCGACGGCACCGCAAGGCCGGTGACGGTGGTGGTGATGAGCAGGTCGAGATCGTCGGGGCGCAGTCCGGCCTCGTCGAGTGCACCCATCAGGGCCTCGACGCCCAAATCGACGGCCTTGTCGATGAAGATGCTGTTCGCCTCGCCGAAGTCGTGCAGTCGCGGGTATTGCTCCAACGGAAGCACGAGGTGGCGGCTGTTGACCTTTCCGCTGGTATGCAGCTGCCGGACGATGTCCTCATAGTCCTCGAAGTCGGGGATGCTGACGAACATGTCGGTGAGTTCCCGCTGCGAATAGCGATAGGGCGGCAGGGCCCCGAAGACACCTGCGATGACGCTCATTGGTCCCACCCCTTTGACACGAACATCAATGCCGCATCGTTCACTCGAAAGTTCAACCGAATCCACTAGAGCTGGAAGTTTAGTCGCGCCTCACCAGCCCGGCAAAAGGACAGCGTGCCGCTCAGCGCCGCAGCTGCTGTCGCAGCCGGCCCGCGGCTTCGGTCACCGCGAGCAGCTGCTGGGCAACCCGGCTCGGCGCGGTGCCGCCGCGGGCATCGCGGGACGACACCGATCCCTCGATGGTCAGCACGTCACGCACGCTGGGTGTCAGCTCGGGACTGATCGCGGCCAGCTCGTCGTCGGTCAGCTCCGGTAGCCCGACGCCGCGCTGCTCGGCGGCTTTTACGGCGGCGCCGGCCGCCTCGTGCGCGGACCGGAACGCAACACCCTGCTTAACCAGCCATTCGGCGATATCCGTGGCCAGGGTGTAGCCGGCCGGCGCCAGAGCGGCCATCCGGTCGACATGAAAGGTCAGGCTGCCCACCAGCCCGGCCATCGCCGGCAGCAGCAGCTCCAGCTGGGCCACCGAGTCGAACACCGGCTCCTTGTCTTCCTGCAGGTCACGGTTGTACCCGAGCGGCTGGGCTTTCAGCGTCGCCAGCAGCCCGGCCAGGTTGCCGATCAGCCGCCCGGACTTTCCGCGGGCCAGCTCCGCGATGTCCGGGTTCTTCTTTTGCGGCATGATCGAGCTGCCGGTGGACCACGAGTCGTGCAGCGTGACGTAGCCGAATTCCGTCGAACTCCAGATGATGATGTCCTCAGCGAGCCGCGACAGGTCGACCCCGATCATGGCGAGCACGAACGCCGCTTCGGCGGCGAAATCCCGGGCCGCGGTGGCGTCCACGGAATTGTCCGCAGCGTCCGAAAAGCCCAGTTCAGCGGCGATCGCGTCGGGATCCAGGCCCAGCGACGAGCCAGCCAGGGCACCGGAGCCATACGGAGAGATGGCGGCGCGCTTGTCGAAGTCGACGAGGCGGTCCACGTCGCGCAGCAGCGGATGAGCGTGGGCCAGCAGGTGGTGTGCCAGCAGGATCGGCTGGGCGGACTGCAGGTGGGTCTTGCCCGGCATGATGGCCGTCGGGTGGGTGGCAGCCTGTTCGGCCAGCGCCGCGACCACCTCTAGCACCCCGTCGGCGACCCGACGGACCGCGTCGCGCAGCCACATCCGGAATAGGGTCGCGACCTGGTCATTGCGGGATCGCCCCGCCCGCAGCCGGCCGCCCAGATCGGGCCCCACCCGGTCGATCAGGCCGCGTTCCAGGGCGGCGTGCACGTCCTCGTCGGTGACCAGGGGGGCGAAGCTGCCGTCAGCCACGTCCTGCGCGAGGCTGTCCAACCCGGCCAGCAGGCCGTCGCGCTGTTCGTCGGTGAGCAGGCCGGCCCGGAAGAGCACCACGGTGTGCGCGCGCGATGCGGTGATGTCGTAGGGCGCCAGCACCCAGTCGAAATGGGTGGACTTGCTCAGCGCAATGAGCGCGTCGGACGGACCGCCGGCGAACCGACCTCCCCACAGCGACCCCTGATTAGTGCTCATGCCGGTCACCTATCTCCCGCGACCAGACGCAAACTTGCACTCTGACGGGCGAAAGTGTGCGAGTTTCTGTCTGCTCGCGGTAGGAAGGTCACCGCATGTCCCGGCGAGCGGACAGCTTCGACGACAGGCCATGCACGTAGACGAAGCCCTTGGCCATCGACTGGTCGAAGGTGTCGCCCTCGTCGTAGGTGGCGAGGTTGAAGTCGTAGAGCGATGCGGCGCTGCGGCGGCCGTTGACTGCGATGTGGCCGCCGTGCAGGACCAGGCGAATCTCTCCGGTGACGTGCTCCTGGGTCTTGGCGACGAAGCTTTCCAATGCGACCTTCAGCGGCGAGTACCACAGCCCGTCGTACACCAGCTCCGCCCAGCGCTGGTCGGTCTGGCGCTTGAACCGGCCCAGTTCGCGTTCCAGGGTGACGTGTTCGAGCTCGGTGTGGGCGGTGATGAGCACCATCGCGCCGGGCGCCTCGTAAATTTCGCGGCTTTTGATGCCGACCAGGCGGTCCTCGACGACGTCGAGGCGCCCGACGCCCTGCGCGCCGGCCCGGCGGTTGAGTTCCTCGATGGCCTGCAGCACGGTGACCCGCTTGCCGTCGATGGTGACCGGCGTGCCCTGTTCGTAGCCGATGATCACTTCGTCGGGGGTGTTCCAGTTGACCGTGGGGTCTTCGGTGTAGGAGTAGACGTCCTTGGTGGGCGCGTTCCAGAGGTGTTCGAGGAACCCGGTTTCGACGGCACGGCCCCACACGTTCTGGTCGATGGAGAACGGCGACCGCTTGGTGACGTTGATCGGGATGGCATTCTCTTCGGCGAACGCGATCGCCTTCTCGCGGGTCCACGCGTAGTCACGCACCGGTGCGAGCACCTCGAGATCCGGTGCCAGCGAAGCGAATCCGACTTCAAACCGAACCTGGTCGTTGCCTTTACCGGTGCAGCCGTGCGCGACGATGCTGCCGCCGTGTTCGCGCGCGGCGGCCACCAGATGCTTGGCGATCAGCGGGCGGCTGATCGCCGACACCAGCGGGTAGCGGTCCATGTACAAGGCGTTGTTGAAGATGGTGGGCAGGCAGTAGCCCTCGGCGAACTCATCGCGGGCATCGACGACGACGGCCTCCACGGCCCCGCAGTCCAGGGCCCGCTGGCGCACCACTTCCATGTCCTCGCCGCCCTGGCCAAGGTCGATGGCCACCGCGACGACCTCACGGCCGGTCTCCTTGCCTATCCAGCTGATCGCCACCGAGGTGTCCAGGCCGCCGGAGTACGCGAGGATGACGCGCTCTGACATGAAAAGTTCTCCTTTAGCTTGTGCAAAGTCTGCAGCAGTTTATTTGAGGTCTACTTGAGTTCTTCCAGCGCTGAGGCAAGTTCCGCTCCGGTCATCGGTTCGCGGGCCACGACGAATACGGTGTCGTCACCGGCGATGGTGCCAACGACGTACGGTAGGGCCGCGCGGTCGATCGCGCTGGCCAGATACTGTGCGCCGCCGGGTGGGGTGCGCAAGACGGCGAGATTCCCACTGGCATCGGTGGACACCAGCAGCTCACCGAGCAGCCGGGACAGCCGTCCGGTACCACCGGCGACGCCACGCACCGGGCTGCCGTCTTCGGGAACGACGTAGACGCCGACTCCGCCGTCCGCGCCGCGCAGTTTGACCGCGCCCAGATCCTCCAGATCCCGCGACAGGGTCGCCTGGGTGACCTCGATGCCTTCGCCGGCCAGCCGGGCGGCCAGTTCGCTCTGGCTGCGCACCTCGGCAGTGGACAGGATCGCGACGATACGGGCCTGCCGGCCGGCGCGATTGGCGCTGACCTCCGGTGCCGCCTTGGCCGTCATCGCGACCGCTCCAACAGCCACACCAATAGCGCCTTCTGCGCATGCAGGCGGTTTTCGGCCTCGTCCCATACCGCGCTGGCCGGGCCGTCGATCACCTCATCGGTGATCTCGTCATCGCGATGCGCCGGAAGACAGTGCAGCACAAGAGCATCGGGGTTGGCCAGGCCGAGTAGCCGGTTATTTACCTGGAAGGGCCGGAACGGTTTGACACGGTCCAGGCCGTCGTCCTCCTGGCCCATCGACACCCAGGTGTCGGTGACCAGGACGTCGGCGCCGGCCGCGCCCGCGTCGGCGTCGGCGGTCACCGTCACCGTGCCCCCGGTCTCATCGCCACGAGTGCGGGCCGCCGCCACCACCGCGGGATCGGGCTTAAAGCCTTCCGGCGCAGCAATAGTGACGTGCATGCCGGCAGTAACCCCGCCCAGCATCAACGAGTGAGCCATGTTGTTGGCGCCGTCGCCCAGGTATGTCATCTTCAGTCCCCGGAGTGCGCCTCTGCGTTCGGCGATGGTCTGCAGATCGGCCAGGACCTGGCAGGGATGGAACTCATCGGACAGCGCGTTGACGACGGGAACCGACGCGGTGGAGGCCATGGCCTGCAGCCGCTCCTGCCCGAATGTGCGCCAGACGATGGCCTCGACGAAGCGGGACAACACGCGCGCGGTGTCCTCCAAGGTTTCGTCGCGCCCGAGTTGGGTGTTGCGTCCGTCGACCACCACGGCGTGCCCGCCGAGCTGGGCGATACCCATCTCGAAGGAGAACCTGGTGCGGGTGGAGTTCTTGTCGAAGATGACCGCGACTCCGCGCGGACCCTCCAGGGGACGCCTGCTGAACGGGTCTTTCTTGAGCATCGCGGCGAGTTCGAGAACCTCGGCCTGTTCCTGCGGCGTGAGGTCGTCGTCGCGTAGAAAGTGCCTAACCATCTGCGGCTCCGGCGGTGTCAAGGATTGCGGGGAGGGCGGCGACGAAGCCGTCCAGCTCGGACTCGCTGATGATCAGCGGCGGAGCCAACCGAATCACGTTGGGCGCGGCCGCATTGACCAGGTAACCGGCGTTGCGAGCCGCCGCTTCGGCGTCCTTGGCGGCTGGCGCGGTCAGCACGATGCCCTGCAGGAGACCTCTGCCCCGCACGTGGTCGACCAGTGGATGACCCAGCGATTCGATACCCTGGCGCAGCGCTTTGCCTTTGGTTTCCGCACCGCGCACCAGATCCTCGTCGGCCAGGGTCTTGAGCACAGCCAGGGCCGCGGCGGTGCACACCGGATTGCCGCCGAATGTGCTGCCGTGCAGGCCCGGGGTCAGTAGGTCCGCGGCCGCACCGATTGCGATGCACGCCCCGATCGGCAGTCCCCCGCCCAGGCCCTTGGCGAGGGTGATCACGTCCGGGGTAATGCCGTCGTGTTGGTGGGCGTAAAAGGCTCCGGTACGCCCAATTCCGGTCTGAACCTCGTCGAGTACCAGAAGCACTTGGTGGCGGGCGGTGATTTCCCGGGCCGCCGCCAGATATCCCTCGGGCGGCATGACCACACCGCTCTCCCCCATGATCGGCTCGAGAAATACTGCGGCCGTGTCGTCGCCGACTGCCGAGGCCAACGCGCCGGTGTCACCGTACGGGACATGGGTGACGTAACCGGGCAGCGGTTCGAACGGCGCCTGCTTACTCGGTTGTCCGGTGAGCGCCAGCGAGCCCATCGTCCTGCCGTGGAAGGCTTCTTGTGCGGCAACGATTCTCGTACGCCGGGTCAGACGGGTGAGCTTGAACGCCACCTCGTTGGCTTCGGTACCGGAGTTGCAGAAGAACACTCGCGCTTGGGTTTCCGCGCCCAGCAGGGCGACCAGCTCCTCGGCCAGGGCAATTCCCGGCTCGGTGGCGTAGAGGTTGGAGGTGTGGCCCAGAGTCGACAGCTGCCGGGTGACTGCATCGATGATGGCCGGATGCCGGTGACCGAGAACGTTGACCGCGATACCGCCGAGCAGGTCGACGTAGGTCTTGCCGTCGACGTCGGTGACGACGGCTCCCTCACCGCTGGCCAGCGCCATGGCCGGGGTGCCGTAGTTGTTCATCATCACCGACTGCCAGCGTTGCTGCACCGCTTCCGTTGCGGTCATTTCGATACCACTTTCGTACCGGTGCCCGCGTCAGTGAACAGCTCGACCAGGACGCAGTGTTCTACTCGCCCGTCGATGACGTGCGCGCTGGGCACGCCCGCGGTGACCGCGCGCAGGCACGCCTCGACTTTGGGAATCATGCCCGCCTCCAACCTGGGGAGCAGTTGCGCCAGTGTGGCCGTATCGATTTCGCTGACCAACGACGTGCGGTCCGGCCAGCCCGTATACAAACCCTCGACATCGGTGAGCATCAACAGCTTTTCGGCGCCCAGCGCTTCGGCCAGTGCCGCCGCTGCGGTATCTGCGTTGATGTTGTGCACCACCCCCTCGGCATCCGGCGCCAGTGTTGATACCACTGGAATCCGTTTGGCGGCAATGAGATCCAGTACTGCTGCGGTATTGACCAGTTCCACGTCCCCGACCAGGCCGATGTCGGTGTCCACGCCGTCGACGGTGACGCTGCGCCGCACCGCGGTGAACAGTTGCGCGTCCTCGCCGGTGATCCCGACGGCGTACGGGCCATGCACGTTAATGAGGTTGACCAATTCGCGGCCCACCTGACCGAACAACACCATCCGCGCCACGTCGAGCACTTCCGGTGTGGTGACCCGGAATCCGCCTTTGAAATCGCCCTCGATGCCGAGTCGGCGCAGCATTGCGGTGATCTGCGGCCCCCCGCCGTGCACCACTACCGGATGCACCCCGCAGTTGCGCAGAAACGCCATATCGGCGGCGAAGGCCCGGCGCAGTGACTCGTCGGTCATCGCGTTCCCGCCGTATTTGATCACGACGATCTTGCCGTTCAGCTGCTTGAGCCAGGGCAGTGCTTCGGCCAGTACCTGCGCCTTGACTTGAGTGGGCAATTCGTCGATGTTCACGGTCATGAGCTGTAGGCCGAGTTCTCTTCGACGTATGCGTGTGACAAGTCGGTGGTGCGGATGTCGGCGTGACCGTCACCGATCGCGAGGTCGACCACAATGTGGATGTCGGCTCCCGACAGGTCCACCTGGCGGGCCCCGGGAGCGCCGGTGCCCTCCCGGTACACCACAGAATCGTTGAACGACACGGTGATCCGGTCGGGTTCTAAGGCAACAGGAGCCATCCCGACGGCTGCCACTACCCGGCCCCAATTAGGGTCGGAGCCGAACAACGCCGTCTTGACCAAATTGTCGCGCGCAATCACCCGCGCGGCGGCCAGCGCGTCGTCCTCGCCGGCCGCCCCCGTCACCGTCACGGTGACGCGTTTGGTGACTCCCTCGGCGTCGGCCTGCAACTGGGCGCACAGATCGTCACAGACCCGCAGCACCGCGTCGTCGAGGTCGGCTTGGGTCGGCGTGATTTCGCTGGCACCCGAGGCCAGCAGCAAGACGGTGTCGTTGGTGGAGCAACTGCCGTCGACGTCGAGTCTGTCGAAGGTATAGGCAGTGGCCCGCCGCAACGCCCGATCGAGCGCGGCGGCATCGGCGACGGCATCGGTGGTGATCACACACAGCATGGTGGCCAACGACGGCGCCAACATGCCGGCGCCCTTGGCCATACCACCGACCGTCCACTTGTCCCGGTGATGCAGTGCAACCTGTTTGGGCACGGTATCGGTGGTCATGATCGCATGAGCGGCATCGTCACCACCGGTGAGCCCGCCGTGCATCTCATGCACGATGTCACGCACTCCGGCTAGCACCTTGTCCATGGGCAGCCGATCGCCGATCAGACCGGTGGAGCAGACAGCAACCTCGATGGCACCTGTTTCGGTTCCCCAGTCCGACAACGCAGTTGCGACGGTTTCCGCTGTCGCGTGGGTGTCCTGAAAGCCGCCCGGCCCGGTACACGCGTTTGCCCCGCCGGAGTTGAGAATGACCGCGCGTAGCCGTCCGGTGGTCAGCACCTGCTGGGTCCAAAGTACCGGCGCGGCCTTGACCTTGTTGCGGGTGAACACTCCGGCCGCGGCGTAGTCGGGCCCCTCGTTGAACACCAGTGCCAGGTCGAGGGCACCGGAGGCCTTGATGCCGGCCGGGATGCCGGCCGCCCGGAAACCGGCCGGTGCGGTGACGCCCTGTGCCCGCAACAACCTGGTCTCATCGGCAAGCTCGGTCACGGTGCCACTCCGACGACCGAAAGGCCCTCGGTCTCGGGCCAGTCCAGTGCCAGATTCATCGACTGCACCGCGGCACCCGCAGTTCCCTTGACCAGGTTGTCGATTGCGGCGATGGCCACGAATGTGGCGGCTTCCTCGTCGACGGCGATAGCGACGTGTGCGGCGTTGCTGCCGAGCACTGAGGCGGTACGGGGTAACTGACCCTCTGGCATCAGGTAGATGAAAGGCTCACCTTCGTAAGCTTTTTCGTATGCTGCCCGCAGCTGCGAAACCGGTGCGCGGGTCGGCGCGGTGCAGGTGGCCAGAATCCCGCGAGACGTCGGGATCAGCACCGGAGTGAATGACACGGTGACCTTCCGGTCGGTGACCGCCTGCAGTCCCTGCGCAATCTCGGGCGTGTGCCGATGAGCACCGCCGATGTTGTATGCCCGCGCCGACCCGATCACCTCCGAACCCAGCAGATCCGTCTTCGCCCCCCGGCCCGCACCGGAGGTGCCGCTGACCGCGACGACCGTGACGGCTGGCTCCACCAGGCCTTCGGCCACCGCAGGCAGCAAGGCAAGCAGAGCCGCTGTCGGATAGCAGCCGGGCACAGCGATGCGGCGCGCACCTCGTATGCCGTCCCTGCCGCCGGGCAATTCGGGCAACCCGTAAGGCCAATCGCCCGCATGTGGGGATCCGTAGAAGCGTTCCCAGGCCGTCGCGTCGCGGAGCCGGAAGTCCGCCCCGCAGTCGATGATGAGAGTTTCGGAGGCGAGCCGGTCGGCCAGGGCGGCCGAATGTCCGTGGGGCAGCGCGAGAAACACCACGTCGTGGCCGGCCAGCATGTCGAGGTCGGTGCGCTCCACGACGCGTGATGCCAGCGGAACCAAGTGGGGGTGATGCTCACCCAGAGTGCTGCCCGCACTCGAGGCCGCCGTGACGGCACCTATCGTCAGGCGGCCGTCGTGGTAGGCCGGGTGTCCGAGCAGCAGCCGGAGGATTTCGCCCCCCGCGTACCCGCTGGCCCCGGCAACCGCCACACGCTTGGTGTCGACCATTCGGCCGATTCTGCATGATTATGCATATGTTCGCAAATTAATTCTCATCGTGGTTGTGCCACGACCTTCGCCTACGTCAAGGGCGCGGCGGCGGCGCTGTCAACGCGACTCGCCGATATACCCCTTCCCAATTTCCCGGGCCGCTGCTATACACGAAGGAGCAGTTGCTCTCTGACACAGCTGATTTCGGGCAAAGGGTAGGACCGCAAGGTCGATTACAAACCCTAAGACTGCGCCCGGAAATTCTTAGAGATAACGGGTTTAACCTCGCCTCCGTACGGGGATCTATTGCCCACGTGTTGCCCCTATGACGATCGGGCGTCGTTGGGTCGCGGCTTGTTCCATTTGGGGTCATCTGGGGAGATGGACATGTCCTTTGTCATTGCTGTGCCCGAATTCGTCGAAGCGGCGGCCGAGCAGCTTGCCGGTATTCGATCGTCGTTGATCGAGGTCGGTTCTGCCGCCGCGGGAGCCACGACTGAACTTGTACCCGCGGCCGCGGACGAGGTGTCGGCCGCGATCGCCCGGTTGTTCGGCACCTTGGGTGCTGACTACCAGGCCGTCAGCGCACAAGCGACGGCCTATCACCAAGAGTTCGTCGCTCTGATGACACAGGGGGCGACGGCATATGCCGCCGCCGAAGCGGTCAACGGGTCAGCCCTGCTGAGCCTCGACGGCTTCTTGTCGGCGCTGCAGAAGGGCTTCGCCAACCTCGCCACCCAGGTGAACGGTGCCTTGAGCACCGCCATCGGCATTCCAGGCCTGGGCGCGCAGATCGGCGGGTCAGGTTCGCTCATGGGCAGCCTGGACGCCGGCGCGGCGCTACGGGCACTGACCGCCCTGCCCAACCTCGGCGCCGGACTGGCTCTTCAGACCGGCGGGGCACTCACCTCGGGTCTGGGAGTCGGGTTAACTCAGACCGGCCAGGCCGTCGCCAACGCCGGCCTGGCCCTGCAAGGCGCCGGCGCGGCGCTCTCAGGAAGCGGTGCTGCTTTGTTCGGGCCCGCCAACGCGGCGCTCGAAGCGTTCTTGACCAGTGGGCTCGGCGCCAACCTCGGCGCTTCATTGACGGGCAACCTGAATGCAAACTTCTCCGGGCTGACCGAGCTGGCCCAGACCGGCGGGATGCTGGTCGGAAACTTCGTCGGCACCGTCTCCGGATTGGCCACCAATTTCAGCGCCACCCTCCCCGCGCTCAGCGCCCAACTCAGCGGCGCCCTCAACGCCGCCGTCAGCGGCGGGCTGCCGGCCGTCCAGGCGGGCCTCAACGGAATCATCACCGCGGGCCAGAACCTGGCGGGCAGCTTCACCGCCACCCTCCCGGCCGTGGCGGCGCAGTTCAACGCCGCCCTCAACACCGCCCTCAGCGGAGGCCTGCCGGCGGTGCAGGCGTTGGTCAACGCAAGCCAGAACTTCGCCGCCGGTTTCAGCGCCGCGCTGCCCGCACTGGCGGGACAACTCAACGGTGCCCTGTCCGGGGCTTTCGGCACTGGTCTGGGCAACCTCAATGCGGCGTTGAACGCGGCGCTCAGCGGCGGTCTACCCACCCTGCAGGCCGGCCTGAGCGGCCTGATCAACGCTGGCCAGAACCTGGCCGCGAACTTCAGCGCAACTTTGCCTGGCCTGTCCGCGGCCCTCAACGGAGCCCTCACGGGCACCTTCGCAGCCAGCCTCCAGGGCCTCAATGCCGCACTGAACGGCACATTGAGCCTGCCGGCGCTGTCGGCGGCGTTGGCGGGTCTGGTCCAAACCGGGGCCACACTGGCAGGAAACTTCCCTGCTCTGGCTGCCCAACTCGCCGGCAGTTTCGGCACCGGCCTGGCCACCTTGAACACGGCTCTCAACGCCGCATTCAGCGCTGCCCTCAGCGGAGCGCCGGCATTCCAGGGCGCACTGAACGCAGTGCTGAACGCGGGCCAGAACCTGGCCGCCAGCTTCAGTGCAGCATTCCCCGCCTTGTCGGCATCCCTGTCCGCGGCGTTGTCCGGAAACCTCGGCGTCAGCCTGGCCGGTCTATCCGGGGCCCTCAGCGGCGCCTTCACCGGCGGCCTCAACGGCCTGTCAGCCGCACTGAACGCCGCCTTCGGAGGTGGACTGCCGGCACTGTCCGCCGCACTCAACGGGGCGCTGCTGACCGGGTCCAACCTGGCGGCCCAGCTCACCGGCGGCTTCGGCACCGGACTTGCCAGCCTCAACGCAGCCCTCAATAACAC
>NZ_JBTNSY010000024.1:0-96287 GCF_054515735.1 Mycobacterium sp. ML4
GGCCGCGCCCGGCTTGAGATAGGTCACCAGGCTGACGTCGAGCATCTCGTCGTCAAAGTAGTGCTCGCAACCTCGCAGGTACTTCATATAACGCTCGTAGACCTCTACCGAGGTCACCTCGATCGCCTTCTCCCGGTTGGACTCCAACGTGTCGCCCCAGATGTGCAGCGTCTTGATGTAATGCGGCCGCAGCGAAAGGGCTTCGGGGACAACGAAGCCGGCCTTTTCGCCGTGCTCGATCATCATTTCGGTGGACGGCAGCCGGCCGCCCGGGAAGATCTCGGTCACGATGAACTTGATGAAGCGGACCGTGTCGAACGTGATCCGCTTACCCCGCGCCGCCATGTCATAGGGGTGGTAGCTGACGCTGCTCTGGACGGTCATCCGGCCGTCCTCAGGCATGATGTTGAAACACCGCTTGAAGAAGTCGTCGTAGTTCTCGTGTCCGAAGTGCTCGAAGGCTTCGATGGACACGATCCGGTCGACCGGCTCGTCGAAGTCCTCCCAGCCGTGCAGAAGCACCCGGCGGGAGCGGTCGGTGTCGATCGCGTCGAGCACCTGCGCAGAGCGGGCGTGCTGATTCTTGGACAGGGTCAGGCCGACGACGTTGACGTCGTACTTCTCCACGGCGCGCTTCATGGTGGTGCCCCAGCCGCAGCCGACGTCCAGCAGCGTCATGCCCGGCTTGAGGTCCAACTTGTCCAGGTTCAGATCTACCTTGGCGATCTGGGCTTCCTCGAGCGAGATGTCCGGCGGCTCGAAGTATGCGCAGCTGTAGGTCCGAGTGGGATCCTGAAACAACGCGAAGAAGTCATCGGAGACATCGTAGTGCGCCTGGATATCGTCGTACTGGGTCGGTTTCGTCAGGGCACCGGTGCGTTTCTCGGCCATTGCTGTGGGGTTCTCCTGGATATGTGGCACTAGCTGGTCGTCCGTGCGGGCCTAGACCTCTGACGTGCAACACTACCCGATCCGGCGGTACCGGCTACCGGCTCGGCGTGCTCCGCAAGCCCGCGGAGGTCTACTTCTGCAATGTGAAGTGGTGGCAGTCGATGTAGCCGATCCGGAAGGACTCGGCGCAGCCGGTCAGATACTTCATGTAGCGCTCGTAGATCTCTTCGGACTGAATCTCGATGGCCTCTTCCTTGTGTGCCGAGAGTGCTTCGGCCCAAAGGTCGAGGGTTCGTGCGAAGTGCAGCTGCAGCGACTCGACATGGCTCACGGTGAAACCGGCCTTGGTCGCGTGCTCGTGCACCTTCTCGATCGACGGCAAACGACCACCCGGGAAGATGTCGGTAACGATGAACTTGATGAACCGCGCCATCTCGAACGTCACCGGCATGCCCCGCTCGACGATCTGCCCCCCGGTCAACCCGGTGATCGAGTGCAGCAGCATGACGCCGTCCGGCGGCAGCGCGTCGTAGACGAACCTGAAGAAGTCGTCGTAGCGCTGGAAGCCGAAGTGCTCCAGGGCTTCAATGGTGACGATCCGGTCCACCGGCTCGGAAAACTCGGCCCAGTCGCTCAGCAGGACCCGGTGTGAACGGGCGGTGTCCACCCCGGCGAGCAGTTCCTCGCAATACGAGTGCTGATTCTTCGACAGCGTCAGTCCGATGACGTTCACGTCGTACTTCTCGAGGGCGCGCTTCATCGTCGAGCCCCAGCCGCAGCCCACATCCAGCAGGGTCATCCCCGGCTCGAGTCCCAGCTTTCCCAGCGCAAGATCGAGCTTGGCGTTCTGGGCTTCTTCCAGGGTCATGTCGTCGCGTTCGAAGTAGGCGCAACTGTAGGTCCGGGTCGGATCGGTGAACAGCTCGAAAAACTCGTTAGAGATGTCGTAGTGCGCCTGGACGTCGTCGTTGTTCTCTCGCCTGCTCCTGGCACGAGTCAGGTCGTTAGACACACGAGTCAGGTTGTTAGACATTAGTCCTCCCCATCGGACAGGCCCGCCCCCGCGAGGTGATCATCCCGGCACCCTACACGTGCGGGGACGCATCGCCCGCATTGAAATCGCTGATGGCGGGATTATTTTGGACGCGACCCCGAACCCCACTATGGTTGCCTCCCCGCTATTTCTCCAGTGTGAACTGATTGACGTCGATGTAGCCGACGCGGAACGAGTTCGCGCAACCGGTCAGGTACTTCATGTAGCGCTCGTAGACCTCTTCGGACTGGATCTCGATGGCCTCATCCCGGCGTGACTCCAGCGCCGCGGCCCAGATGTCGAGGGTCCGGGCGTAGTGCTTTTGCAGCGATTGGCGACGGGTCAGCTTGAACCCGGATTTCGCGGAGTGCTCGCCAACCATCTCGATCGACGGCAACCGGCCGCCGGGGAAGATCTCGGTCATGATGAATTTGGCGAAGCGGGCCCCCTCGAAGGTCAGCGGCATGCCGCGTTCGGCCATCTGGGTTCCGGTCAGCGCGGTGATGGTGTGCAGCAGCATTACGCCGTCGGCCGGCAGTAGCTTGTACGCCAGCGCGAAGAAGTCGTCGTAACGCTCATGGCCGAAGTGCTCGAAAGCACCGATCGACACGATGCGATCCACGGGTTCGTTGAACTGTTCCCAGCCTTCGAGCAGAACCCGCCTGCTCCGTTCGGTGTCCATCTCGTCGAACGTCTTCTGCACATGCGCGGCCTGGTTCTTGGACAGGGTCAGGCCGATGACGTTGACGTCGTACTTTTCGATGGCGCGGCGCATGGTGGCACCCCACCCGCACCCGACGTCGAGCAGCGTCATGCCGGGTTGCAGGCCCAGCTTGCCCAGCGCCAGATCGATCTTGGCGATCTGGGCCTCTTCCAGCGTCATGTCGTCGCGCTCGAAATAGGCGCAGCTATACGTCTGGGTCGGATCCAGAAACAATCGGAAAAAGTCGTCGGACAAGTCGTAGTGTGCCTGCACATCGTCAAAGTGCGGCGTCAGCTTCTGAGCCATGTTTAGTGCCTTTCCGGACCCTGAAAGGCCCACGGTCGCACGCGTCGTCGCATCCCCCCTTGCATGCCTGAGGCATGTTATCCGACGCGGCGCTGCATTACTAAACCGCGACCGCGTCTGACCTGTTCAGGGTGTTGCGCGAACGCTGCGATTCGGGGCGTCGCTACTTCGTCAGGGTGTATTGGGCGACGTTGGACAGACCCTTTCGGAACAGGTTCGCGCAGCCGGTCAGATACCGCATGAAACGGTCGTAGACCTCTTGCGACTGGACGGCGATCGCCTGCTCGCGATTGGCTTCCAAATTCGCCGCCCACATATCCAGAGTGCGCGCGTAATGCGGCTGCAGGTACTGAATTTCACCGACCGAGAAGCCGCTGTTCTTGGCGTTATCGATGATGTCGACTTCACCGCACATGCCGCCGCCGGGGAAGATCTCGGTCGCCAGAAAGCGGAAGAAACGCAGATCGCTCATCGTCACCGTGATGCCGTGGTCGCGCCAGTACGTCTGCTCGTGGGTGAAGATGCTGTGCAACAGCATCGAGCCGTCGTCAGGCAGGATTTCGTAGGCGCGATCGAAAAACGCGGGCCAGCGCTCCTTCTTGAAGGCGTCGAAGGCTTCGAAGCTGACGATCCGGTCGACCTTCTCGGTGAATTCTTCCCAGCCCTGTAGCCGCGCCTCGGCGCGTCGCTCGGTGGGGATCGCGGCGAGCCGGGCTTTGCTGCGCAGGTAATGATTCCGGCTCAGGGTGATGCCGATGACATTGACGTCATACTTCTCGACCGCCCGCACCACGGCGCCGCCCCACCCGCACCCGATGTCGAGCAGCGTCATGCCCGGCTCGAGGTTCAGCTTGTTCAGCGCCAGATCCAACTTCGCGAGCTGTGCCTCTTCGAGGGTCATGTCGTCACGCTCGAAGTAGGCGCACGTGTACACCATGTTGGGGTCCAGAAACAGTGCGAAGAAGTCGTCGGAAATGTCGTACGTCGCTTGGGACTCTTCGTAATACGGTCTCAGTTCGGCCATTTGGGACCACCTCCAGCGGACACCGTAGCGTCTCGTTTCTCGTATTTGCGTGACACCCCCGGACGGGACGTCCGGGAGCCGTCAGCTATTGGTTGACTCGGCGGCAGCGAAGTTGCTAGTCAGCTCATCAATGACGCGACTCCACAACTGCTTGGGCAGATCATGACCCATGCCGTCGACCAACACCAATCGGGCACCGTCAATTGCCTTCGCGACAGCGCGGCCGCCGAACGGGCGCATTAGTTTATCCGCCCGCCCGTGGATCACCACGGTCGGGGCGGTGATACGCCGGTTGTAGTGCTGCAGGCTGCCGCTGCCCATGATGGCGCTGAATTGCTGGGAAATGCCCCATGGGTGATAGCTGCGGTCGTACGCTTCGGCCGCCTCCGCGCGCAACTGTTCCTCGGGCGTCGGGTACTGCGGGCTGCCGATGATCTTGCTCACCCGGACCGAGTTGTTGATGATCAGCTCGCGTGGCGAGCTGGGCGGCGGCCCCTTGATCAGCGAGAGCAGGGCGCGCGGTGCCGGCGGGGGGAGGAACCGGTGATTATTGCTCGAGAAGATCACCGCAAGGGTTCGGGTGCGCTCCGCGAATTGCGCCGCGAAGACCTGAGCGATCATGCCGCCCATCGACGCCCCCACGATGTGTGCGCCCTCGATGCCAAGGTGATCCAGCAGGGCCGCCGCATCATCGGCCATGTCCTCGAGCCGGTAGGCGGCGCGGCTGGGCAGGCCCAGGAATGACCGTGCCATCCTCATTGCCAGCGGCTGCGGGGCGGGATGGCGCTCGGTTTTGCTGGACAACCCGACGTCGCGGTTGTCGTAACGGACGACACGCAACCCCTGGCGGACCAGCTGCTCGCAGAACTCGGTGCGCCACAGCAACATCTGCGCGCCCAGACCCATGATGAGCAGCACGGGCGGATGGTCGGGGTCGCCCATGTCCTCGTAGTAGAGCTTGACATCGCCCGCAACCGCGGTGCCACTGCGAACTTCCACGCGACTTCCCTAGTTCGATTGATGCTCGCGACTGACCTCGACCATAAAGTTGGCGAAGTAGCCCGTCAGCTGCGGGTCGGACATCATCTGCCACTTGGGCGCCAGCAGCTTCATATACCGCTCGACGTAGAGAAACTGCTTGCCGATCAGCACCAGCTCGCGGGGCAGCTTGACGTCGTAGGCGTCGGCAAGGGCCGACAGCTGGCGGCCGATGTCGGCATACGACATATCGCCCAGCGATTGCATGGTCAGCGGGGTGGCGAACTTCTCCAGGTCCTTGGCGGCTTCCGCCTCGGGCTTCATGGTGCCGACGGCCCCCATCAGCACCACGATCTTGCCGGCGGCGGCGTGGTCCTTTTTGACCAGCAGGGCGTACACCAGTTCCCGCAGCAGCCAGCGGGTGCGTGGATCGATGCGGCCCATGATCCCGAAGTCGAAGAACACGATGCGGCCCTCGTCGTCGACATAGAGGTTGCCGGCATGCAGATCGCCGTGGAACAGCCCGTGCCGCAACCCACCCTCGAAGAGGCTGAACAGCAGCGCCTTCACCAGCTCAGTGCCGTCGAATCCGGCCTTGCGGATCGCGGCGACGTTGTCGATGCGGATGCCCTGCACCCGCTCCATCGTCAACACCCGCTCGCTGGTGAAGTTCCAGTGCACCTGCGGCACGCGGATGTTCTTGCCCAACGGCGACGCGTGCAGGTGGGAGACCCAGGCATCCATCGACTGTGCCTCGAGCCGGAAGTCGAGCTCTTCGGCCAGGTTGTCGGAGAAGTCGGCGACCACGTCTTGCGCGGAGAGCCTGCGACCCAGCTTGGCCAGTTCGACGGCCTGGGCGAAGCGCTTCAAGATCTGCAGGTCGGCCGCGACCCGGCGCCGAATTCCCGGACGCTGAATCTTGACGACGACGTCTTCGCCGGTTTTCAGTGTCGCGTAATGCACCTGCGCGATCGATGCCGAGGCAAACGGTGTTTCCTCGAATTTCGCGAACAGGTTCGACGGTTCGTCGCCGAGTTCCTCGATCAGGAGTTTGTGCACTTCGTCGGTGTCGGCGGGCGGCACCCTGTCCAGCAGGCCGCGGAATTCGCGCGACAGCGATTCGCCGAATGCGCCGGGACTCGACGCGATGATCTGTCCGAACTTGACGTATGTGGGACCCAGGTCGGCGAAGGTCTGCGGGATCTCCTTGATGACTTTCTGTTGCCAGGAAGAGGCGAACCCTTTGCCTGGAAGCTTGCCGGCCACCCGAGCGGCGGTGCGGGTGAGCTGCCAGCCGGTGGCAGCCGCCCGGGCCGCTTCGACCGGTAGCGGCACCCGATCGAGCTTGGCCACGTCGCGGTGTTTGGTGGTACTCATTTCTGCAGTGTGCCAAATCGGGTCAGCCAATTCCCAATTTGCGTGAGCCCCCTCACGCGTCTGAAATACGCGTCCGGCGGTGAATGCGGTGCGGTTTATTTGGGCCGCCAGGGCATCAGCCACGGCTGCGGCGGCCAATTTTCCAGAGCGGCGATCAGTTCGTACATGGTCGCCCCGTCGATACTCTCCCGCACGATGTCGGCGTGGCCCGCGTGCCGGGCCAGTTCGTTGATCACATGCAAGAGCACCCACCGCACCGACCACGCCGGGACATCTTTGGGAAACCACGGCGCGTCCTGCGGGACCGGGACAGCAGCCTCGAGGTCGGCGGCGTCGGCCAGTCGCAGGGTTTGGGCGTTCTGCGCTGCGAACGCCTCGAGCAACCCGGCCAGAGTTTCGCCGGGCAGCATCACGAATTCATCGGCGTACTCCGCGGACCGTTCGTCGAACGAGCGCGGGTCCTTCGGCGGAACATCCGGGGCGGACGCCACTCGCGCCATCCACATCCGCTGCATGCCGGTCACATGCTTGATCAGTCCGCCGACCGACAGCGCGCCGGCCGACGGCGTCGACCGTGCCTGCTCGTCGGTGAGGCCATGGGACACCGCGAAATACGCGCTCTGGTGGTATGCGAGGAACTCGCGTAGGGCATTGCGTTCGTCGGTGACCGGAGGGGCAAGGGCAGGCATTGTCAATCCTTTCGGGTGTGCAGGTAAAGGTCTCGCAGGCAAGCTATTTCGGCACCGTGATGGATTGCTTCCCGATTGATGTGCAGGATCAGCTCGCTCAGCGCGTACTCGGCGTAGGGCCCTTCCGCGGGACCGCACGGACGGTCCAGGTCCGTGGCGGACAGCGACCGCACACCGGTGATCCACGCTGCATACTCCTCATCGAGTTGCCGGAGCGCCGTCGCGGCGTCGGTGGCGTAGTGCCAACTCTGGTAGTCGGCGGGCGGGGCGCCGAAGTGGTGGTGATTGCGCATGGCGAACACGCCGACGATGACGTGGGCGAGTCGCCACGCGATCGTGGTGAACGGCGTCGGGCTGGGGCTCGGATAAGCGAAATCCACCGAACCGTCCGGATGCACGGTCCAGCAGTCGGGCACCGGCTGCCAGAAGTATTCGCCGTCGGTCAGCCCGTCCAGGCGCGGGCGCAGCTGCTTGTTCCAGTGCCAGTCGAGCTGGTCGGCCAGTTGGGTGGTGAGGTTCGCCATGACTGCGAGCTTTCCAGCAATAGCGGACAGTTTCGGTCCTCAAGGTGGGGCAGACTCTTCTGCATGTCGGCGACGACGAGCCGGGTGCTGCAGCTGCTGGGGCTGCTGCAGTCGCGGCGGGTGTGGACCGGGCAGGAGCTGGCCCGGCAGATGTCGGTGACCGCCCGCAGTGTGCGGCGCGACGTCGAGCGACTGCGCGAGCTGGGTTATCCGGTGGAAGCGAGCAAGGGCACCGGTGGTGGCTACCGGCTCGGCGCCGGCGCGGCGTTGCCGCCGCTGCTGCTCGACCCCGACGAGGCGGTCGCCGTGGCGGTGTGTCTGCGGCTCGCCGCCGGCGGCAGCGTGGCCGGCGTCGGCGAATCCGCGTTGCGGGCGCTCAGCAAGCTGGACCAGGTGCTGCCCGCCCGGCTGCGCTCCCAGGTCACCGCGCTGCACGAGGCGACCGTCACGCTGACGCCCGACGCGGTGGACTCTCCGGTGGACCCCGACACGTTGATGACGCTGGCCCGCGCGTGCCGAGATCATGAGCACGTCACGGCCGAGTACACCGCGCGAGACGGTGCTTGCAGCCGGCGTCGCCTGGAGCCCTATCAGCTGGTGACTACCGGCCGCCGGTGGTATCTGCTCGCCCACGACCGCGACCGCAACGACTGGCGCACGCTGCGCCTGGATCGGATGAGCGCGGTGCAGGCGTCCGGCAGCACCTTCGTGCGGCGGCCGGCACCGGATGCCGGCGACTACGTACGGCGCTCGATCAGCGCGGCCCCGTACCGTTATGTGGCCAGGGTGCGTTACTCGCTGCCCGCGTCAGTGGTCGCGCGTCACTTCTCGCCGCAGTCGATGACCGTCGAACCCGACGGGGATAAGGCGTGTGTGGTGACGGCAGGGGGCGACGATCCGCAGCGGATGGTGTTGCACTTCGCGATGGTGGGCGCGGAGTTCGAGGTACTGGAGCCGGCCGAGGTGCGGGCGGCGGCGCGTGCGGTGGGTAAACGTCTTCATCAGGCGGGTGGCGCCCCGTAAGGTGCGGTCATGCAACTGGTTTCGGCGGCATCGACCGAGCTGTTCGTCGGCTCGCCGGACCGGCCGCTGCAAGTGGTTCGCGTCGATGTCGCCGGGTGCGCCGCGCCAACGACAGTGCGCGTGGACGGTGACGGTCTGGGCGGTGAGGTGATTGTCCCGGCCGGTCAAGTGGTGGTCGAGGTGCCGGTCACTGTCGACGGGGCCGACGTCGGCGATCGGCGTCCTGCGCGCGTGCGGGCCGATGGAAGCGGCCTGGCCTTCGATTTCGTGGTGGCCGAACCCGGCTGGACGATGTTCATGGTCAGCCACTTCCACTACGACCCGGTCTGGTGGAACACCCAGGCCGCCTACACCAGCGAGTGGCACGAAGAACCGCCAGGGCGCGCCCGTCAGACCAACGGCTTCGAATTGGTGCACGCCCACCTGGAAATGGCGCGCCGCGAGCCGGAGTACAAATTCGTGCTTGCCGAGGTCGATTACCTCAAGCCGTACTGGGATACGCGCCCGGAGGACCGCGCCGATCTGCGCCGGTTGCTGGCGCAGGGCCGGGTCGAGGTGATGGGTGGCACCTACAACGAACCCAACACCAACCTCACCGGACCCGAGACGACGATCCGAAACCTGGTGCACGGCGTCGGCTTTCAACGCGATGTGCTGGGCGCCGATCCGGCGACCGCCTGGCAGCTCGACGTCTTCGGGCATGACCCGCAATTTCCCGGTATGGCCGCCGACGCCGGTTTGACATCAAGTTCCTGGGCGCGTGGACCGCACCATCAGTGGGGTCCGGCGTCAGGCGGTGACCAACCTAGTGGGTTAGACCGGATGCAGTTTTCCAGCGAGTTCGAGTGGATCGCGCCGTCGGGGCGAGGCCTGCTCACTCACTACATGCCTGCGCACTATTCGGCCGGCTGGTGGATGGACTCGTCGACCACGCTGGCCGAGGCCGAGCAAGCTACCTATGCCCTGTTCGATCAGCTGAAGAAGGTGGCGCTGACCCGCAATGTGCTGCTTCCGGTCGGCACGGACTACACCCCGCCGAACAAGTGGGTGACCGAGATTCATCGCGACTGGGCGTCGCGCTACATCTGGCCGCGGTTCGTATGCGGCCTGCCGCGGGAGTTCTTCGCCGCGGTGCGCGCCGAACTCGACGAACGTGGCGCGTCAGCCTCGCCGCAGACCCGCGACATGAACCCGATCTACACCGGCAAGGACGTGTCCTACATCGACACCAAGCAGGCCAACCGGGCCGCCGAGAACGCGGTGCTCGATGCCGAGCGTTTCGCGGTGTTCGCAGGGGTTCTGACCGGGGCGCGGTACCCGCAGGCCGCCTTGGCCAAGGCTTGGGTGCAGCTGGCCTACGGCGCGCATCACGACGCGATCACCGGCTCGGAGTCCGATCAGGTGTACCTCGATCTGCTGACGGGCTGGCGAGACGCGTGGGAGCTGGGCCGCACCTGCCGCGACAACGCGTTACAGCTGCTGTCCGGTCTGGTCGCCGATACGGGTGACTCCGTGGTGGTGTGGAACCCCGTCACCGCGCGGCGCAGCGATATCGTCACCGCGCAGTTGAGCCGGGCGCCGGGCGCGGGCATGCGAGTGCTGGACTGCGACGGCACTGAACTACCGGCGCACATCGAACACGACGGCCGGTCGGTGACCTGGCTGGCCCGCGGCGTGCCGTCACTGGGCTGGCGGACCTACCGTCTGGTGCCCGCCGACCACGTCACGGGATGGCAGCCGGTCGGCGGGACGCGGATCGCCAACGAGTACTACCGGCTCACCGTCGACCCACGCCGCGGCGGAGCGGTGGCGTCGCTGCTTCACGGCGGCCGGGAGGCGATAGCACCGGGCCGGGTGGGCAACGAGCTCGCGGTCTACGAGGAATATGCGTCCCACCCGACCCAGGGAGAGGGCCCCTGGCATCTGCTGCCCCGCGGTCCGGTGGTGTGCAGTTCGGAATCGCCGGCAAGCGTGCAGGCCTACCGCGGGCCGCTGGGTGAGCGCGTGGTCGTGCGCGGCCGCATCGGCGAACTGCTGCGCTACACGCAGACGCTGACGTTGTGGCGCGAGGTGGACAGGGTCGACTGCCGCACCACCATCGACGATTTCGCGGGCGAAGACCGGTTGGTGCGGCTGCGCTGGCCGTGTCCGGTAGCCGGCGCCATGCCGGTCAGCGAGGTCGGGGACGCCGTCGTTGGGCGCGGCTTCGCGTTGCTGCATGACGGTGATCGGTCGGTCGACACCGGCGAGCACCTGTGGACGCTGGATAACCCGGCCTACGGCTGGTTCGGGTTGTCCTCGGCGGCGCGGGTACGCATCGGTTCCGCCACCCGGGCGATCTCGGTTGCCGAAGTGGTAGCTCCCTCCGAGTCGGCGGCGGGGCCGATGGCCCGCGAGCTGATGGTCGCGCTGGTACGCGCCGGGGTGACGGCGACCTGCAGTGGTGCCGACAAGCCGCGTTACGGCAACCTCGACGTCGACTCCAACCTGCCCGACGTACGTATCGCGTTGGGTGGGCCGTCGCGCAACGCGTTCACCGAAGCGGTGCTGTCCGCGGCCGACCCGGCCTACACCGCTGAATTGCAGCGGCAGCTGGCGAAGACCGGCCGGGCCCGGGTGTGGGTGCCGGCCGCCACACCGCTGGCGGCCGTCTGGGTGCCCGGTGCCGACCTGCGGGCCGCAGACGCGCTGCCGGTGCTGATCCTCGACGGCAACGGCCCGAGGAAGCTCGCCGCCGCGATCGCTGCGGTCGTCACAGACCTCGGCGACGCCGAGATCGTCGTCGACCAGCAGCCGCCTCCTCGAACCGAACCCTTTGCGCCCCACACGGTCGCGTTGCTCAACCGCGGCGTGCCGAGCTTCGCCGTCGAAATCGACGGCACGCTGCACACGGCGCTGATGCGGTCCTGCACCGGATGGCCCTCGGGAACCTGGATCGACGAACCCAGGCGCACCGCGCCCGACGGCTCGAACTTCCAGCTCCAGCACTGGACCCACCACTTCGACTACGCGTTGATCTGTGGTGACGGCGACTGGCGGCAGACTGGGCTGCCGGCCCGCAGCGAGCAGTTCTGCAATCCGCTGCATGCGATCACTGCGCAGCAGCAACACGGCGCGCTGCCGGCCGCCGGCTCGCTGCTGCACGTCGAGCCGGCAGAGGCCGTGCGGGTGGGTGCGCTGAAGGCCGCCGGCAACCCGCTGACCGCGGGCAGCGCCAAACCCGTCGCGCCGGGTGAGGTCGCGCTGCGACTGGTTGAGACCTCCGGTGCCGCCGCGCGGGTCGTGCTCGGTTCTGATCTGGGCGCGCTGCGTGCCCTCGCGCAGGCAGACCTGCTGGAAAAACCCGAACGTCGTAAGCGCCTCATCGACCTGCACGGTTATCAGGTGGCTACCGTGCTGGCCCGCCTCGATGTCGCCGCACTCCCGGTCGACCCGATCGCGTTGGCGCCGCATGCCGAACCGGCCCAGCCGCTCTATTCACGCTACTGGCTGCACAATCGCGGTCCCGCCCCGCTGGGCGGGTTGCCGGCGGTCGCCCACCTGCATCCCCGGCAGGTGAGTGTCGACACCGGCGTGGACCTTCGTGAGGTGACGTTGCGGCTGACAATCGCCAGCGACTGCACCGACACCGCACTCGGCGGCACTGTTGACGTGGTGTGCCCGCCGGGCTGGTCGGTCGGCCCGGTGGAGCTGCCCTTCGCGCTGGTGCCCGGAGCGCACCTGGAAACCGACGTCGTCGTGGGGATACCGGGCCACGCGCCGACCGGGCGGTATCCGGTGCGGGCCCAGCTGCGGGTCACCGACCCGGACGTGCCGGCCGCGTGGCGTCAGGTGGTCGAGGACGTCGCGTTCGTGGACGTCGGCGCCGACGCCGGTGACTTCGTGTACCTCGTCGATGGTCCCGCCGACGTCGAGCTGACCGCCGGGGCAGCGACGCGCCTGTCGATGACCATCGGTAGCCGTGCCGGTGCCGACCTCGCCCTCGAAGCGCATCTGATCAGCCCCTGGGGGACGTGGGACTGGATGCGCCCGGCCGCCCTGGGTGCCGACCTGCTCGCGCGGGGCACCGTTGAACTCGTCTTCGATGTCAGCCCGCCGCCCTGGCTCGACCCGGGGCAGTGGTGGGCGCTGGTACGGGTCGGCTGCGCGGGCCGGCTGATCTATTCCCCGGCGGTGAAGGTGACGGTGACATGAGTTCTCGATCTGTAGCGACCGTTGCCGGCATCCCGGTCGCCGTCGTCGACGTCGACGCACGCGAAGTCCGGCTGCGCGGCGGTCCGCAGGCGAACGCGTTGCCCGCACCGGACACCAGTGAGGGCCGCCAGCTGCGGCGCTGGCTGACGCAACTGCTCGTCACCGAGCGGGTGATTGTCGCTGAGGCGGCCGATCGCGGCCTCGATGGCGCCGGCGCCCCTGCCGAGGACGAATTGTTGCCCGATGTGACCGCCCGGCTCGAGATCGGCAGCATCGCGGCGGCGGCACTGGCGCAACCACCGGCACGCGCGCTGTTCGCGGAGGTCACCGCCGGTGTCGAGGTCAGCGCCGGCCAGGTGGCGGCCTATCACGCCCGCAACCCGCTGCGGTTCGCGCGATCGCGCGCCGGAAGCGACGGTTGGCGCGTCCCCCCGGACGCCGCGCCACCGCTGGAAGAGGTGCGATCCGCCATTTCTCAGCATCTGCTGGGGGCCGCGCGCCGGCGATCATTTCGGGTCTGGCTCGACGCCCGCCGCGCCGCACTGGTACACCTGGCACCCGGCTACGAGCATCCTGGCGACCCGCGTCAGCCCGACAACACCCACCGGCACTGATGGTCACCCTCTGCCTCGACATCGGCGGCACCAAGATCGCCGCCGGGCTCGCCGACCCGGGCGCCCTCGCCGACCCGACCCGCACGCTGGTCTACAACGCCACCTGTCCCACACCGGCCGGCGCTGGGCCTGAACAGGTATGGGATGCCGTCGCGGCGATGATCGCCGACGCGTTGCACGCCGCCGGTGGGACGGTGGCGGCGGTCGGGATCGCTTCGGCCGGACCCGTCGACCTCGCCACCGGCAGCGTGAGTCCGGTCAACATCAAGGCCTGGCGCGGGTTCCCGCTGCGCGAGCGGGTGGCGGCCGCGGTGCCGGGCGTGCCGGTTCGCCTGGGCGGCGACGGAGTCTGCATGGCACTCGGCGAGCACTGGATCGGTGCCGGCCGCGGCGCGGGCTTCCTGCTGGGCATGGTGGTCTCCACCGGCGTCGGCGGCGGCCTGGTGCTCGACGGCGTGCCGTACACCGGCCGCACCGGCAACGCCGGTCACGTCGGTCACGTGGTGGTCAAACCGGACGGGTTGCCGTGCGCGTGCGGGGGCCGCGGGTGTGTGGAGACCATCGCGTCGGGCCCCTCGATGACGCGCTGGGCACGGGCCAACGGCTGGTCCGCGCCGCCCGGCGCCGGTGCCCGGGAACTGTCCCGGGCGGCGGCGGCCGGAGACGCGGTGGCGTTGCAGGCGTTCGCGCGGGGCACCCGCGCGCTGGCCGCAATGATCGCCTCGGTGGCCGCGGTGTGCGACCTGGATCTGGTCGTCATCGGCGGGGGAGTGGCCAGATCCGGCGGCCTGCTGTTCGACCCGTTGCGCGTGGCGCTGGCCGACTATGCCCGACTGGATTTCCTGGCCGGCCTGCGCGTGATGCCCGCCGCGCTCGGCGGCGACGCGGGACTGATCGGCGCGGCGCGACTGGTCGGGCTGCGCGAGCAATAACTCCCCGAGTGTGACTTTCACGACGAGACACGCTGGTGGTGCGTCGTGGCTTTCACGCTCGGCGGACAGCAGCTCGCGCTCATGCACCGTTTTGGCTGATCGCGCGGACCCACGCTATTGTGGTGGCCGATCCACCAAAGACCGTCGGTCACCGAGCAATCGGTTGAAGGTCCGGGAACATCCCGGCGGCCCACGCAGGAGGACGAGGCATCACTGCCGGCGCGTGCGCCGGCGCATCTCACGCCCCGGCCGCATCCTGCGCCGGGGCGTTCGTCGTTCCTCCGGTGGCCACCACACGTGTAGGAGGCATGCATGGCCAGGGCTGACAAGGCCACCGCCGTCGCAGACATCACAGAACACTTCAAGGCCTCGACGGCGACGGTCATCACCGAGTACCGCGGTCTATCGGTGGCCAACCTGGCCGAGCTGCGCCGTTCGCTGGGATCCTCGACCACCTACGCGGTGGCCAAGAACACCCTGATCAAGCGGGCGGCGTCAGAGGCCGGCATCGAAGGCCTGGACGATCTGTTCGCCGGCCCGACGGCGATCGCGTTTGTCACCGGTGAGCCGGTCGACGCGGCCAAGGCGCTCAAGACGTTCGCCAAGGACCACAAGGCGCTGGTCATCAAGGGCGGCTACATGGACGGTCACCCGCTGACCGTCGCCGAAGTCGAGCGCATCGCGGACCTGGAATCGCGAGAGGTGCTGCTGGCCAAGCTGGCCGGCGCGATGAAGGGCAACCTCGCCAAGGCTGCCGGGCTGTTCAACGCACCCGCGTCGCAGATGGCCCGACTGCTGGCTGCCCTGCAGGAGAAGAAGGGCACGGAAGCCCCTGGCGAAGCACCCGCCGCCGAGGCAACTCCCGAAGCCGCCGAATAACCCCCACAAGCCCGAGAAACTCAAGAAACTCAGGAGGAAACACCATGGCAAAGATCTCCAGCGACGACCTGCTCGACGCATTCAAGGAAATGACCCTGCTGGAGCTGTCGGACTTCGTCAAGAAGTTCGAGGAGACCTTCGAGGTCACCGCGGCCGCTCCGGTCGCCGTTGCGGCGGCCGGCGGTGGCGGCGGCGGTGCTCCGGTCGAAGCCGCCGAGGAGCAGTCGGAATTCGACGTGATCCTCGAGGCCGCCGGTGAGAAGAAGATCGGCGTCATCAAGGTGGTGCGTGAGATCGTCTCCGGTCTGGGTCTCAAGGAGGCCAAGGACCTGGTCGACAGCGCTCCCAAGCCGCTGCTCGAGAAGGTCTCCAAGGAAGCCGCCGACGAGGCCAAGGGCAAGCTCGAGGCCGCCGGCGCCAGCGTCACCGTCAAGTAGTCATTGCGCACCAGCCCCCGGAGCCCGCGCTAGGGCACCGGGGGCTGCTGCGTGCCCGGCGGCACTCAGCGGGCAGCGACCAGCGCCTGCCGCGACCGATGCACCAATTCGGGTGAATCGCCCAGCGCGACAAGTAGATTGGTGGTCATCCCGGCGAGCACGGGTAACAGGGCCGACCCGTCGTCGCCGTAGAACCCGGCCAGCTCCAGCATCACGAAGCCGTGGATCAACGCCCAGAACTGGGCGGCTGTCGCCACCACGGCGGCGTCGTCGTCTGCGGCGGATGCCGTGATCCGGCCGGCCAGCATCGACCGGTGAACCGCGCGCACGACATGTGCGAAGCTGGATTCCTGCTGTTCGATCTCGTCGGGAGTGAGTGTCAGAACGTTGCCGGCCGGCGCGTTGATGCCGTGCGCGCTGGTGCTGCCGAACATCAGCCGGTACATGTGCGGCCGTTCGATCGCGTAACGCCGGTAGGCGGCGCCGACGGCCATCAGGTCAGCCACCGGATCGTCGGTCTGCGGCACGGCCAGCGCGGCACCGAAGTGCCGCAACCCCTCTTCCGCGACCGCGGCGATGAGTTCGCGCATGCCGCCGAAATGGGTGTAGACGGCCATCGTCGACGTTCCCGCGGCGCCGGCCACTTTGCGGGTTTGCAGCGCGTCGGGCCCATGGTCGTTGAGTAGCCCCACGGCGGCGCGCAGCAGCTCGTCGCGGACGGTGCGTTGAGTCGGGGAGGAAGTCATCCTTGCCATCCTCTCATCAGCGGCGTACGGTTCCAATAACGCTGAAATAACAATGTTATAGGAGCTCAGCCATGACGGCGATGAAGACGGTCGATATCCGGAACCCCTACCTCGAGGACTTTCTGGCGCCGGTGACGGCCGAAGTCACCGCCACCGATCTGCAGGTGACCGGCAAGATCCCCGAGCACCTGGACGGCCGCTATCTGCGCAACGGTCCCAACCCCGCGGCGGAGGTGAATCCGGCCACATACCACTGGTTCAGCGGCGACGGGATGGTCCACGGCGTGGCGCTGCACGACGGGCAGGCCCGCTGGTACCGCAACCGCTGGGTGCGCAGCGCAACGGTGGCCGCCAAGCTCGGCGAGCCCGCTCCCTCCCGGTTGGACCCGCGGGCGGGCATGCTGGCGCTGGGCGCCAACACCAACGTGCTGGCACATGCCGGGCGCACGCTGGCCCTGGTGGAGGGCGGCGTCGCCAACTACGAGCTCACCGAGGAACTCGACACCGTCGGGACCTGTGACTTCGACGGCACGCTGTACGGCGGCTACACCGCCCATCCGCACCGCGACCCGCGCACCGGCGAACTGCACGCCGTCTCCTACTCATTCGCCCGCGGGCGAACCGTGCAGTACTCGGTGATCGACACCCGGGGACGGGCCCGCCGCACCGTCGACATCCAGGTCGGTGGATCGCCGATGATGCATGACTTCTCGCTCACCGACAAATATGTGGTCATCTACGACCTGCCGGTCACGTTCGACCCGGGGCAGATGCTGCCCGTCAAGTTGCCGCGCTGGCTGGGCCTGCCGGCCCAACTCGTGATCCAGTCGCTGGTGGGGCGCGTGCGGGTACCGAGTCCGATCGCGGCCCGGCTGAACAGCAACCCCAAGCCGACCGACCGCATGCCCTATGCGTGGAACCCGTCGTATCCCGCGCGCATCGGGGTGATGCCGCGTGAAGGCTCCAACCGTGACGTGCGTTGGTTCGACATCGAACCCTGCTACGTCTATCACCCGCTCAATGCCTACTCCGAAATCCGCAACGGCTCCGAATATCTGGTGCTCGACGTGGTGAGTTACGCGCGGATGTTCGACCGCGACCGCCGGGGCCCCGGGGACACCCAACCCATGCTGGAGCGCTGGACCATCAATTTGGCCACCGGATCGGTGTCCACCGAACGTCGCGACGACCGTCCGCAGGAGTTTCCCCGGATCAACGAGACGCTCACGGGCGCGCGGCACCGGTTCGGCTACGCCGTCGGCGTCGATGACGGCTATCTCGCCCAGGAGCAGGGAACACCGGTGGTGACCGCCCTGTACAAGCATGACTACGCGACCGGGTCCAGCGAGGCCGCCGCGCTCGATCGCGACCTGGTAATCGGCGAGATGACATTCGTCCCCAACCCGACGGCATCGGCGGAAGACAACGGCATCTTGATGGGGTACGGCTACCACCGCGGCCGCGACGAGGGGCAGCTGTTGCTGCTGGATGCGCAGACATTGCAATCGGTGGCCACGGTGCATCTGCCGCAGCGGGTGCCGATGGGCTTCCACGGCAATTGGGCTCCCGCGCAATGACGCGGCTGAGCAGGGTGCCCCGCAGATTGTTATCTTTGCGACCCTGATGTCGCGCACCAGGCGTGCGCTACAGTGACTCAAGCCACACGGATCCTGTGGCGAATTCGCGTTGACGGAAGGACTTCCCATGGGCGTCAGCATCGAGGTCAACGGACTCACGAAGTCCTTCGGATCCTCGAGGATCTGGGAAGACGTCTCGCTCGAGATCCCTTCGGGGGAAGTCAGCGTTCTGCTGGGGCCGTCCGGTACCGGCAAGTCCGTTTTTCTCAAGTCCCTGATCGGTCTGCTGCGACCCGAGCGCGGATCGATCATCATCGACGGCACCGACATCATCGAGTGCTCAGCGAAGGAGCTGTACGAGATCCGGACGTTGTTCGGCGTGCTGTTCCAGGACGGCGCGCTGTTCGGTTCGATGAACCTGTACGACAACACCGCGTTCCCGCTGCGCGAGCACACCAAGAAAAAAGAGAAAGAAATCCGTGACATCGTCATGGAGAAGCTGACCATGGTGGGTCTCGGCGGGGACGAGAAGAAGTTCCCCGGGGAGATCTCCGGTGGTATGCGCAAGCGTGCCGGCCTGGCCCGCGCCCTGGTTTTGGACCCGCAGATCATCCTGTGCGACGAGCCCGACTCGGGTTTGGACCCGGTGCGTACCGCGTACCTCAGCCAGCTGATCATGGACATCAACGCCCAGATCGACGCCACCATCCTCATCGTCACGCACAACATCAACATCGCCCGGACCGTCCCGGACAACATGGGCATGCTATTCCGCAAGCACCTCGTCATGTTCGGGCCCCGAGAGGTGCTGCTGACCAGCGACGAACCGGTCGTGCGGCAGTTCCTCAACGGCCGCCGTATCGGGCCGATCGGTATGTCCGAAGAGAAGGACGAGGCCACCATGGCCGAGGAGCAGGCCGCGCTCGACGCCGGCCAGCACGCCGGCGGTGTGGAGGAGATCGAGGGCGTGCCGCCGCAGATCGTCGCGTCGCCCGGCATGCCGGAACGTAAAGCGGTCGCCCGTCGGCAGGCCCGGGTCCGGGCGATGCTGCACACGCTGCCCAAGGACGCCCAGGCGGCCATCCTCGATGACCTCGAGGGCACCCACAAATACCAGGCGCACGAGTTCTGATCCCGGCGCGAGGCGCCCCCGAAACCGTGCCGCGCTGACTTTTCGCTCGGTGGGATTTCGATTGCGGCACCATTCTCGGCAGCCGTTACCACACATGGTGTTGCGGTGCGATCGGGCCGGTCAGACACGGGACGGTCACACGATTTAACGACAATTTCTCCACAACTTGCCGTACCCACCTCTTGACGACGAAGCCCAAACGGGTCAATCTGTTGGGCAGCATGTGTCGTATCTGTCCACGGACAACTCGAGGTCGCCAGCCAGCGCCGCTATGTCAAAGGACGGCATATGACTGCTGATTGGTGTGGGTATTTGAGGAATGCGCGCGTCTGCGCTATCGTTGGACGTTGCGCTGGCTACTTCCTGCCCACCTCACAATCGCCTCTTGGCCGCTAACGACACTGTGGTCTTAGCCTGAGCCCCTAACCGCGGCTCAGCTATTTAGTTGCGTGCGTGAGATCCGGACAGTTCGTCCGCCAGCCGAACCGACACAATTATCTGCGGCGAACAGGCTTGGTGGGCACCAGCTCGCTCCGGCTCGCACGGCTCCTACCGGGGCTCTCGTACGTCGCACGAGGTGCTGGAAGGACGCATCTTGGCTGATTTCCGCCAGAGCTCAAACAACTCCGTACCTGGAGCTCCAAACCGGGTGTCCTTTGCCAAGCTCCGTGAACCGCTTGAGGTTCCGGGGCTGCTCGACGTTCAGACCGATTCTTTCGAGTGGCTGATCGGCTCGCAGGGTTGGCGGGAGCGCGCATTGGAGCGCGGCGACGTCAGCCCCAAAGGCGGCCTCGAAGAGGTACTCGACGAGCTGTCGCCGATCGAGGACTTCTCCGGCTCGATGTCCCTGTCGTTCTCCGACCCCCGCTTCGACGAGGTCAAGGCGCCGGTCGACGAGTGCAAAGACAAGGACATGACGTACGCGGCTCCGCTGTTCGTCACTGCCGAGTTCATCAACAACAACACCGGTGAGATCAAGAGCCAGACGGTGTTCATGGGTGACTTCCCGATGATGACCGAGAAGGGCACGTTCATCATCAACGGCACCGAGCGTGTCGTCGTCAGCCAGCTGGTCCGCTCGCCCGGTGTGTACTTCGACGAGACCATCGACAAGTCCACCGAGAAGACGCTGCACAGCGTCAAGGTGATCCCCAGTCGCGGCGCCTGGCTGGAGTTCGACGTCGACAAGCGCGACACCGTCGGTGTCCGTATCGACCGCAAGCGTCGCCAGCCCGTCACCGTGCTGCTCAAGGCCCTCGGCTGGACCAACGAGCAGATTCACGAGCGGTTCGGCTTCTCCGAGATCATGATGGGGACTTTGGAGAAGGACAACACCGCCGGCACCGACGAGGCGCTGCTGGACATCTACCGCAAGCTACGACCGGGCGAACCGCCGACCAAGGAGTCCGCGCAGACCCTGCTGGAGAACCTGTTCTTCAAGGAGAAGCGTTACGACCTGGCCCGGGTGGGCCGATACAAGGTCAACAAGAAGCTCGGCCTGCATGTCGGCGATCCGATCACCAGCTCGACGCTGACCGAAGAGGACGTCGTCGCCACCATCGAGTACCTGGTCCGCCTGCACGAAGGCCAGCACACGATGACCGTCCCGGGCGGCACCGAGGTGCCGGTGGAGACCGACGACATCGACCACTTCGGCAACCGCCGCCTGCGCACCGTGGGTGAGCTGATCCAGAACCAGATCCGGGTTGGCATGTCCCGGATGGAGCGCGTCGTCCGCGAGCGGATGACCACTCAGGACGTCGAGGCGATCACGCCGCAGACCCTGATCAACATCCGGCCGGTCGTCGCCGCGATCAAGGAGTTCTTCGGCACCAGCCAGCTCTCGCAGTTCATGGACCAGAACAACCCGCTGTCGGGTCTGACCCACAAGCGCCGTCTGTCGGCGCTGGGGCCGGGCGGTCTGTCCCGTGAGCGTGCGGGCCTGGAAGTCCGTGACGTCCACCCGTCGCACTACGGCCGGATGTGCCCGATCGAGACCCCGGAGGGTCCGAACATCGGTCTGATCGGGTCGCTGTCGGTGTACGCGCGGGTCAACCCGTTCGGCTTCATCGAGACGCCGTATAGACGCGTCGTCAGCGGAGTTGTCACAGATGAGATCCACTACCTGACCGCCGACGAGGAGGACCGCCACGTGGTGGCGCAGGCCAACTCGCCGATCGACGGTGACGGACGGTTCGCCGAACCGCGCGTCCTGGTCCGACGGAAGGCGGGCGAGGTCGAGTACGTGCCGTCGTCCGAGGTGGATTACATGGACGTCTCACCGCGCCAGATGGTGTCGGTGGCCACCGCGATGATTCCGTTCCTCGAACACGACGACGCCAACCGTGCCCTGATGGGTGCCAACATGCAGCGCCAGGCGGTTCCGCTGGTGCGCAGCGAGGCACCGCTGGTGGGCACCGGGATGGAGCTGCGTGCGGCGATCGACGCCGGCGATGTCGTCGTGGCCGAAGAGGCCGGCGTCATCGAGGAGGTGTCGGCGGACTACATCACCGTCATGCATGACACCGGCACCCGGCGCACCTACCGGATGCGCAAGTTCGCCCGCTCCAACCACGGCACCTGCGCCAACCAGTCGCCGATCGTGGACGCCGGGGACCGGGTGGAAGCCGGCCAGGTGATCGCCGACGGCCCGTGCACCGAGAACGGTGAGATGGCCCTGGGCAAGAACCTGCTGGTGGCCGTCATGCCGTGGGAGGGTCACAACTACGAGGACGCCATCATCCTGTCCAACCGCCTCGTCGAAGAGGACGTGCTCACCTCGATCCACATCGAGGAGCACGAAATCGACGCCCGCGACACCAAGCTGGGCGCCGAGGAGATCACCCGGGACATCCCGAACGTCTCCGACGAGGTGCTGGCGGACCTGGACGAGCGGGGCATCGTGCGCATCGGCGCGGAGGTTCGCGACGGCGACATCCTGGTCGGCAAGGTCACCCCGAAGGGCGAGACCGAGCTGACCCCGGAGGAGCGGCTGCTGCGTGCCATCTTCGGCGAAAAGGCCCGCGAGGTCCGCGACACCTCCCTGAAGGTGCCGCACGGTGAGTCCGGCAAGGTCATCGGCATCCGGGTGTTCTCCCGCGAGGACGACGACGAACTGCCCGCCGGGGTCAACGAACTGGTCCGGGTCTACGTCGCCCAGAAGCGCAAGATCTCCGACGGTGACAAGCTGGCCGGACGTCACGGGAACAAGGGCGTCATCGGCAAGATCCTGCCGGTGGAGGACATGCCGTTCATGCCGGACGGCACTCCTGTGGACATCATCCTGAACACCCACGGTGTGCCGCGACGGATGAACATCGGCCAGATCCTGGAGACCCACCTCGGCTGGGTGGCCAAGGCCGGCTGGAACATCGAGGGTGCCCCGGACTGGGCGGCCAATCTGCCGGAGGATCTGCGGCACGCTGCGCCGAACCAGATCGTCTCCACTCCGGTGTTCGACGGCGCCAAGGAAGAGGAGCTGCAGGGCCTGCTGTCCTGCACGCTGCCCAACCGCGACGGCGATGTGATGGTGAATGGCGACGGCAAGGCCGTGCTGTTCGACGGGCGCAGCGGGGAGCCGTTCCCGTACCCGGTGACGGTTGGCTACATGTACATCATGAAGCTGCACCACCTGGTGGACGACAAGATCCACGCCCGCTCCACCGGGCCGTACTCGATGATCACCCAGCAGCCGCTGGGCGGTAAGGCGCAGTTCGGTGGCCAGCGGTTCGGTGAGATGGAGTGCTGGGCCATGCAGGCCTACGGCGCGGCCTACACGCTGCAGGAGCTGTTGACCATCAAGTCCGACGACACGGTCGGTCGTGTGAAGGTCTACGAGGCGATCGTCAAGGGCGAAAACATCCCCGAGCCGGGCATCCCGGAGTCGTTCAAGGTGCTGCTCAAGGAGCTGCAGTCGCTGTGCCTCAACGTCGAGGTGCTGTCGTCCGACGGCGCGGCCATCGAGCTGCGCGAAGGCGAGGACGAAGACCTCGAGCGGGCCGCGGCCAACCTGGGAATCAACCTGTCGCGCAACGAATCCGCGTCTGTCGAGGACCTTGCCTGATCTTCTTACGAACCAGCTTTTCAGTCACTAAACCCGCAAGGGGAAAGGGAGTTACGTGTTAGACGTCAACTTCTTCGATGAACTCCGAATCGGCCTGGCGACCGCGGAGGACATCCGTCAGTGGTCCTACGGCGAGGTCAAGAAGCCGGAGACCATCAACTACCGCACGCTCAAGCCCGAGAAGGACGGCCTGTTCTGCGAGAAGATCTTCGGGCCGACTCGCGACTGGGAGTGCTACTGCGGCAAGTACAAGCGCGTGCGCTTCAAGGGCATCATCTGCGAGCGCTGCGGCGTCGAGGTGACCCGTGCCAAGGTGCGCCGTGAGCGGATGGGTCACATCGAGCTGGCCGCCCCGGTCACCCACATCTGGTATTTCAAGGGCGTACCGTCGCGGCTGGGCTACCTGCTGGACCTGGCTCCCAAGGATCTCGAAAAGATCATCTACTTCGCCGCCTACGTGATCACCGCGGTCGACGACGAAATGCGGCACAACGAGCTCTCCACGCTCGAGGCCGAAATGGTGGTGGAGCGCAAGGCCGTCGAGGATCAGCGCGATGCCGACCTGGAGGCCCGCGCGCAGAAGCTGGAAGCCGACCTGGCCGAGCTGGAGGCCGAGGGCGCCAAGGCCGACGCCAAGCGCAAGGTCCGCGACAGCGGTGAGCGCGAGATGCGTCAGCTGCGCGACCGCGCGCAGCGCGAGCTGGACCGGCTGGAGGACATCTGGAGCACGTTCACCAAGCTGGCCCCCAAGCAGCTGATCGTCGACGAGAACCTCTACCGCGAACTGCAGGACCGCTACGGCGAGTACTTCACCGGTGCCATGGGTGCGGAGTCGATCCAGAAGTTGATCGAGAACTTCGACATCGACGCCGAGGCCGAGAACCTGCGTGAGGTCATCCGAAGTGGCAAGGGGCAGAAGAAACTTCGCGCGCTCAAGCGCCTGAAGGTGGTCGCCGCTTTCCAGCAGTCGGGCAACTCGCCGATGGGCATGGTCCTGGACGCCGTCCCTGTCATCCCGCCGGAACTGCGCCCGATGGTGCAGCTCGACGGTGGCCGGTTCGCCACGTCGGACCTCAATGACCTGTACCGCCGCGTGATCAACCGCAACAACCGGCTCAAGAGGCTGATCGACCTCGGCGCGCCCGAGATCATCGTCAACAACGAGAAGCGGATGTTGCAGGAGTCGGTGGACGCGCTGTTCGACAACGGCCGCCGTGGCCGCCCGGTCACCGGGCCGGGTAACCGTCCGCTGAAGTCGCTGTCCGATCTGCTCAAAGGCAAGCAGGGTCGGTTCCGCCAGAACCTGCTCGGCAAACGTGTCGACTACTCGGGCCGCTCGGTTATCGTGGTCGGCCCGCAGCTCAAGCTGCACCAGTGCGGCCTGCCGAAGCTGATGGCACTCGAGCTGTTCAAGCCGTTCGTGATGAAGCGGCTCGTCGACCTCAACCACGCGCAGAACATCAAGAGCGCCAAGCGGATGGTGGAGCGTCAGCGTCCGCAGGTGTGGGACGTGCTTGAGGAAGTCATTTCCGAGCACCCTGTGCTGCTGAACCGCGCGCCCACGCTGCACCGGCTGGGCATTCAGGCCTTCGAGCCGATGCTGGTGGAAGGCAAGGCAATTCAGCTGCACCCGTTGGTCTGTGAGGCGTTCAACGCCGACTTCGACGGTGACCAGATGGCCGTGCACCTGCCGCTGAGCGCCGAGGCGCAGGCAGAGGCGCGCATCCTGATGCTGTCGTCGAACAACATCCTGTCGCCCGCCTCCGGCCGTCCGCTGGCCATGCCGCGACTGGACATGGTGACCGGGTTGTACTTCCTGACCACCGAGGTTCCCGGCGACAAGGGCGAGTTCCGGCCCGCGGCGACAGACCAGGCGGAGACCGGGGTCTACTCCTCGCCGGCCGAGGCCATCATGGCCGCCGACCGCGGGGTGCTCTCGGTGCGGGCCAAGATCAAGGTGCGGCTGACCCAGTTGCGTCCGCCGACCGAACTCGAGGCCGAGCTGTTCGGCGCGAACGGCTGGCAGCCGGGCGACGCCTGGGTTGCCGAGACGACGCTGGGCCGGGTGCTGTTCAACGAACTGCTGCCGCTGGGCTATCCGTTCGTGAACAAGCAGATGCACAAGAAGGTGCAGGCCGCGATCATCAACGACCTGGCCGAGCGCTACCCGATGATCGTGGTCGCGCAGACCGTGGACAAGCTCAAGGACGCCGGTTTCTACTGGGCGACCCGCAGCGGCGTCACGGTGTCGATGGCCGACGTGCTCGTTCCGCCGCGCAAGAAGGAGATTCTGGACGCCTACGAAGAGCGCGCGGAGAAGGTCGAAAAGCAGTTTCAGCGTGGGGCTTTGAACCACGACGAACGCAACGAGGCCCTGGTCGAGATCTGGAAGGAAGCCACCGACGAGGTCGGCCAGGCGCTGCGGGAACACTACCCGAGCGACAACCCGATCATCACCATCGTGGAGTCGGGTGCCACCGGTAACTTCACCCAGACCCGAACGCTGGCCGGCATGAAGGGTCTGGTGACCAACCCGAAGGGTGAGTTCATCCCGCGCCCGATCAAGTCGTCGTTCCGCGAGGGCCTGACCGTGCTGGAGTACTTCATCAACACCCACGGCGCGCGAAAGGGCTTGGCGGACACTGCTTTGCGTACCGCCGACTCCGGCTACCTGACCCGTCGTCTGGTGGACGTCAGCCAGGACGTGATCGTGCGCGAGCACGACTGCCAGACCGAGCGCGGCATCGTCGTCGAGCTGGCCGAGCGTCAACCGGACGGCACCCTGATCCGTGACCCGTACATCGAAACCTCGGCGTACGCACGCACTCTGGGCGCCGACGCCGTCGACGAGGCCGGCAATGTCGTTGTCGCGCGTGGCGAGGACCTCGGCGACCCGTCGATCGAGGCCCTGCTGGCGGCGGGGATCACGCAGATCAAGGTGCGTTCGGTGCTGACCTGCACCACCGGAACCGGCGTCTGCGCCACCTGCTACGGCCGGTCGATGGCCACCGGCAAGCTGGTCGACATCGGCGAGGCCGTGGGCATCGTCGCCGCCCAGTCCATCGGTGAGCCCGGCACGCAGCTGACCATGCGTACCTTCCACCAGGGTGGTGTGGGTGAGGACATCACCGGCGGTCTGCCGCGTGTCCAGGAGCTGTTCGAGGCCCGGGTGCCGCGTGGCAAGGCGCCCATCGCCGACGTCACCGGTCGCGTCCGTCTCGAGGACGGCGAGCGCTTCTACAAGATCACCATCGTCCCCGACGACGGCGGTGAGGAAGTGGTCTACGACAAGCTGTCCAAGCGTCAGCGCCTGCGGGTGTTCAAGCACGAGGACGGTTCCGAGCGGGTGCTCGCCGACGGCGACCACGTCGAGGTGGGCCAGCAGCTGATGGAAGGCTCGGCCGACCCGCACGAGGTGCTGCGGGTGCAGGGCCCGCGTGAGGTGCAGATCCACCTGGTCCGCGAGGTCCAGGAGGTCTACCGGGCCCAGGGTGTGTCGATCCACGACAAGCACATTGAGGTCATCGTGCGCCAGATGCTGCGCCGGGTCACCATCATCGACTCGGGCTCGACGGAGTTCCTGCCCGGTTCGCTGATCGACCGTGCGGAGTTCGAGGCGGAGAACCGCCGGGTGGTGGCCGAGGGCGGCGAGCCCGCCGCCGGCCGTCCGGTGCTGATGGGCATCACCAAGGCGTCGCTGGCCACCGACTCGTGGCTGAGTGCGGCGTCGTTCCAGGAGACCACGCGGGTGCTGACCGACGCGGCGATCAACTGCCGCAGCGACAAGCTCAACGGTCTGAAGGAGAACGTGATCATCGGCAAGCTGATCCCGGCCGGTACCGGCATCAACCGGTACCGCAACATCGCGGTTCAGCCGACCGAGGAGGCCCGCGCCGCGGCGTACACGATCCCGTCGTACGAGGACCAGTACTACAGCCCGGACTTCGGCCAGGCGACCGGTGCCGCGGTTCCGCTGGACGACTACGGCTACAGCGACTACCGGTAACTACCGCGAGCAGACGCAAAAGCCCCCATTTCCTCCGGAAATGTGGGGCTTTTGCGTCTTGTCGCACATCCCCACCTGAGCGGCTATCCACATAGTGGCCCGCCAGGCTCACTTCTAACACATGTCGTCGCACACTCTGGGCCATCATCCGGCCCATGGACATCGAAAGCGCTCTACGGGCCAACGGCGGACTTGCGACGACTGGCCAATTGCTGACCACCATGAGTCGCAAGCGACTGGCAGTACTTGTCAAGGCGGGCAGGCTTATTCGAGTGTGCCGCGGTGTCTACGGCCTGCACGAACCGGACGTGTTCGAGCAGTTGGCTGCCCTGGACCTGCTTGCCCGTGAACCGATCGTCGCCTGCATGAGTACCGCCGCGGCGCTGTACGGCTTTGACACCGAGGGTAATTCGCGCCTGCACATCCTCGACCCGGGAGTGCGCATGCGGCCGTCCGCGGGCCTCATGGTGCATCAGCGAGTCGGCGCACCGCTTCGACGTGTGGAGGGCCGGCTGGCGACCGCGCCGTCTTGGACAGCGATCGAGGTCGCGCGGTCTTTGCCGCGGCGACGCAGTCTTGCCACGCTGGACGCTGCCTTGCACGTCAGGGCATGCAGCAGAGGCGAACTCGACGCGGCGATCCGCGAGCAGAAGGGCCGACGCGGCATCGTCAGGGTGCGGCAGCTGATTCTCCATGCTGACGGGCGCGCCGAGTCGCCGATGGAAAGCGAGACGCGACTGGTGTTCATCGACAACAAGGTTCCCAAGCCGGACCTGCAGTACAACATCACTGACGACTACGGCAAGCTCTGGCGTGTCGACTTCGCCTGGCCTGAGGCCATGGTCTACGCCGAGTACGACAGTGTGCAGTGGCATTTGGGCCGCGAAGCCCTCTTGCACGACCGGCTGAAAACCGCGCGACTGCAGGAATTCGGCTGGCTTGGGATACCGATCACTGTCGACGACGTGCGCGGCGACCCCGTAGGGCTTGCCGACCGTCTCAAATATCACTTGGCGAACAGACGCAAAGGCGCCCAAATAGCTCCTGAATTAGGGGCTCTAACGTCTGCTCGCGCCAACCTCAGCGCACCGTGAACTCGTGCGTGGTGGCCTGGAACGGCTCCAGCCTGCCGTGAGTGTCGCGGGCCATCCCGTGGTGGACGATGCGGTAGTGCCCGGATGCGGCATCATCGGGAATGTTCCACCGGATGCGAGCGTGCGAGCCGCTGCGGCCGTCGCGCTGCCACCCGAAGGTCGTCGACCAGTCACCGTCGTCGGCAACGCGCACCCACTGATCGCCCTCGAGGCGGACCACTTCGAGAAAGGTGCGGTTGCGGTGGACGTCGTTGTTGGGCGACGCGCTGACGAACACCGCTTCCACCGCCTGACCCGGGCGGTATGTCGGGTCCGGTTCCGCGACGATCGCGCCGAAGGAACCGGTGTCGGCGGGGCCGGAGCGTAGCCAGCTTCGGGGCCTGCGGGCGCGGGGGCCGGCCGTGTGCGGCACCGGACGGCCGTCCCGCAAGGCTTCGGCGAGCCCGGCCACGGTCTGCATGAGCGCCGGCAACTCCCATCGACCGAACAGGGTGCTCCCGCCCTCGTACCGCTGTTCGAGATACTCCTCGGGCGTCGTCACGTAATGGATGTAGGCGTTGCAGTAACCCACGCAGAGCACGTCCGCGAGGTCGGCGCCGACGATCGAAGCCACCGTGCGACGCAAGCGGAGGCCCGAGACGATGGTCGGTTCACCGGGAATGCAAATCAGGTAGAGCCGGCCGATCCGCAGCAGCTGAACCGGAACGACCTCCTGGATGAACGGCGCCAGCCGGTTCACCGCGTGGGCCGGGATAACCATGCCCTTGGGCTCCTGTACCGCCCGAAGCCTGCCGGCGAGTCGGTAGATGCCTCGAGAAATTCTGTCCCAGAAGGGGTTTCGGCCCTGGCGGAAACCCGCGAAGCCCTCGCCTTCGTCGGTTCCCGCGAACATCGCAGCGGCGATCATCGGGCGTCCGGTACGCCGCTCGTGACCGTCAGGGGTGTACTCTCCACGGATCCGGACGTTACTGAGATCGACGTAGGTTAGCCGGGAGTCAACCACGCTGCCGATCGGCTCACCGGTGTTCAATTGTGCGAACGCATCCTCGTATTGGGACAACCCGACCAGGCGCGTATTCTCCAGTTCGCTGTCGGCCCGCGACGGGCCGTAGGCGATCGGTCCGTCGACGTGTGGGCTCATGTCACCCGGATTGGTCTGGGCGAAGGCGGCGATGAAGTCGGGCTGGCCGTCCAGATAGTCCACGCCGGCGACGGTGCGTTCCCAGTGATAAGCGGCGAAGCCTTTGTTGTCGCCGGAGATCAGCAGATTGCGGTTGGTCATGCTGGTGCCGTGAGTGGCGAAGAAATGGATTGTGCCCACGGTCTTTTCGTCACGATCGATTCTCACCAGCGTGGTGTGCGGATCGATGCGGTCGGGGAAGTGCGCACGATCGGAGGCCGGGTTGCGGTCGAAGGCTGCCGGCGACCGGTTGATGCTGGCCCCATGCAACTCCCCGTGCGACAGTGTCACTTCGGCCGGCGAAAGTTCATCATGGGCGTGACGCACCGATTCGACGACGCCCTCGACGACGGCCGAGAAGGTCGTCGGCCGGAACCCGCTGGTAGACAGGTTGTACAGCAAGTGTCCGCAGTAGCCGCCGGGAGCGGAGTGTGTGTGCGTCGTGGTGATCACCGTGTTCTTTGCGGTGTATGTGTCGCCGTAACACTTCGCCAACCGTCGTAGCACCTCGTCGGTGACGTTCTGCATCGGCAGCGGCAACTCGGCGACCACCAGCAGGACCCGCGCTTGGGAAGTCGCGAAAATGAAGGCGCGTGACCGCAATCGAAGGTGGATACCCGCGGTGCGCTGCTCGATCTTTCCGTAGCCGAGCATGCCGCAGTCGGCGGCTTCGCCGGTGATGTCGGAGATGCCCCGTCCCACGCTGAGCCCCGCCAAAGACAACGTCACCTCCCCGATCCTCACGCCGCGTAGGTCGCGGCGGTGATTGCCCGCTGCACGCGGCAATGCTGGGCAGGACTCACACCTTATGCGCACGACGCCTGGGCGAATGTGCCGTCCTTATTAAACTCGGGGAGTGCTTATCGGTTCACATGTCAGTCCCGGAGATCCCCTGGCGGCAGCGCAGGCTGAAGGCGCTGAGGTGGTACAGATCTTCCTGGGCAATCCGCAGAGCTGGAAGGCGCCGAAGCCGCGCGACGATGCCGCCGAGCTCAAGGCCGCGGCGCTGCCGATCTACGTGCACGCTCCGTATCTGATCAACGTCGCTTCACCGAACAACCGGGTCCGAATCCCGTCGCGCAAGATTCTGCAGCAGACGTGCGACGCCGCGGCCGAGATCGGCGCGGCCGCGGTGATCGTGCATGGCGGCCACGTCACCGACGACAACGAACTCGACGAGGGGTTCCAGCGCTGGCGCAAGGCGCTCGATCAGCTCAACTCCGAGGTGCCGGTGTATCTGGAGAACACCGCCGGCGGCGACCACGCGATCGCGCGCCGCTTCGACACCATTGCCCGGCTCTGGGATGTCATCGGCGACACCGGTATCGGCTTTTGCCTGGACACCTGCCACACCTGGGCGGCGGGCGAGGAATTGGTGAACGCGGTGGAGCGCATCAAGGCCATCACCGGACGCATCGACCTGGTCCATTGCAACGATTCCAAGGACGCGGCCGGCTCGGGGCGCGACCGGCACGCCAACCTGGGTAGCGGCGAGATCGATCCGGCTCTGTTGGTGGCGGCGGTCAAGGCCGCCGACGCGCCGGTGATATGTGAGACCGCCGAAGAGGGCCGAAAGGACGACATCGCGTTTCTGCGGGAAGAAACGAATCGCTGACCGGCGCCACGTGTCTTTGACCGTGCCGGTTTACCGGATGACGCCCTGGTCCATCAGAGCCGCTTCGAATTCTTCGACACCCAACGGCTGGCTGCACAGCTCCCGCGCCTCATCGGCGGGAAGCCCGAACATCCGCAGCAGGTCTTGGGTTACCTGGTCGGCGGTTTGTGCCGCGTCGCGCTCGGGTTCGGCTTGCACGAGCTGGCCCAGACCCAGCAAGGCTCCGGCGGCGACAGCCATCGCCAGTGCGGGGTCGGCGACCTGGAACCTGCCGGCCTTGGTCGCCGCGGCGATATCGCGCTTGGCGCGCGGTGCCAGACCCCGTTCAGCTGTGATCAGTTCCAATCCGTGGTTGAGGACGATGCGGCTTTCCGGCCGGCGAAACATTCGTCCGGTAAGCCGGAAACTGTAGGCGAATGCCGCGGCAGGATCGTCGATCGTCGCGGTCAACGCATCGAGCAAGGCACCGTGGGCGTCCAGCACCTCATCGATGGCGGCGTCGAACAGCTGTTCGCGGCTCTCAAAGTGGTTGTAGAACGACCCCACACCGACGTCGGCGGCCTGACAGATGTCCTGGATCGGGACGTGCAGGGTTCCGGCGGCGATGAAACCCTGCGCGGCCGTGATCAGCGCGGCGCGGGTGCGCTGCTTACGCCGCTCGATGCGGTTGAGCGGCCGGTCGTTGCGGTCCAGCGTATTCCCCCATCTCCAATGCGTTCTAACTGAGCATACCTCGGTTGTGAAGATCTCTTCAGTAAGGGGCTTGACTGACAGTTGCTTCTTGAGTGAAGATATCTTCAAGTATAGCTCCAGCGGGAGGTGTTCCGGTGACTCCAGAAGTAACGGCACATAGTGGCCGGCACAGCCAGGCGGGAGCCCGCAATGGGGAACACCCCGGTCGGTCGCGAAACCCGGTGATCCGGGTCCATGACATCGCATGGCTGGAGTTCGAAAAGCGGGACCTGGATCGGGCCGAGGCATTTGCGCGCGCCTTCGGCTTCATCACGGCCCTGCGCACGCCCGATGAGCTGCATCTGCGTGGCACGGACCCCAATTCGGCGTGCGTGATCATTCGGCGGGCCAGGCGGTCGCGGTTTGTCGCGGCAGCCTTCACAGCTGCGGATCACGCGGATGTCGTGCGTCTGGCCGATGCCACCGGGCGCACGCCCCAGCGACTGCCTGACCCGTTGGGCGGGCTGGCCGTGATCTTGCCGGACCCCAGTGGGCAGACGGTCACGGTCGTATCAGGGGCTCATGAGCTTGGGGAGCTGCCTGCTCACCAGCCGCTGAGCTTCAACTTCGGGCATGAGCTGCGCCGCGTCAACACACCGCAACGACCGCCGTTGCGACCCGCGGCGGTGCAGCGGCTCGGCCATGTGGTGCTGCAAACCACGAGATATCGCCAGACGCTCGACTGGTATCTGGACACCTTGGGCTTGATCGTCAGCGACTTTCTGTTCTACCCCGATCAGCGTGACGGGGGGCCGGTCATGAGTTTCATGCGTTGTGATCGCGGTCTGACGCCAACCGACCACCACACCCTTGCGCTGTCGTTGGGATCTGCAAACCGCTACGTCCACTCGGCCTACCAGGTCAGCGATCTGGACAGTCTGGCGGTCGGCGGCCAGTACCTCGCCGAGTGTGGTTATCAACGTTCATGGGGCATCGGCCGGCACGTTCAAGGCAGTCAGATTTTCGATTACTGGCGTGATCCGGAAGGGTTCATGGTCGAGCACTTCAGTGACGGGGATATGTTCGACTGCTCGCTGGAACCTGGCTGGGCACCCTTCAGCGTATCCGGACTTGCGCAGTGGGGGCCTTCTCCGACAAAGGATTTCCTGGGCACCAGCACCAGGTCGCTGCCACGAGAGGCGCTTTCGGTTGCTCGCGCCCTGAGTGCCGAGAATGAGTTCGATTCCCGCCGGCTTCGGGGTCTGTCAAAGGCGGCCAGCTCGTGAGCGTTTCGATGCTGCGGACCCATGACGGGTGGTGGCTACCGCGCACCCGACATCCCAGATACCAACGGCGCCGCGTCCGTTGAAACAGAGATGAGAAAGATAGAGGGGCCAATGATGTCCGACTTCACCTACACCGAACCGCCGGCGCGGATTTCAGAGAGGATGCAGGAAAGCCTGGCCGCTGCAATGCAATCCGCTGACCAACTGCTCACCTCCCTGGGTGAGATGGCACCGGTCCAACGCAATCATGACGGTGCAATGGAGCAGCTGGGCGATGTGACGGCAGTGCACAGGTTCGTCGATGCGCCGGGCGACAGCGAAACGGTCAGGTGGCATTTCGTGGAAGCCGGTGCGCCGTCAGAGCCCACGGTGGTGTTTCTGCATGGGCTGCCCGATTCGTGGTGGCAATGGCACTACGCTCTGGAAGCCCTCAGCCCGCGCTATCACTGCCTGGCCATCGATCTCAAAGGTTATGGCCAGTCCGACAAACGCAGCGGCGATTATCGACAGTCCGGCGTCGCCGAGCAGCTCGGCGCTCTCCTCGACACGTTGCAGGTCGGCGAATTCACCCTTATCACCCACGATCGAGGCACTCCCGTCGGAGACCACCTCGTCGCGGCGATGGGTGAACGTGTATGCGGTTACGGGCGTGGGCAGCAACACTTTTGGCATCTGCATCCCAGTCTGCACCCGCAGCAGCAGCTGATGCAGTCGCCCGAGGCTCCGGCCATGCTGAGCGATGCCCGACGCTTCGCCGCGACTGCTTACTTCTGGCTCGCCGAACGGCCTGTCGACCGGGAGGACCTACTGCGCACCCTCGCCGAATTCAGCTACCCCGGGATCGCGACGGCGGTGCCACGGTACTTCCACTCGTCATCGTTTCGTCAGGAATGGGTGGATCGCCGGACCCGGCTGATCCGGTCCTGGACGGCTCCGGTGCTGTTGCTTCAAGGCGCTCACGATCCGCTGCAGCCACGTGAATTCTACGAAGACCCGGCGCTCTTGGCGATGTTGCCGCCCGGCAGCGACGTGCATCTGTTCGACACCGGGCACTTCTGGCCCTTTGAAGCGCCGCAGGAAACGGTCAGGCTGCTGGGCGAATTCTGCGACCGGGTTTGCCAGGTGCCGTCCGCCGGCTCGGCAAGCCGGTAGGGCTACCTCCGCGCGCTGTGCAGTCAACCGGGCAGGGCGGACCCGGGGGACGGCTGCGGGAAATGGGAATGTTGATGTTGAGCGACCAGATTGTCGGTGCCTGGCAGCTGATGTCCTTCGACGCGAAGGATGATTCCAGCGGTTCGGTGTTCCATCCTCTGGGAACCGACGCTGTGGGCCTGATCGTCTACACCCATGACGGCTACATGTCGGCGCAACTGATGCGGGCAGGCCGAAAAAGTGTCGGTGCTCAGTCAGCTCGGTCTGCCACGGCCGACTATCTCGCCTACGGCGGCCCGTATCACGTCGACGAGCAGACTGGTGTGATCACTCACGACGTGATGGTCTCGCTGTTACCCGATTGGCTGCACACGACGCAACTGCGCCACGGCACACTCGACGGCACCCGCCTCACTCTAGTCGCAGACGTGCCGACACAGGGGTCAACCCTACGGGCGACCCTTGTTTGGGGGAGGGTCCGGGCGGATTCGGCTCGCTCCCGGGACGGCACGCAGGACCCTGACGAACGGCCCTAGAAATCGGGAACCCCTGGGCGGCGGAGGCCGCGCACTGACGCCGTTACATCTCTTGTGCGCTTGTAGAAGAAATGTAACATTCATGGCATGCCAGATACCCACGTCGTGACCAATCAGGTTCCGCCCCTGGAGAACCACAACCCGGCGTCCTCGCCGGTCCTCATCGAGGCCCTGATCCGCGAAGGCGGGCAGTGGGGGCTGGACGAGGTCAACGAACTCGGCGCGATCTCAGGCAGTCGTGAGGCGCAACGCTGGGGCGAACTGGCCGACCGCAATCGACCCGTCCTGCACACCCACGACAGGGTCGGGCACCGGGTCGACGAGGTGGAGTACGACCCCGCCTATCACGCATTGATGCGGACGGCGATCGCCCACGGCCTGCACGCTGCGCCCTGGGCCGACGAGCGGCCGGGTTCGCACGTGGTGCGGGCCGCCAAGACGTCGGTCTGGACAGTGGAGCCGGGTCATATCTGCCCCATCTCGATGACCTACGCCGTGGTCCCGGCGCTGCGCTTCAACCCGGAACTGGCCGCGGTGTACGAGCCGCTGCTCACCAGCCGCGAATACGACCCGGAGCTGAAGCTGGCTGTCACGAAGGCGGGCATCACCGCCGGCATGTCGATGACCGAGAAGCAGGGCGGATCCGATGTTCGCGCCGGCACCACCCAGGCTTCGCCCAACGGCGACGGCACCTACAGCCTTCGGGGCCACAAGTGGTTCACCTCGGCGCCGATGTGCGACATCTTTCTGGTGCTCGCCCAAGCGCCCGGCGGTCTGTCCTGCTTCATGCTGCCGCGCATCCTGCCCGATGGCACCCGCAACCGGATGTTCCTGCAACGTCTCAAGGACAAACTCGGCAACCACGCCAACGCTTCCAGTGAAGTCGAATACGACGGGGCGACGGGCTGGCTGGTCGGTGAGGAGGGTCGCGGCGTCCCGACCATCATCGAGATGGTCAACCTCACCCGCCTGGACTGCGCGCTGGGCAGTGCCACCAGCATGCGCACCGGTTTGACTCGCGCCGTCTACCACGCGCAACACCGAAAGGCGTTCGGTGCCTACCTGATCGACCAGCCGCTGATGCGAAACGTGCTGGCAGACCTGGCGGTGGAGGCCGAGGCCGCCACCATGGTGGCGATGCGGATGGCCGGCGCCACCGACAAGGCCGTGCGGGGCGACCAGCGGGAGGCGTTGTTGCGCCGTATCGGGTTGGCGGCCAGCAAGTACTGGGTCTGCAAACGCTCCACTCCGCACGCGGCGGAGGCGCTGGAATGCCTGGGCGGCAACGGCTACGTCGAGGATTCCGGCATGCCCCGGCTCTACCGCGAAGCTCCGCTGATGGGAATCTGGGAGGGCTCGGGCAACGTCAGCGCGCTGGACACGTTGCGCGCCATGGCAACTCGGCCCGAATCGGTCGAGGTGCTGTTCGACGAGCTGGCGCAGACCGCGGGTCAGGACGCCCGGCAGGATGCGCACGTCGAGCAACTGCGCCGGCAATTGGCAGATGTGGACACCATTCAGTACCGCGCCCGCAAGGTGGCCGAGGACATCTGCCTGGCGTTGCAGGGATCCTTGCTGGTGCGCCATGGCCACCCTGCAGTCGCAGAGGCCTTCCTGGCCACCCGGCTTGCCGGGCAGTGGGGAGGGGCATTCGGCACCATGCCGAGCGGTTTGGACCTGGCGCCGATCATCGAACGTGCGCTGGTCAAGGGATGACCCACGCGATCAGGGGCGTCGATTTCGACAACCTGAAGACGATGACCTACGAGGTCACCGACCGGGTTGCGCGCATCACCTTCAACCGCCCGGAAAAGGGCAACGCGATTGTCGCGGACACCCCGCTGGAGCTGTCGGCGTTGGTGGAGCGGGCCGACCTGGACCCGAACGTTCACGTCATCCTGGTCTCCGGACGCGGTGCAGGTTTCTGCGCCGGCTTCGATCTGTCCGCTTACGCCGACCGGACGGGGTCGGCGGGCCAGGAGGGCGGCTACCACGGCACGGTGCTGGATGGGAGGACGCAGGCGATCAACCACCTGCCGAACCAGCCGTGGGATCCGATGATCGACTACCAGATGATGAGCCGGTTCGTGCGCGGCTTCTCCAGCCTGATGCATGCCGACAAGCCGACCGTGGTCAAGATCCACGGCTACTGTGTGGCCGGCGGCACCGACATCGCACTGCACGCCGATCAGGTGATCGCCGCCGCGGACGCGAAAATCGGTTATCCGCCTACTCGGGTCTGGGGCGTGCCGGCGGCGGGTCTGTGGGCACACCGCCTGGGTGACCAGCGTGCCAAACGGCTGCTGTTCACCGGTGACTGCATCACCGGCGCACAGGCGGCCGAGTGGGGGCTGGCGGTCGAGGCGCCCGATCCGGCCGACCTCGACGAGCGCACCGAACGGTTGGTGGCCAGAATCGCCGCGTTGCCGGTCAACCAGTTGATCATGATCAAGCTCGCGCTCAACGCCCCGCTGCTGCAGCAGGGTGTGGCCACCAGCCGGATGGTCAGCACCGTGTTCGACGGGGTGGCGCGGCACACGCCGGAGGGACACGCGTTCGTCGCCGACGCCGTTGAGCACGGTTTCCGCGATGCGGTCAAACACCGCGACGAACCGTTCGGGGATTACGGCCGGAAAGCCTCTCAGGTGTAGCCGTGCGCAGGATGACTGCCCGGTCCGTGGTGCTCAGCGTGCTGTTGGGGGCGCACCCGGCGTGGGCCACTGCTGGCGAGTTGGTCAGGCTGACCGCCGATTTCGGTATCAAGGAGGCGACCCTGCGGGTGGCGTTGACCCGCATGGTCAGTGCCGGTGACCTGATCCGGTCCGCCGACGGGTATCGGCTCTCCGATCGGTTGCTGGCCCGCCAGCGTCGCCAGGACGAGGCGATGCGGCCACGTACCCGGGCCTGGCGCGGGCGCTGGCACCTTGTCATCGTGACCAGTGTCGGCACCGACCCGCGTTCCCGCGCCGCACTGCGCAACACCATGCATGACAAGCGGTTCGCTGAGTTGCGGGAAGGTGTCTGGATGCGCCCGGACAACCTCGACGTGGATTTGCCGCCCGATGTCGCGGCCCGGGTGCGGGTGCTGCGGGCGCGTGACGACGCCCCGGCGGAGCTGGCCGGACAGTTATGGGATCTGAGGCAATGGGCCGGCGTAGGTCACCGGTTGCTGGCGGAGATCGGCCAGGCCACGGACATGCCGGGCCGTTTCGTGGTGGCCGCGGCCATGGTGCGCCACCTCAATGCCGACCCGATCCTGCCCGACGAACTGCTGCCGGTGGATTGGCCCGGTGCCGCGTTGCGGGCGGCTTACCACGACTTCGCCACCGAACTGGCGGAACTGCGTGACACGACCCAACTTCAGGAGGCGAGATGAGCGATTTGGTGCGGGTGCAGCGCGAGGGCCCGGTGACCACGATCAGCATCGACCGGCCGCAGGCGCGCAACGCGGTCAACGGCCCGACGGCGGCCGCGCTGTACACGGCGTTTCAACGGTTCGACCGCGACGACACCGCATCGGTGGCGGTGTTGTGCGGCGAGGGCGGAACGTTCTGCGCGGGGGCCGATTTGAAGGCCTTCGGTACACCCGAAGCCAACTCGGTGCACCGCACCGGCCCGGGTCCCATGGGACCCTCGCGCATGATGCTGTCCAAACCGGTGATCGCGGCAGTGGACGGTTACGCGGTGGCCGGGGGCCTCGAGCTGGCGTTGTGGTGTGATCTGCGGGTCGCCGGGGAGGACGCCGTCTTCGGTGTGTTCTGCCGGCGCTGGGGGGTGCCGCTCATCGACGGCGGCACCGTGCGGTTGCCGCGGCTGATCGGGCACAGCCGTGCGATGGACATGATCCTCACCGGCCGGGGCGTCCAGGCCGACGAGGCGCTGGCGATCGGGCTGGCCAACCGGGTGGTGCCCAAAGGTCAAGCGCGCCAAGCCGCGCAGACGTTGGCCGCCGAACTCGCCGCACTCCCGCAGCAGTGTCTGCGGTCGGACCGGCTGTCGGCTTTGCACCAATGGGGCCTGCCCGAGTCCGCGGCGATGGATCTGGAGTTCGCCAGCATCTCCCGGGTAGCCGCCGAGGCGCAGGAGGGCGCGGGGCGGTTCGCCGGCGGTGCGGGCCGGCACGGCGCCCCGGCGAGTTAGCCGCCCTTGGTCACGGTGTTGTTCGGGCCGATCTCGTTGACCTCCGGGTTACCGTCTTTGTAGGTGATGGCGTTGTCCATGCCCAGCACCGTGATCCGGGTGTTGACCTTGTCGAGGGTGATCTTGTTCTTCCTGCCGCCGACGCTCACCGTCTCGCAGGTGCCGTTGACGGTCAGCGTGTTGTCCGACCCGGTCACATTCAGCGACTTACCCGCTTCGCAGGAGATCGTGGCCGTCTCACCCACCGATGCGTAGACGACGGTGTCGCCCACCTGAACCGACGTGCTCATGGTGGGGCCGCCGCCGCTGGTGGATGTCGTGCCCGCGGTGCCGCTGCTGGTGGTCGTGGACGAGGACTTGGATGATGAGGTGCTGCTTCCCGGTGGCCCGGCTGTCGAACTGCAGCCGGCCACACCGACGGCTGCGGTGACGGCGGCAGCCGACAGGGCTAGGCCGGCCCGGCGGAATGTCTCGGCAGTTCCGTTGGCGCGCATGTTTTCTCGATTCCTCCCGTGAAAAAGAACTGTCACACTCGCCGGCTCAGGGCCCAACTCGCTGGATTCGGTTGACCATGCCCAGTTCGCGGCCGCGATCCCAGATGACGGGATCACCGTTCTTGTACAACACGGTCCCGTCGTAGCCGTACACCGTGATGTCGTTGACGACCGTGTCGGCGATCACCGTGTTGCCCGTCCCCATCATCGTGACCGCCCAGCAGCTGCCCTTGGCGGTGACGATGTTGTTGGTCCCGTTGACGAAGAGCGTGGCCTCGCCACAGTCGATCGTCGTCTCCACACCCTGCCCGGTGATGTGGGTGTCGCCGTTCTTGGCAAGTGCTGACGGTGCGGCCGACACGGCAACGACGGTCACGGCGGACACGGCCACCGTCCCCACGGCGGTTGTCCACTTCACTGCGGGCCCCCCTTCGTTGGGCGGGTGGTGCGCTCGATGAGACCTCGATTGAGATTACGTGCATTTAACTGCGCGACGACAGACCCGACGCGTTTATTCGCAAAAGACGTGGCGGCCCCGCTCACCGCGACGGAGCGCCGCAACCGGCCACCGGGCGGAGTCAACTAGAGTCATTAGTTAGCTCTCACGACCGCGAAGGGTGAATCGCCATGGCAGCTCAGCCGGAGCCCCCGGCAGGTGGCGGCCGTGCGCGGGGCGCGAAGTCCGGAGCCCGTCAAGCCAAGCTGAGCCGCGAAGGCATCGTCGACGGCGCGCTGACCTTCCTGGACCGGGAGGGCTGGGACTCGTTGACCATCAACGCGCTGGCGACCCAGTTGGGGACCAAGGGTCCGTCGCTGTACAACCACGTGGACAGCCTGGAAGATCTGCGCCGCGCGGTGCGCATCCGGGTGATCGACGACATCATCACGATGCTCAACCGGGTGGGGGAGGGACGTTCCCGCGACGACGCCGTCCTGGTCATGGCCGGCGCCTACCGTAGCTACGCGCACCACCACCCCGGGCGGTACTCCGCATTCACCCGGATGCCACTCGGGGGCGACGACCCCGAATACACGGCCGTGACCCGCGGAGCGGCCGCACCCGTGATCGCGGTGCTGTCGTCCTATGGCCTGGACGGCGAGGAGGCCTTCTATGCCGCCCTCGAGTTCTGGTCGGCGATGCACGGGTTCGTACTGCTGGAGATGACCGGCGTGATGGACGAGATCGACACCGACGCCGTGTTCACCGACATGGTGCTGCGGTTGGCGGCCGGTATGGATCGGCGCACCGTTCAGGCGGCAGAGGCGCCCTGACGCGCGGGCCCACGGAGCCTATTCGGCCCTCGTGCCGGTGATCCCGACCGCTTTTGACCTGCCAGACTACGGACGGGTATTGTGGGACCTCGTGCCTGGCGGCTAACGGCGCCTGATGTAGGGGCGTAAATGCCGGGCCAATTCGCATGTCCACAATGCAACGGATGGAGTATTCCGGGCAACCGCATGCGACACGCCCGGCCGCGGGGTGATCACGTTAGTCCGCGGAAGGGCATAACTGCAGTACAGGAACTTTTGAACAACGCACTCGACAAGCAACACAAGAACAGCAACACAGAAAGCCGGTAGATGCCAACCATCCAGCAGCTGGTCCGAAAGGGTCGTCGCGACAAGATCGCCAAGGTCAAAACCGCGGCTCTGAAGGGCAGCCCGCAGCGTCGTGGCGTATGCACCCGCGTGTACACCACCACCCCGAAGAAGCCGAACTCGGCGCTTCGGAAGGTTGCCCGTGTGAAGCTGACGAGTCAGGTTGAGGTCACGGCCTACATTCCGGGCGAGGGTCACAACCTCCAGGAGCACTCGATGGTGCTGGTGCGCGGCGGCCGGGTGAAGGACCTGCCCGGTGTGCGTTACAAGATCATCCGCGGTTCGCTCGACACCCAGGGCGTCAAGAACCGCAAGCAGGCTCGCAGCCGTTACGGCGCCAAGAAGGAGAAGAGCTGATGCCGCGCAAGGGGCCCGCGCCCAAGCGTCCGCTGGTCAACGACCCGGTCTACGGGTCGCAGCTGGTTACTCAACTGGTGAACAAAGTTCTGCTGAAGGGGAAGAAATCGCTGGCTGAGCGCATTGTCTATGGTGCGCTCGAGCAGGCCCGCGACAAGACCGGCACCGATCCCGTCATCACCCTCAAGCGTGCCCTCGACAACGTCAAGCCCGCCCTGGAGGTGCGTAGCCGCCGCGTCGGTGGTGCTACCTATCAGGTGCCCGTCGAGGTGCGCCCGGACCGGTCGACCACGCTGGCACTGCGCTGGCTCGTCAGCTTCTCCCGGCAGCGCCGCGAGAAGACGATGGTCGAGCGCCTGGCAAACGAGATCCTGGACGCCAGCAACGGCCTGGGTGCCTCCGTCAAGAGGCGTGAGGACACCCACAAGATGGCCGAGGCAAACCGCGCCTTCGCGCACTATCGCTGGTGATAGCCGCCTGCGGGCACGCGGGGCGCAACCGATAGCGAACTACCAAGCAACGAAAGAGTGGGAAGACTTCTGTGGCCCAGAAGGACGTGCTGACCGACCTTACGAAGGTCCGCAACATCGGCATCATGGCGCACATCGACGCCGGCAAGACCACGACGACCGAGCGCATCCTCTACTACACCGGCATCAGCTACAAGATCGGTGAGGTTCACGATGGTGCGGCCACGATGGACTGGATGGAGCAGGAGCAGGAGCGTGGCATCACCATCACCTCCGCGGCTACCACCTGCTTCTGGAACGACAACCAGATCAACATCATCGACACCCCCGGGCACGTCGACTTCACGGTGGAAGTGGAGCGTTCACTACGTGTTTTGGATGGCGCCGTCGCGGTGTTCGACGGCAAGGAAGGCGTCGAGCCTCAGTCCGAGCAGGTCTGGCGGCAGGCCGACAAGTACGACGTGCCGCGCATCTGCTTCGTCAACAAGATGGACAAGATCGGCGCCGACTTCTACTTCTCCGTGCGGACCATGGAGGAGCGGCTGGGCGCCAACGTCATTCCGATCCAGCTGCCCGTCGGCTCCGAAGGTGACTTCGAGGGTGTCGTCGACCTGGTCGAGATGAACGCCAAGGTGTGGCGGGGCGAAACCAAGCTGGGCGAGACCTACGACACCATCGAGATCCCGGCAGAGCTGGAAGAGAAGGCCCAGGAGTACCGCACGAAGCTGCTCGAGGCCGTCGCCGAGACCGACGAGGAGTTGCTCGAGAAGTACCTCGGTGGAGAAGAGCTCACCGTCGCCGAGATCAAGGGCGCGATCCGCAAGCTCACCACCACCTCCGAGGCGTACCCGGTGCTGTGTGGCAGCGCGTTCAAGAACAAGGGCGTGCAGCCGATGCTGGATGCCGTCATCGACTACCTCCCCTCGCCGCTGGACGTGCCGCCGGCAGTCGGCCACCCGCCCGGCAAAGAGGACGAGGAGATCGTGCGCAAGCCGTCCACCGACGAGCCGTTCTCTGCGCTCGCGTTCAAGGTGGCAACGCACCCGTTCTTCGGCAAGCTCACCTACGTCCGGGTGTACTCGGGCAAGGTCGACTCGGGCAGCCAGGTCATCAATGCGACCAAGGGCAAGAAGGAGCGCCTGGGCAAGCTGTTCCAAATGCACTCCAACAAAGAGAACCCGGTGGAGACCGCGTCAGCGGGTCACATCTACGCGGTGATCGGCCTGAAAGACACCACCACCGGTGACACGCTGGCCGACCCGAACAACCAGATCGTGCTCGAGTCGATGACGTTCCCCGATCCGGTGATCGAGGTGGCCATCGAGCCCAAGACGAAGAGCGACCAGGAGAAGCTGAGCCTGTCGATCCAGAAGCTCGCCGAGGAGGACCCGACGTTCAAGGTCCACCAAGACGCCGAAACCGGCCAGACCGTGATCGGTGGCATGGGCGAGTTGCACCTGGACATCCTGGTGGACCGCATGCGCCGCGAGTTCAAGGTGGAAGCCAACGTCGGCAAGCCGCAGGTCGCCTACAAGGAGACCATCAAGCGGACGGTGGAAAAGGTCGAGTTCACGCACAAGAAGCAGACCGGCGGATCGGGCCAGTTCGCGAAGGTGCTGATCAGCATCGAGCCGTTCACCAGCGAAGACGGTGCGACCTACGAGTTCGAGAGCAAGGTCACCGGTGGGCGCATCCCGCGCGAGTACATCCCGTCGGTGGACGCCGGCGCCCAGGACGCCATGCAGTACGGCGTGTTGGCCGGCTACCCGTTGGTGAACTTGAAAGTCACGCTGCTCGACGGCGCCTTCCACGAGGTCGACTCGTCGGAGATGGCGTTCAAGATCGCCGGTTCGCAGGTGCTGAAAAAGGCTGCGGCACAAGCGCAGCCGGTGATCCTGGAACCGATCATGGCCGTCGAGGTCACCACCCCCGAGGACTACATGGGTGATGTGATCGGCGACCTGAACTCCCGCCGTGGCCAGATCCAGGCCATGGAGGAGCGGGCAGGTGCGCGCGTCGTCAGGGCGCACGTGCCGCTGTCGGAGATGTTCGGCTACGTCGGCGACCTGCGGTCCAAGACTCAGGGCCGGGCGAACTACTCCATGGTGTTCGACTCGTACGCCGAAGTGCCGGCGAACGTGTCGAAGGAGATCATCGCGAAGGCGACGGGCGAGTGAGTGTCAACTCACGAGCCCGGAGGCAAGCAATCGTCGGAAGCGAAGGCGACGGGCGAGTGAGTGTCAACTCACGAGCCCGGAGGCAAGCAATCGGTTCAGCGAAGGCGACTGACGAGTGAGCTGAGCCCTACGCGTAAGCTGACTCGGTTACCACGGCGGAAAAACCCAGAAGAAATCAACACTGCTTTTTTAAGCACCAACAGTCCAGGAGGACAACAAAGTGGCGAAGGCGAAGTTCCAGCGGACCAAGCCCCACGTCAACATCGGGACCATCGGTCACGTTGACCACGGCAAGACCACCCTGACCGCGGCTATCACCAAGGTCCTGCACGACAAGTACCCCGACCTGAACGAGTCGAAGGCGTTCGACCAGATCGACAACGCGCCGGAGGAGCGTCAGCGCGGTATCACGATCAACATCGCGCACGTGGAGTACCAGACCGAGAAGCGCCACTACGCGCACGTCGACGCACCCGGCCACGCCGACTACATCAAGAACATGATCACCGGTGCCGCCCAGATGGACGGCGCGATCCTGGTGGTCGCCGCGACAGACGGCCCGATGCCGCAGACGCGCGAGCACGTGCTGCTCGCCCGTCAGGTGGGCGTGCCCTACATCCTGGTCGCCCTGAACAAGTCCGACGCCGTCGACGACGAGGAGCTGCTCGAGCTGGTCGAGATGGAGGTCCGCGAGCTGCTGGCCGCCCAGGACTTCGACGAGGACGCGCCCGTGGTTCGGGTCTCGGCGCTGAAGGCGCTCGAGGGCGACGCCAAGTGGGTCGAGTCCGTGGAGCAGCTGATGGACGCGGTGGACGAGTCGATCCCGGACCCGGTCCGCGAAACCGACAAGCCGTTCCTGATGCCTGTCGAGGACGTCTTCACCATCACCGGTCGTGGCACCGTCGTCACCGGTCGTGTCGAGCGCGGTGTGGTGAACGTGAACGAGGAAGTCGAGATCGTCGGCATCCGTCCGACCACCACCAAGACCACCGTCACCGGTGTGGAGATGTTCCGCAAGCTGCTCGACCAGGGTCAGGCCGGTGACAACGTCGGTCTGCTGCTGCGTGGTGTCAAGCGTGAGGACGTCGAGCGCGGCCAGGTCGTCATCAAGCCCGGCACCACCACCCCGCACACCGAGTTCGAGGGTCAGGTCTACATCCTGTCCAAGGACGAGGGTGGTCGGCACACGCCGTTCTTCAACAACTACCGTCCGCAGTTCTACTTCCGCACCACCGACGTGACCGGTGTGGTGACGCTGCCGGAGGGCACCGAAATGGTGATGCCCGGTGACAACACCAACATCTCGGTGAAGCTGATCCAGCCTGTCGCCATGGACGACGGTCTGCGCTTCGCGATCCGTGAAGGTGGCCGCACCGTCGGCGCCGGCCGGGTCACCAAGATCATCAAGTAGCGCTTACTGCGCGACCAGACGCAAAGTCCCCCGAAAACCTCGGTTTTCGGGGGACTTTGCGTCTGGTGGGCACGCTGACTTGTGATCGGTAACGGCCATCCGAGGGCTACTCTGACATCACCTTTCGGGCGCCCGACCCGAGCTGAGTGAGGAGAGAGCACATGCTCGCGCGGTACATCAAGATGCAGCTGCTGGTGCTGCTATGCGGCGGCCTGGTCGGACCGATCTTTCTGGTCGTCTACTTCACCCTCGGTTTCGGTCAGCTGCTGTCCTGGATGTTCTACGTCGGCCTGCTGATCACCGTGGCCGATGTGCTGATCGCGATCGCGCTGACGTACTGGAGCGTCAACACCGCAGCGAAGAACGAGGCGCTCGAGCAGACCGGGGTGCTGGCACTGGCCCAGATCACCGGTCTGACCGAGACAGGCACCCGGATCAATGAGCAACCGGTGGTCAAGGTGCACCTGCACGTATCCGGACCCGGTATCGCGCCGTTCGACAGTGAGGACCGGGTGATCGCGAGTGTGACGCGACTGGGCAACCTGACGGCCCGCAAGCTGGTCGTCCTGGTCGACCCCACCACGAACGAATACCGAATCGATTGGGAGCGAAGCGCTTTGGTCAACGGATTAGTGCCGGCTCAGTTCACCGTCGAGGAAGACAACCGGACCTACGACCTCAGCGGCCAGGCGGGCCCTTTGATGGAGATCCTGCAACTGCTCAAGGCGAACAACATCCCGCTCAACCGCATCGTGGACGTGCGCTCGAATCCGGGGCTGCGTCATCAACTGCACGCGGTGGTGCGCCGGGCGGGCCAGCAGCAGGCCGGGCCGGCGCCGGAACAGGCCTCGATCGCCGACCGGCTGCAGGAGTTGGACTCGCTGCGGGCCACTGGTGTGGTGAACGACGACGAGTACGCCAGCCGCCGCGCCCAGATCATCGCCGAGATCTGACCCGGCATTGATTGGCGCCGACTGGCACGCCGGCATGGTGCCGGCGAGCCATCGGGCGACCTAACTAGAACACGTTTCAGTTTCGCTGCTAGCCTGACAGGCGGCGAAAGGGGAACGGTGGCGCAATCACTTCAAGGACGGGTCGCGTTCATCACCGGAGCCGCGCGGGCCCAGGGACGTTCCCATGCGATCCGGCTGGCCCGGGAAGGCGCCGACATCATCGCGTCAGACATCTGTGCACCGGTCTCGGACACGCTCACCTACCCGCCGGCCACACCCGGGGATCTCGCCGAGACCGTCCGCGCCGTGGAGGCCGAAGGTCGCAAGGTGCTGGCTCGCCAGGTGGACGTACGCGATGACGCGGCAGTGCGGCAGTTGGTGGCCGACGGTGTCGAACAGTTCGGCCGGCTTGACATCGTGGTCGCCAACGCCGGAGTGCTGGGCTGGGGCAGGGTCTGGGAACTCACCGATGAGCAGTGGGACACCGTCATCGGCGTCAACCTGACCGGAACCTGGCGTACCCTGCGTGCCACCATTCCCGCGATGATCGAGGCCGGCAACGGCGGCGCCATCGTGGTGGTCAGCTCCGCGGGCGGGCTCCGGGCCACACCCGGCAACGGCCACTACGCGGCCAGCAAATTCGGATTGACCGCGCTCACCAACACCCTGGCACTTGAACTCGGCGAATACGGCATCCGGGTCAATTCCATCCATCCGTACTCGGTCGACACCCCGATGATCGAGCCGGAGGCGATGATGCGGGTGTTCGCCGAGCACCCCCGGTTCGTGCATGCCTTCCCGCCAATGCCCATGCAGTACAAGGGGTTTATGTCCCCTGATGAGGTTTCCGATGTCGTCGTATGGCTGGCCGGTGACGGATCGGGCACCCTGTCGGGCACGCAGATCCCGGTGGACAAGGGCGCATTGAAGTACTAATTGTCGACCGTGCTATGAACTGCACGTGAGCAAAGACGGAATCGTGATCGTCGGCGGTGGGCTGGCCGCGGCCCGGACCGCCGAGCAGCTGCGCCGTGCGCAGTACGCCGGCCCCATCACCATCGTCAGCGACGAGGTGCACCTGCCCTACGACCGGCCGCCGCTGTCCAAGGAGGTGCTGCGCAGCGAGATCGATGACACCGCCCTCAAGCCACGCGAATGGTACGACGAGAAGAACATCACCCTGCGTCTCGGCGCGGCGGCCACCGGCATCGACACCGCTGGCCAGACCGTGACGCTGGCTGATGGAACCACGCTGGCCTACGACGAACTGGTCATTGCCACCGGGCTGGTGCCGCGGCGGATTCCGAGCCTGCCGGACCTGGACGGAATCCGGGTGCTGCGATCCTTCGACGAGTGCATGGCGTTGCGCACGCACGCGTCGTCGGCCAAAAAGGCTGTGGTGATCGGCGCCGGCTTCATCGGCTGCGAAGTGGCGGCCAGCCTGCGCGGTCTCGGTGTGGACGTGGTCCTGGTGGAGCCGCAGCCGACGCCGCTGGCCTCGGTGCTGGGTGAGCAGATCGGTGCCCTGGTGACCCGACTGCATCGCGACGAGGGCGTCGATGTGCGCACCGGCGTAGGGGTGGCCGAGGTCCGCGGTGTGGGTCGCGTCGAGGAGGTCGTGCTCACCGACGGCGCGGAACTGCCAGCCGACCTGGTAGTGGTCGGCATCGGCTCGCACCCGGCCACCGGCTGGCTCGCCGGCAGCGGCATCAAGGTCGACGGAGCCGATAAAGGCGTCGTCTGCGACGAGGCCGGGCGCACCAGCGCCCCGCACGTCTGGGCGCTCGGTGACGTCGCCTCCTGGCGCGATGCCTCGGGACATCAAGTGCGCGTGGAACATTGGAGCAACGTGGCCGACCAGACCCGGGTGGTGGTGCCGGCCATGCTGGGCAGTGAAGTGCCATCGGCCGTCGTCGTCCCGTACTTCTGGAGCGACCAGTACGACGTCAAGATCCAGTGCCTGGGCGAGCCCGAAGCCACGGACACCGTGCACATCGTCGAAGACGACGGCCGCAAGTTCCTGGCCTACTACGAACGCGACGGTGCGCTGGTCGGCGTGGTCGGCGGCGGACTGCCCGGCAAGGTGATGAAGGTACGCGCCAAAGTTGCCGCCGCCGTGCCTATTTCGGAGATGTTAGGCACCGAGGGCTAGAACTGCCCCAGATAGAACCGCGAGCCCTGGTCGTCGGTGCATTCCGCTGACATCCCGTAGGGCTGTCGTGACGGCTCGTCCAACACGGTGCCGCCGGCTTCGCGCACCCGGGCCACCGCAGCGTCGATGTCCTCGACGGTCCACATCGGCACCGTGACGCGACGCGGGCTCCCGCCCGCGGCACCGGACATCGGGTGGGCGTCGCGCACCTGCCATCCGTCGGTGATGCGGCCGGGTTCGAAAGTCCAGCCCAGCATTCGGCCGTAGAAGGCACGGAACCCGGCGGATTCGGTCACCTCGTAGGTCACGTAGGCCAGCTCGCCAGGCCCCGACCCGTTGAGCGCCGGACGTTTCCGGCCCGCTGCCGGTTCGAACACCGCGAAGGGCGCGCCCTGCGGGTCGGTGGCGTCCAAGGTGATGCCGTGCTCGGTGCGGCGGGTTTCGCCCACGCTACCGCCGGCCTCGGTGATCGTCGCGCGCGCGGCCTGAAGGTCGATGACGGCGTAGCAGCACAATAGGCTCGGCTCGGCGCCGGCGCGGATGTCGGTGGGCAGCTCGGTGTTCGTCACCCGATGCGAAGCGGTATCGACGGTCCACCCGAGCACATGTGCGTAGAAGGCAGCGGCGCGATCGGCGTCAGGTACCCGCAGCGAGATGGAGCCGAGGTCACCCTGCCTGATACCGGTGACCGCGGCGGCCATCGGCCCGCTGAGCATCCACCGGTGGCCGAACGGGTCGATGATTGTCGCGTTGCGAGAGCCATGGCCTTCATAGATTTCACGCTGCACCATTGCGCCGCGCGCGCGGGCCCGCTCCAGCGCTGCATCGGTATCGGCGACGTTCAGCACCAAACTAACCGAAACTGCCTGCGGCATAGGTGCTTTGAGCCCCATCTCGGGAAATTCGTCGGCCAGATACAGCACACCACCGCCGATTTCGATTTCGGCATGTCCAATTCGACCGTCATCCATCACTATCGGTTCACCGGCCAGGACTGCGCCCAACGCCTCGGCGTACCAGTCGATCGCGGCACGTGCGCCGCGCACACTCAGGTAAGGAAGCGCGGCCGGGCGCGGGGCAGCGCTGACGGCTGAGTCCTGCGGCAATTCGGAAATAGTGGTGGCCGTGTCACTCATAACAACTCCTTCGGGTAGCGACAAGGCGGACTCCAACCGCTGACGCAACAGCGCAGCGAAGCCCGCATCGGGTTGCACCGGAAGGTCACCGGTGTGTAGCACGTCGAGCGGGTCGCGCTGACTCATGACGTGCCTCCTTCCGGATATTCCTTGCGGAACGCCCTTTTGGCGCGAACCAGCAGCGCCTCGGTGGCGTGCACGGTGCGCCCCAGCAGTGCGGCGCATTCACCGACGCTGCAGTCGTCCATATAGCGCAGCACAAGCACCGCGCGGTGTGAGTCGCTCAACCTGGTCAGCACGCTCTCGGCGACCAACCGGTCCAGTTCGGCGTCCCAGTCGTCGGTCGGATCGATCGGCTCCGGTGGGTCGGCCACCGGCACCGGATCACGCCGGCGCCGATAGTGGTCGGCCAGTTTATGCCGCGCCACCCCCATCAACCAGGGGATCGCAATCGGCGGCGGATTGTCTTCACGCGCCGCGGCCCGCGCCGTTTGCAGACCGGCCAGGAAGGTCTCCGACGTCAGATCCTCCGCCGTTCCCCGATCGCCGCAACGGCGAACGAAGTAGCCGTAGACCACCGGCAGCGCCTCGTCGTACAGCGCAAGCAACGCGTGCGCAGCGTCGCGCTGGTGGTGCGGTTGGGCGCTCACATCGTTATCGTCGTTGTGGCCCGCGAAACTCCGACGGGGTCTTCGGAGAAATGCCGCACCGGCATCACTGCCAGTGCACCGGTGCGCCGTGAGCGTGGCACTGGGCAAGCACGCGTTCCTCGCCACCCGGCCATGTCGCGGCGCGTACCAGAAACTTCAACGTGCCGTCCGAACCCTCCCGCGACGGCTCCAGGGTCAGGTGCGCGAACGGTTTCCGCGCGCCGGCCTGCGCAGCCAGCCTGTCGATGCCGGTTCGTACGGCCGCACGTTCGTCAGTGGACAGATACTGCCAGGTGATCGAGTGCCACAGCACGGTCAGCGTGCCGTCGGTGAGGGTGAGATCGGCCACCGCGTCCGCCGCCGTCCGGCGCTCCAACCGCGCCGGTACCTGGCGAGCCACAGCGATGGCGCCACGCAACCGGTCCAACCGGGCGTGCTGATCGGGCCACACGTAGCTCAGCACCGTCAGCTCCCCGTCGGACTCAGTGACATCGATCGGCGCGATGTCGTATCCGTGCCGTTCGATGATCTCGAGTTTGTTGCCCGGTGGCAGTTGGCCGCGCCACGCGTCGTCGATCACCACCGGCGAATCGCGCGGTCCCCACTGGTTGCCGGCGTAGCGGTAGTGGTAGTGGTCGGCCCGCAGATTCAGTCCGGCACTCGAACCGATCTCGAAAATTCGCACCGGCAGGTGAGAACGGTTGAGGTACAGCAGACCGCCGACCAGTGCGGCCGACCGGCCCACCTCGTTGGTCTGCGGAGGAAGAAGCAGCGCCGCCCGCAACTCGTCGGCACGCTCACCCGCGACGAGCAGGATCTCGGGCCAGGCGCGGGCGGCGTCCCAGCTGCCGCCGGTGCTGGGATACCAACGACGCAATTGTGGTGCCCGGCCGTCAAGCACCATCCGGTGCAGGCCGCCGAGCAGCCGCAGCGGCACCGCCTGGCCCGAGGATGCGTCCTCGTGGCCGGTGAGGATCGTTGCGAAGATGCCGCCGGCTTCCACGTCGCCGGCCACCAGATCGAACAATTCGCCGTATATCGCCGACCCGGATCGCGCGCAGAACCGTCCCTGCGACCGCAGCGTGTGCAGCAGGTGCTCGAGGTTGCTCACTCGAGTGAGTCCAGGCCCGCGCCGACGACGTCGAACGCATTCCCCAGCGCCTCCGGGAGCGAGACCGACTCGTCTGCAAGCCAGTGTTCGTAGGCGCTCAGCGCAACTCCGAGCATGGTCCAAGCGACGGTCTGCGACCTCAGGTCGCTGGTCTTGCGACCAAGTCTGCGCGCGACGAAGCCGGCGATCACGTCTCGCCACCCCGCGTACATTGTCATCGAATAGGCTTGCAGCTCAGCAGTTTCCAGGATCACTCGCATGCGTTGCCGGTGCCGGACCGACTCGCACTCGTCGAAGGTGTTGAACGCCAGTAACGCGCTACGCAGTGCTTCGCGCAGGGGCACCTGCGGCTCGACGTTGTCGAGCAATTCCTGCAGTTGTTGGAGGTGGGCGTCGAAATCGCCCCACGGGATCGCGTTCTTGGAGGCGTAGTAGCGGAACAGGGTGCGGCGTGCGATGCCGGCGGCCTGAGCGACGTCGTCCACGCTGACTTCAGCGAACCCGCGGGCGGCGAACAGGTCGATGGCAACGTCGGTGATGTGCAGCGGGGTTGTCGAGCGGCGCCTGCCCACTCGCGATTCCGGCAGCATCAGACCCGCCCTTCCATTTCGGCACTCAATGCCATATTCTGGCCACGTTCGTCAGATTGTGATCAGCACCACCCCATCATTGTCGAGTCCCTTCGATGAAAGGCAATCGCCATGGACAACGAAAACCAGACCGAGACCGAACTCGTCTCCGAGACTCTGGTGGAAGAGGTTTCCATCGACGGCATGTGCGGGGTCTACTGACGGTGCCCGCACCCGCTCCGGCCCGGGATAGCGCGCAGCTGCACCCGGACAGTGCCTGGCGACTGCATCCGCAGGTGTCGATCCGGCCGGAACCGTTTGGCGCGCTGCTGTATCACTTCGGCACGCGCAAACTGTCGTTCCTGAAGAACCGCACCATTCTCGCGGTGGTGCAGTCGCTGGCCGACCACCCGGACGTGCGTTCCGCCTGCCGGGCCGCCGGAGTAGACGACCACGACCAGGGCCCTTACCTGCACGCGCTCGGTGTGCTGGCCCGCTCCACCATGCTGGTACCCCGGGAGGGCGAATGACCGCAGCAGCCAGAGTCCCCGCACTCGTCGAACAGTTCGAGCAGGGGCTCGACGCTCCGATCTGCCTGACCTGGGAGCTGACGTACGCCTGCAACCTGGCATGCGTGCACTGCCTGTCATCGTCGGGCAAACGCGACCCGGGTGAGCTGTCCACCCTGCAATGCATGGACATCATCGACGAACTCGAACGCATGCAGGTGTTCTACGTGAACATCGGCGGTGGCGAACCCACTGTGCGGCCGGACTTTTGGGAGCTGGTGGACTACGCCACCGGACACCACGTCGGGGTGAAGTTCTCTACCAACGGCGTGCGCATCACCCCCGAAGTGGCGGCACGGCTGGCGGCCAGCGACTACGTGGACGTGCAGATATCGCTGGACGGCGCCACCGCCGAAGTCAACGACGCCGTTCGGGGGCCGGGGTCGTTCGCGATGGCGGTGCGGGCATTGGAGAATCTGGCCGCGGCCGGTTTCTCCCAGAATGGTGGGGCGAAGATCTCGGTGGTGATGACCCGGCACAATGTCGACCAGCTCGACGACTTCGCCGCTCTGGCACGCCGATACGGTGCAACGCTGCGCATCACCCGGCTGCGGCCGTCGGGGCGCGGCGCCGACGTGTGGGAGGATTTGCACCCCACGGCCGACCAGCAGGTGCAGTTGTATGACTGGCTGGTGGCCAAGGGCGAGGGAGTGCTGACCGGCGATTCCTTCTTTCATCTGGCGCCGCTGGGCGCGCCGGGGGCGCTGGCCGGGCTGAACATGTGCGGGGCCGGTCGGGTGGTGTGCCTGATCGACCCGGTGGGCGACGTGTACGCCTGCCCGTTCGCCATCCACGACCGCTTCCTCGCTGGAAATGTTTTGACCGACGGCGGTTTCGACAGCATCTGGAAGAACGCGCCACTGTTCGGCGAGCTGCGTGAGCCTCAGTCGGCCGGAGCCTGCGGCAGTTGCGGGCACTACGACAGCTGCCGCGGTGGTTGCATGGCGGCGAAGTTCTTCACCGGCCTGCCGATGGACGGCCCGGATCCCGAATGCGTGCAGGGCCACGGTGCGCCCGCGTTGCAACGCGACCGTGCCACGCCGAGGCCGCGCGTCGACCATTCCCGCGGCAAGCGGATCAGCGCACCCGTGCCGTTGACTCTGTCCACCAGACCACCGTCGCGGCTTTGCAACGAAAGTCCCGTCTAACATGGCAGACCAATGGTTTGAAACCGTAGCGATTGCCCAGCAACGCGCTAAGCGCCGGCTACCGAAATCCGTCTATTCGTCGCTTATCTCGGCCAGCGAAAAAGGCGTCACGGTCGCTGACAATGTGGCGGCATTCAGCGAACTCGGATTCGCTCCGCATGTCATCGGTGCCAGTGCCAAACGCGACCTGTCGACCACGGTTATGGGACAGGATATTTCGATGCCGGTGCTCATCTCACCGACCGGCGTCCAGGCGGTGGATCCCGACGGGGAGGTGGCGGTGGCGCGCGCCGCGGCGGCCCGGGGCACGGCGATGGGTCTGTCCTCGTTCGCCAGCAAGCCGATCGAGGAGGTCATCGCCGTCAATCCCAAGGTCTTCTTCCAGATCTACTGGCTTGGCGGCCGGGACGCGATCGCCGAGCGTGCCGAACGCGCGCGGTCGGCCGGAGCGGTTGGGCTGATCGTCACCACCGACTGGACGTTCTCGCACGGCCGCGACTGGGGGAGCCCCAAGATCCCCGAAGAGATGAACCTCAAGAACATCCTGCGGCTGTCGCCGGAGGCCATCACCAAACCGCGCTGGCTGTGGAAGTTCGGTAAGACGATGCGGCCGCCGGACCTGCGGGTGCCGAACCAGGGCCGCCGCGGCGAGCCCGGTCCGCCGTTCTTCGCCGCGTACGGCGAATGGATGGGGACCCCGCCGCCGACCTGGGAGGACATCGCCTGGCTGCGGCAATTGTGGGGCGGACCGTTCATGCTCAAGGGCGTGATGCGCGTTGATGACGCCAAAAGGGCAGTCGATGCTGGTGTTTCGGCGGTCTCGGTGTCCAACCACGGCGGCAACAACCTTGATGGCACACCCGCGTCGATACGCGCCCTGCCGGCGGTGGCGCAGGCCGTCGGTGACCAGGTCGAGGTCCTGCTCGATGGTGGCATCCGGCGAGGGAGTGATGTCGTCAAGGCCGTGGCGCTCGGCGCGCGGGCGGTGATGATCGGGCGGGCCTACCTGTGGGGGCTCGCGGCGGCCGGCCAAGCCGGTGTCGAGAACGTGCTCGACATCCTGCGCGGTGGTATCGACTCCGCACTGATGGGACTCGGGCATTCGTCCATCCACGATCTGTCTGCGCACGACATACTGGTTCCCGACGGGTTCACCCGGGAGTTGGGCGTGCGCTGATCGCGCACCGCTCTGTCCGTTCCGCGCACCGCTTGGCCGAATTACGAAATCCGGACTGCGTGCGCGATCAGCTACCACAGACCGGTCTTATATGGAATCGCCTTTTCCCGGGCGGTGATACGCGCGGGGCAGTCGTGGCGCACGAGCAGGGATTTGGCCCATTGATCAACAGCGCGAAAAAAAATTTCCATAGATAGGGCAACAATTGGTGCACGCCAGGTGAATTCGTCCTACCATCGGCGAGTGCGCGTGCTGGGCGAACTGGGGGATTCGACGTCGAGCCAACTCTCGGTATGTGCATCGCCGTCAATCGTGATTCCGCTCGGCGCTACCGAACAACACGGTCCGCACCTGCCGCTGGATACCGATACCCGGATCGCTACGGCGGTGACCCGTGCCGTCGGTGAGCGGCTCGAATGGCTGGTGGCTCCGCCAATCGCCTACGGTGCAAGCGGCGAACACCAGAGTTTCTCGGGAACGATCTCCATCGGCACCGAGGCGTTGACCATGTTGTTGATCGAGTACGGCCGATCGGCCACCTGCTGGGCGCAGCGGCTGGTTTTCGTGAGCGGCCACGGCGGTAACGTTGCCGCGTTGCAGACCGCGGTCGCCCGGTTGCGCGCCGAAGGTCGTGACGCCGGATGGTGCCCGTGCGCCTGCGCCGGTGGTGACGCCCATGCCGGCCACACCGAAACCTCGGTATTACTGCACATCGCGCCGGCGGTCGTGCGTACCGACCGGATGCTCGCCGGCAATGCCACGCCGCTGCGCGCGTTGCTGCCGTCGATGCAACGCGGCGGGGTCGCGGCCGTCAGTGGAATCGGTGTGCTGGGGGACCCCACCACGGCCACCGCCGCCGAGGGGAGGCGGATCTTTGCCGAGATGGTGGACGGCTGCGTTCGTCGCATCAACCGGTGGGCGCCCGGCCCCGACGGGATGCTGACATGACGCCGCCGGCGACTATGCAGAACGCAGCGACGAGGACGAGCGGTGCGCAGGGCAGTGACCGACTTCCGGACGGATTTGCGGTGCAGGTCGATCGTCGCGTGCGGGTGCTGGGCGACGGTAGAGCCTTACTCGGAGGATCGCCGACTCGGCTGCTGCGGTTGGCTCCCGCGGCCCAGAACATGCTCTGCAACGGCCGCCTGAAGGTCCGCGACGAGGTCAGCGCCCAACTGGCCCGCACGCTGCTCGACGCCACCGTCGCCCATCCACGGCCCGCGACGGGACCGTCCCATCGGGATGTCACCATCGTAATCCCGGTGCGGGACAATTTAACTGGTGTCCGGCGTCTGGTGACGTCACTACGCGGACTGCGTGTCATCGTGGTTGATGACGGGTCGTCGTCCCCGATCGAAATGGAAGATTTCGCCGGCGCGCACTGCGACGTCGAAGTGCTGCACCACGTCCGCAACAAGGGCCCGGCGTCGGCGCGCAATACTGGACTGGCCGCCTGTACCACGGACTTCGTCGCGTTCCTGGATTCCGACGTCGCGCCACGGCGCGGCTGGCTCGAAGCTTTGCTCGGTCACTTCTGTGACCCGACGGTCGCACTCGTCGCACCCCGCATCGTCGGGCCGGGACAAACCGAGAACGTGATCGCCCGCTACGAAGCGGTGCACTCGTCACTGGACCTGGGTCTGCGGGAAGCGCCGGTGCTGCCGCACAGCACGGTGTCCTATGTCCCGAGTGCCGCAATCGTCTGCCGCACTGCGGCGCTTCGCGAGGTGGGCGGATTCGACGAGACCATGCATTCCGGCGAAGACGTCGACCTGTGCTGGCGACTCGTCGAGGCGGGTGCCCGGTTACGGTACGAACCCATTGCCCTGGTCGCGCACGACCACCGGACCGAACTGCGCGACTGGATCGCGCGCAAGGCGTTCTACGGGGGCTCGGCGGCTCCCTTGTCAGTGCGGCATCCGGACAAGACCGCGCCGGTGGTGATCTCCGGCTGGGCGCTGACGGCCTGGATTCTCATGTCGCTCGGAACCGGTCTGGCCCAGCTGGCGTCCATCGCCATCGCCGTGCTGACGGGACGGCGCATCGCCAAGGTTCTGCGTGGTGCCGAGACATCGGTCGAGACCACGCTGTGGGACGTGGTCGCGATCGCCACCCGCGGGCTGTGGTCGGCTGCGCTGCAACTGGCCTCGGCCCTCTGCCGGCATTACTGGCCGGTGGCGCTGCTGGCCGCGATTGTGTCGCGGCACTGCAGGCACATCGTGTTGATTGCGGCGATCGTCGACGGCGTAGCGGACTGGTTGCGCCGCAGGGACGCCGCGGACGAGGACGCCGAACCCATCGGGTTGCTGACCTTCCTGCTGCTCAAGCGCGTCGACGACCTGGCCTACGGGATCGGCCTGTGGTATGGCGTGGTTCGGGAGCGCAACATCGGTGCTCTCAAGCCGCAGATCCGGACGTAACAGCCACCTTGTCTGCGGCCGCCTGGCACAGCGATGTGCTGATCGTGGGCGCTGGGAGCTCCGGTTCGGTTGTCGCCGAACGGCTTTCCGCCGATTCCAGTCGCAGTGTGACGGTGCTCGAAGCAGGTCCGGGGCTCATCGACGCCGACCTGCTGGCCCGGACCCGCAACGGGCTGCACCTGCCCATCGGATCGGGCAGCCCGCTGGCCGAGCGCTACCTGACGACGCTTACCGACCACCCCGCGCGCCAGGTTTTCATCGTGCGCGGCACCACGATCGGCGGTTCCGGTGCCGTCAACGGCGGCTACTTCTGCCGTGGTTTGCCCGGCGACTTCGACCGCCTGGCCATTCCGGGCTGGGCGTGGACTGACGTGTTCGACCACTTCCGGGCCATCGAGACCGACCTCGACTTCGCCACCCCCGCACACGGCGGCACCGGTCCGATCCCGGTGCGTCGCACCCCGGAGCGCACCGGCGTCACCGAAACCTTCGTCGGCGCCTGCGAGCAAGCCGGGTTTCGCTGGATCCCCGACCTCAACGATGTCGGCCCTGAACTACCCGCCGGGGTGGGCGCGGTGCCGCTGAACATCGTCGACGGCGTCCGCACCGGCGCCGGCGCCGCCTTCCTGCTTCCCGCGCTGGCGCGGCGCAATCTGACGGTGCTGGAGCGGACCCGGGCGGTGCGGCTGCGTTTCGCCGGCGCCATCGCGGTAGGTGTGGAGGTGGTAGGACCGGACGGCCCGAAGACGCTCACAGCGGATCGGATCGTACTGTGCTGCGGGGCTATACGCTCGTCTCACCTGTTGATGCTCTCTGGCGTGGGCGAACCGGCGACGCTACATGCCGTTGGTGTGAAAGTCGTTGCGGCGCTGCCGGTCGGCAAGCGATGCAGCGATCACCCAGAATGGGTGATGCCGGCAGATTGGGATGTTGCGACGGACCGCCCGGTGTTGGAAGTAGTGCTCAGTACTGTCGACGGTATTGAAATTCGGCCGTATACAGGGGGTTTCGTTGCGATGACGGGTGATGGTACTGCCGGACATGGTGATTGGCCGCACATCGGTGTTGCGCTGATGCGACCACAGTCTCGTGGCCGCATCACCTTGGTCTCGGCGGATCCCGACGTACCTCTTCGCATCGAGCACCGCTATGACAGTGAGCCGACCGATGTCGCCGCTCTGCAGGACGGCAGCCAGTTGGCTCGCGAAATCTGCGGCGCTCCAACAGGTCCGGCAGCGTGGTCAACGTCGCAGCACCTGTGCGGCAGCGCCCCGATCGGCGTAGATGGCGACCCGAACGCGGTTGTGGACAACAGATGCCGTGTCCTGGGCATCGAAAACCTCTGGGTGATAGACGGATCCATCCTTCCGGTGGTACCGAGCCGCGGACCGCATGCCACCATCGTGATGATCGGCCACCGGGCCGCCGAGTTCGTGCAGTAAGCCGCCGCTCAGCCCGACGCCGGCGCGGATTCGCCGGCAGCTGCAACCCGCGCCGTCGGAGCGCCGGCCACCGCCGCCGGGACGGCCCGCGCCGCAAGTGGCGCCGGCAACGCCGATACCGTTGCCGTCTCGGTGACTGCGACCTGCTCTGCGGCGCCGGCCGCCGGCGACGGAATCGGTTTACGGGTCGCCGACCCCACCGAGCCCGACGCCAGTGTTGCCCGCACCGATCCCATCGGCGCCACTGCCGGCGTCACCGCTGAGCCCACGGGTCCAGCCGCGGGCGAAGAACTGACGGCCACGGTTTGCGCCGCCGCCGTTGCGGCTGTCGCGGACGCTGCGTACGTGCCCTCGCTCAGGGTTCGGCCGTCGAGCGTCTGCTGCGGCATATTGACCAGACCGGTCTGGATGTTGGACACGTTCGCCGCTTCACTGAGGGCGTACTGCTGAGAGCCGAGATTCATCAGCTGCGTGAACTGATCGTGAAATGCCGCCGCCTGGGCGCTGAGCGCCTGGAATGCCCGGGCGTGCGCACCGAACAGCGCCGCGATCTCCGCGGACACCTCGTCGGCACCGGCGGGAAGCAGTGCCCCGGCCGTCGGGAGCGCGGCCGCGGCATTGGCGTCGCTGATCGCGGAACCGATGTTCGCCAGATCCGTTGCTGCCGCCGCCAGGTACTCCGGCGCAGCGATAACGTACGACATGCGGCCCCCAGCCAAACATGGATCGCGTCCGCAGCCCGGTTACGAACCTTTCCCCTCATCGAATGGTAGCCCGGCTGAGGGAAGCTTATGGCGTTTTCGGTGAACGCGAGCGGGTGCGTGTGCGGCCAGTGCGGAGGCGGCGGGCCGGCCGCAACTGGCGCTCGCCTCGCCCGGGCGCCCAGAATCCGATCAGCAGCGCGGCCACCGCGACGATGACTGCCATCGTGATGGTCGACGCATGCATCGCGTGCAGGAACACGGGGTCAGCTTCCCCCTGGTCCGGCCCGATCGTGACAGCGGAGCCTGAGCGCGGCGACCGTGCCTGCGAGGAGCATATGAAAGGTCCTGTCAGCGGCGCTGGCAGCGGCGGCCGCGGACCGGCCGGGATGGACCAGGAGCTGCCGGTCGGTAGCCCGTCGGTTTACGACCAGGGATTTGGCCGAAGCGGTGATCTGGGGCATACTGTTCAGGTTGCCCTGCGCCAGGTTCATCCCTGGCCGGGCATACGACCAGCGCCCACCCATGGGCGCGTCCGGTCCCCACCTTGGAGCGCGACTATTTCGGCCGCCTACAAGGCTGCGTGCGGGTGACACACCCGAGCGCGGGGAGCGGTTGAACCACGACAGGTAAACAGCGGCGCAGTATCCGGCGCGACGCTGGATCGGCCCTCGTCAGGGCGGTCGATCCGCGCGCCGGGGGCACCGGGCCCGATACAGGGCCCGACGTTCGATTAAGGGCTCGAAGTCCGATCACGGGCTGACAGTGTGGGAGAAGAGGTAGGAAGCGTGGCGGGACAGAAGATCCGCATCAGGCTCAAGGCCTACGACCATGAGGCTATTGACGCGTCGGCGCGCAAGATCGTCGAGACCGTTGTGCGTACAGGAGCCAGCGTCGTGGGACCGGTGCCGCTGCCGACGGAAAAGAACGTGTACTGCGTCATCCGCTCTCCGCATAAGTACAAGGACTCGCGGGAGCACTTCGAGATGCGCACACACAAGCGGCTGATCGACATCCTCGACCCCACGCCGAAGACGGTTGACGCATTGATGCGCATCGATCTTCCGGCCAGTGTCGACGTCAACATCCAGTAGGAGATCGGAAACGATGGCGAGACAGGGCAATTCCGCCGGGCGGCGGGGCCTGCTGGGTACCAAGCTAGGCATGACGCAGGTATTCGACGAGAACAACAGAGTCGTGCCGGTGACTGTGGTCAAGGCGGGACCGAACGTGGTGACCCGCGTGCGGACCCCGGAGCGTGACGGATACAGCGCCGTGCAATTGGCATACGGCGAAATCAGTCCACGCAAGGTCAACAAGCCGGTGACCGGTCAGTACGCGGCCGCGGGTGTCAACCCGCGCCGGCATTTGGCCGAGTTGCGGCTCGACGACGCTGAGGCCGCGGCCGAATACGAAGTCGGTCAGGAGCTGACGGCGGAGATCTTCGCCGACGGCGCCTACGTCGACGTCACCGGGACCTCCAAGGGCAAGGGTTTCGCCGGCACCATGAAGCGGCACGGCTTCCGCGGTCAGGGCGCCAGCCACGGCGCCCAGGCGGTGCACCGCCGCCCTGGTTCCATCGGCGGGTGTGCCACCCCGGCAAGGGTGTTCAAGGGCACCCGGATGGCCGGTCGGATGGGCAATGACCGGGTGACGGTGCAGAACCTGGTGGTGCACAAGGTCGACGCCGAGAACGGCGTGCTGTTGATCAAGGGTGCGGTTCCCGGCCGCACCGGTGGACTCGTCGTGGTCCGCAGCGCGATCAAGCGAGGTGAGAAGTAATGGCTCTCAAGATTGACGTCAAGACGCCGGCCGGCAAGGTTGACGGCTCCATCGAGCTGCCTGCCGAGTTGTTCGACGCACCGGCCAACATCGCCCTGATGCACCAGGTTGTTACGGCCCAACGCGCCGCGGCACGTCAGGGTACGCACTCGACGAAGACCCGCGGTGAGGTCAGTGGTGGCGGCCGTAAGCCCTACCGGCAGAAGGGGACCGGCCGCGCCCGCCAGGGCTCGACGCGGGCTCCGCAGTACACCGGTGGTGGCGTGGTGCACGGCCCCAAGCCGCGCGACTACAGCCAGCGCACGCCCAAGAAGATGATCGCCGCCGCCTTGCGCGGGGCGCTGTCGGACCGGGCGCGTAACGGTCGTATCCACGCGGTCACCGAAATAGTCCCCGGCCAAACTCCTTCCACAAAAAGCGCCGCGGCGTTTCTGGCCACGCTGACCGAGCGCAAGCAGGTGCTGGTGGTCGTCGGCCGCAGCGACGAGGCCGGCGTGAAGAGCGTGCGCAACCTCCCGGGTGTGCACATCCTGCCGCCGGACCAGCTGAACACCTACGACGTGCTGCGTGCCGACGATGTGGTGTTCAGCGTCGAGGCGTTGAACGCCTACATCACAGCCAACACCGCCAACGCAGCGTCTTCCGAGGAGGTTTCGGCCTGATGGCAACCATCGCTGACCCCCGCGACATCATCCTGGCGCCGGTCATCTCCGAGAAGTCCTACGGGCTGCTTGACGACAACGTGTACACCTTCGTGGTGCACCCCGACTCGAACAAGACGCAGATCAAGATCGCCATCGAGAAGATCTTCGCCGTCAAGGTCGCGTCGGTGAACACCGCGAATCGGCAGGGCAAGCGCAAGCGCACCCGGTCCGGTTACGGGACGCGCAAGAGCACCAAGCGCGCCATCGTCACCCTGGCACCGGGCAGCAAGCCGATCGACTTGTTCGGAGCCCCGGCCTAGCCCGGCGACGATGCAGAGAGAAGCGATGAGGAGGAGCCGGGCAATAGTGCCTAAGCCCGGCGAGCGCGAGAGAAAGACCTGATCAGACATGGCAATTCGTAAGTACAAGCCGACGACACCGGGTCGTCGTGGCGCCAGCGTGTCGGATTTCTCCGAGATCACCCGATCGACGCCGGAGAAGTCCCTGGTGCGCCCGCTGCACAGCAAGGGTGGGCGTAACGCGCACGGCCGGATCACCACCCGTCACCAGGGCGGTGGCCACAAGCGCGCCTACCGGGTGATCGACTTCCGCCGCAACGATAAGGACGGCGTCAACGCCAAGGTCGCGCACATCGAGTACGACCCGAACCGCACCGCGAGGATTGCACTCCTCCATTTTCTTGACGGTGAGAAGCGCTACATCATTGCGCCGAACGGACTCTCGCAGGGTGACATCGTCGAGTCGGGTGCCAACGCCGACATCAAGCCCGGCAACAACCTGCCGTTGCGCAACATCCCGGCCGGCACCCTGGTGCACGCCGTGGAGTTGCGGCCAGGTGGCGGTGCCAAACTGGCGCGCTCGGCCGGCTCGAGCATCCAGTTGCTCGGCAAGGAATCCACCTACGCCTCGTTGCGCATGCCCAGCGGTGAGATCCGCCGCGTCGACGTCCGCTGCCGCGCGACGGTCGGTGAGGTGGGCAACGCCGAGCAGGCGAACATCAACTGGGGTAAGGCCGGTCGTATGCGGTGGAAAGGCAAGCGCCCCTCCGTGCGTGGTGTCGTGATGAACCCGGTCGACCACCCGCACGGCGGTGGTGAGGGTAAGACCTCCGGTGGCCGGCACCCCGTCAGCCCCTGGGGCAAGCCCGAGGGCCGTACCCGTAACCCGAACAAAGCCAGTAACAAGCTCATCGTCCGACGCCGTCGCACCGGCAAGAAGCACGGGCGCTAGCCCAGTGACGACGCAGAGCGCGCAGCGCGATGAGAAGGAACTGGGCAATGCATGAGGACAGGGAGTAGCGAACTATGCCACGCAGCCTGAAGAAGGGCCCGTTCGTCGACGACCATCTGCTCAAGAAGGTCGACGTGCAGAACGAGAAGAACACCAAGCAGGTCATCAAGACCTGGTCGCGACGGTCGACCATCATCCCGGACTTCATCGGTCACACGTTTGCGGTGCACGACGGCCGCAAGCACGTCCCGGTGTTCGTCACGGAATCGATGGTGGGTCACAAGCTGGGGGAGTTCGCGCCCACCCGCACCTTCAAGGGACACATCAAGGACGACCGGAAGTCTAAGCGGCGATGAGCGCTCGCGCGAAGAGCTTAAAGAGCAGAGGCCAGAGATGAGTACCATCACCACTGAATATCCGTCGGCGACCGCGGTGGCGCGGTTCGTGCGGGTGTCGCCCACCAAGGCGCGCCGGGTCATCGACCTGGTGCGTGGCCGGTCGGTGGCCGACGCCCTCGACATCTTGCGCTGGGCGCCGCAAGCGGCCAGCGAGCCGGTGGCCAAGGTGATCGCCAGTGCAGCGGCGAACGCTCAGAACAACAACGGATTGGACCCCACCACTCTGGTGGTGGCCACGGTGTACGCCGATGAGGGCCCGACCGCCAAGCGCATCCGTCCGCGCGCACAGGGGCGTGCATTCCGGATCCGGCGGCGCACCAGCCACATCACGGTGATCGTGGAGAGCCGGCCCAGCAAGGACGAGCGGTCCTCGAAGTCGTCGCGGACCCGTCGGGCCGAGGGAAGCAAGGCCGCCGCCAAGGCACCCGCCAAGAAAGCCCCTGCCAGTTCGGCGACCAAAGCACCCGCGAAGAAAGCGGCGACGAAAGCGCCCGCCAAGAAGGCGCCCGCCAAGACTTCTGAGGCTTCTGAAGCGAAGGGAGGCTCAGACTAGTGGGCCAGAAGATCAATCCGCACGGCTTCCGGCTGGGCATCACGACCGACTGGAAGTCACGCTGGTATGCCGACAAGCAGTACTCCGAGTACGTCAAGGAGGACGTGGCGATCCGCCGGCTGCTGTCCAGCGGTCTGGAGCGGGCCGGTATCGCCGACGTGGAGATCGAGCGGACCCGTGACCGGGTTCGGGTCGACATCCACACCGCCCGGCCGGGCATCGTCATCGGCCGTCGCGGCACCGAGGCCGATCGTATCCGCGCCGACCTGGAGAAGCTGACCAAGAAGCAGGTCCAGCTCAACATCCTCGAGGTGAAAAACCCGGAGTCCCAAGCACAATTGGTGGCCCAGGGCGTTGCCGAGCAGCTGAGCAACCGCGTGGCGTTCCGTCGGGCGATGCGCAAGGCCATCCAGTCGGCCATGCGCCAGCCCAACGTCAAGGGCATCCGCGTGCAATGCTCGGGCCGTCTCGGCGGCGCCGAGATGAGCCGCTCGGAGTTCTACCGCGAGGGCCGTGTCCCGCTGCACACCCTGCGGGCGGACATCGACTACGGCCTGTACGAGGCCAAGACGACCTTCGGCCGGATCGGCGTGAAGGTCTGGATTTACAAGGGCGACATCGTCGGCGGCAAGCGGGAGCTGGCCGCCGCCGCACCGGCCGGCGCCGACCGCCCGCGTCGCGAGCGGCCGTCGGGCACCCGTCCGCGTCGCAGCGGCGCCTCGGGCACCACGGCGACCGGCACTGACGCCGGTCGCGCCGCAGGTAGCGAAGAAGCCGCCGCCGCCCCCGAAGCCAGCGCGCCGGCAGTTGAAGCGCAGAGCACGGAGAGCTGAATCATGTTGATTCCCCGCAAGGTTAAACACCGCAAGCAACACCACCCCCGCCAGCGCGGCATCGCCAGTGGTGGCACCGCGGTGAATTTCGGCGACTACGGCATCCAGGCACTGGAACACGCCTATGTGACCAACCGGCAGATCGAATCCGCTCGTATCGCCATCAACCGGCACATCAAGCGTGGCGGCAAGGTGTGGATCAACATCTTCCCGGACCGTCCGCTGACCAAGAAGCCCGCCGAAACCCGGATGGGTTCGGGTAAGGGTTCGCCGGAGTGGTGGGTGGTAAACGTCAAGCCAGGACGGGTGCTGTTCGAGTTGAGCTACCCGAACGAGCAGATCGCGCGGGCGGCGCTAACCCGAGCGATTCACAAGCTGCCGATCAAGGCACGCATCGTTACCCGAGAGGAGCAGTTCTGATGGCTGTGGGAATTTCCCCAGGCGAACTGCGCGAGCTCACCGACGAGGAGTTGCAGGAGCGGGTCCGCGAGTCCAAGGAAGAGCTGTTCAACCTGCGCTTCCAGATGGCGACCGGCCAGCTCAGCAACAACCGCCGGCTCCGCACGGTGCGTCAGGAAATCGCGCGCGTCTACACGGTGCTGCGTGAACGAGAACTGGGTCTGGCCAGCGGGCCCGACGGTAAGGAATCGTGATGGCAGAGGCTAAGAAAGCAGCCCCGAAGGCGGCCGCGCCCAAGGAGGCTCCCGCGAAGGAGAAGGGCCCCAAGCACACTCCGGCCACGCCCAAGCCCCGCGGTCGTCGCAAGACCCGCATCGGCTACGTGGTGAGCGACAAGATGCAGAAGACCATCGTCGTCGAGTTGGAAGATCGCGTCCGGCACCCGTTGTACGGCAAGATCATCCGGACCACCAAGAAGGTCAAGGCGCACGACGAGAACAGCATCGCCGGCATCGGCGACCGGGTGTCGCTGATGGAGACGCGCCCGCTCTCGGCGACCAAGCGCTGGCGCCTCGTCGAGATCTTGGAGAAGGCGAAGTAAAGGCCAAGTAAGAAAGAGCATTTCGATGACTGCCGGCCGGGTGAACCAATCACCCGGCCGGCAGTTTTTCATCTCCTGAAACCTCGCTTGTCCACCAACGGGGGGATAGCAGATATCACCCCATTCGGGCCGGTCGGTGGATACCGCCCACCTGGTCACCGCTGTTAGTTTCATATCGATCGATACAACTCCGCGAAAAGAGGACGAAGACATGTCTTATGAAATGCTGTTCTGCGATCACGAATTCGCATACTCGGCACCGATTTACATCGCCGGCGACACCGCCGAATAAGCGCCCGTCAGACCACTGGCCTGACGTCACCTTGCATGCAACGATCGGGTGGCGTCAGGGTCAGTTACTCAAGAGGAAATCCATCGGTCATACGGTCGCTGTTGGATCGTGACCGTCACGACCGCCATCACGCCACCACGAGTCCGAGCCAGCGTCCAGCGCGCCAGTAGGGACGCAGCAGCGCCGGCGCCTCCCACCGGAAGATCGACTGCCCCAATGGAACGCATGAGAACCCGCCCGGTGACGAATCCACTCGGTGTCGATCTGACTGATCCGGGCAACTTCGCCAACGGTTTCCCCAACGACGTATTCGAGACCCATCGTCATCGCGTGCCGGTGTTCTGGCACGAGCCCTCCGAGCACACCCCCGATGGTGAGGGCTTCTGGTCGGTGGCCACTTACGCCGAAACCGTTGCCGTGCTGCGTGATGCGGTGACCTTTTCGTCGCAGACCGGCGGCCGGCGACCGTTCGGCGGCACCTTGCTGCAGGACATGCCGGTGACCGGGCTGATCAATATGATGGACGATCCCCGGCACTCTGATATCCGCCGGTTGGTCAGCTCGGGGCTTGGACCGCGGATGATCGGCCGCGTCGAGGATGACCTGCGCCGCCGCGCGCGTCGGTTGATCGACCACATCGAGCCCGGTGTCCCGTTCGACTTCGCGGCAGACATCGCCCCAGAGCTGCCGTTGCAGATGATCTGCATTCTGCTCGGGGTGCCCGAGTCCGACCGGCACTGGCTGCTGGCCGAGCTGGAGACGGTGCTGGAATTCCGAGGATCCCAAACAGACTACGCAGCAAGGATCTACGGGAAGAACTCCGATTCTCGGCGGGGTGACTACGGCCGCGAGCTAATCGCCCGAAAGCGTGCCGAACCCGCTGACGACATGTTGTCGATCGTGGCCAATGCGACCGTCGGCGGTGTGCCGTTCCTCTCGGATGACGAGGTGTACCTGTTCTTCCATCAGCTGTTCAGTGCCGGCAGTGACACCACCCGCAGCGTCACCTCCGTCGGCCTGCTCGCCCTTGCCGAACGTCCCCGCCAATGGCAGCAGTTACGCCGCGACATGGACCTGTTGCCGACGGCGATCGAGGAGTTCGTGCGTTGGACCACGCCGTCGCCGTCCAAGCGGCGGACTGCTACCCGCGATGTCATTTTGGGCGGCAACCTGGTCGAGGCGGGCCAAAAGGTGCTGGTGTGGGAGGGTTCTGCCAACCGTGACGCCAGCGTGTTCGATCGGGCCGATGAGTTCGACATCACCCGAAAGCCCAATCCGCACCTGGCTTTCGGACATGGCGTGCACTATTGCCTGGGTGCGACCCTGGCCCGGTTGGAGTTGCGGGTGTTCTTCGAGGAACTGCTGCCGAGGTTCAGCAGCGTCGAGGTGGCGGGGCCGACGCAATGGGTCGGAAGCAACCGCCGCAATGGTTTGCGCAGCTTGGTGGTTCAGATGCGCTGAGCCGACCGGTCTGACCGAATCTCAGCTGTTTTCTACCTGACGCGTGTAATGTCCACGGGCGTTCGGGTGGTCTACTCAGGAGAAGAGGCTGGCGGCTTATGACGGGGCAGTCGGGGTCGGGCGAATTCAACGGCAAGATCGAATTGGACATTCGTGATTCGGAACCGGACTGGGGGCCGTACGCGGCACCGACCGCTCCGGAGAACGCGCCGAACATTCTCTACCTGGTCTGGGACGACACCGGCGTCGCGACCTGGGACTGCTTCGGGGGGCTGGTCGAGATGCCCGCCATGACGCGGATCGCCGAGCGCGGTGTGCGCCTGTCGCAGTTCCACACCACCGCGCTGTGCTCGCCGACCCGGGCGTCACTGCTGACCGGTCGCAACGCCACCACCGTCGGCATGGCCACCATCGAAGAGTTCACCGACGGCTTCCCCAACTGCAACGGGCGCATCCCGGCCGACACCGCGTTGCTCTCCGAGGTGCTCAACGAGCGCGGTTACAACACCTACTGCGTGGGCAAGTGGCACCTGACGCCGCTGGAGGAGTCCAGCATGGCCGCCACCAAGCGGCATTGGCCGACCTCGCGCGGCTTCGAACGCTTCTACGGTTTCATGGGCGGAGAAACCGACCAGTGGTACCCGGACCTGATGTACGACAACCACCCGGTGAGTCCGCCTGCCACGCCGGAGGACGGCTACCACCTGTCGAAAGACATCGCCGACAAGACAATTCAGTTCATCCGCGACGCCAAGGTGATCGCGCCCGACAAACCGTGGTTCAGCTATGTCTGCCCCGGCGCGGGTCACGCTCCGCATCACGTCTTCAAAGAATGGGCCGACAAGTACGACGGCGTGTTCGACATGGGCTATGAGAAGTACCGCGAGATCGCGCTGGAGAAACAGAAGGCGATGGGCATCGTTCCCCCGGACACCGAGTTGTCGCCAGTCAACCCCTATCTTGACGTCAAGGGACCCAGCGGCGAGCCGTGGCCGCTGCAGGACACGGTCCGGCCCTGGGATTCGCTCAACGCCGAGGAGAAGAAGCTGTTCAGCCGGATGGCCGAGGTGTTCGCCGGCTTCCTGAGCTACACCGATGCCCAGATCGGCCGGATCCTGGACTACCTGGAAGAGTCCGGCCAGCTGGACAACACCATCATCGTGGTGATCTCCGACAACGGTGCCAGCGGGGAAGGCGGACCGAACGGGTCGGTCAACGAGGGCAAGTTCTTCAACGGCTACATCGACACCGTCGAGGAGAGCATGAAGCTCTTCGATCAGCTCGGGGGACCGCAGACCTACAACCACTACCCGATCGGGTGGGCAATGGCCTTCAACACGCCCTACAAGCTGTTCAAGCGCTACGCCTCACACGAAGGTGGGATCGCCGACACGGCAATCATCTCCTGGCCCAACGGTATTGCCGCGCATGGCGAGATCCGGGACAACTACGTCAATGTCAGCGACATCACCCCAACCGTCTATGACCTGCTGGGCATGACGCCACCGGATACCGTCAAGGGCATCCCGCAGAAGCCGCTCGATGGAGTGAGTTTCAAGGCCGCTCTTGAGGATCAAGGCGCTGACACCGGAAAGACGACCCAGTTCTATACGATGCTGGGCACCCGCGGGATCTGGCATCAGGGATGGTTCGCCAACACCGTCCACGCTGCCACGCCCGCCGGATGGTCGCACTTCGACGCCGACCGATGGGAGCTGTTCCACATCGAAGCCGACCGCAGCCAGTGCCACGACCTGGCCGCCGATCAACCGGACAAGCTCGAGGAGCTCAAAGCGTTGTGGTACTCGGAGGCCGAGAAGTACAACGGGCTGCCGCTGTCGGACCTGAACATCTTCGAAACCATGTCTCGGTCCCGGCCCTACCTGGTGACTGACCGGGATAGCTACATCTACTACCCGGACTGCGCCGACGTCGGCATCGGCGCCGCCGCGGAGATCCGTGGCCGGTCCTTCGGCGTGCTGGCCGACGTGTCCGTGGACACCACCGGCGCCGAAGGGGTGCTCTACAAGCAGGGTGGAGCGCACGGCGGGCACGTGCTGTTCATCCAGGACGGCCGTCTGCAATACGTGTACAACTTCCTCGGTGAACGCCACCAGCAGATCCAGTCCAACGGCCCGATCCCGTTGGGCCGGCACCTGTTCGGGGTTCGCTACGAACGCACCGGGACCGTCGCGAACAGCCATACGCCGATCGGCAACGTGACACTGTACTTCGACGAACACCCCGTCGGCACGCTTCCCGACGTCGTCACCCACCCCGGAACGTTCGGGCTGGCCGGTGCCGGCATCACGGTGGGCCGCAACGGCGGCTCGGCGGTGTCGAGCAAGTACAAGGCACCCTTCGCGCTCACCGGCGCCACCGTCGCCCAGGTCACCATCGACCTGTCGGGCCGGCCCTATGAAGACGTGGAAAAGGATCTCGCGCTTGCCTTTTCGCGCGACTGAGATGTCCGCGAAACGGCTGGTGGCCCTGGCCTGCCTGCTGGGCGCTCTCACCGGCTGCGAAACGCATACCGGACGTTCCGGCGCGCCGCAGCCGCATCCGGATCCCGCCGAGCCGGTACCCGGCATCGCACCCACGCACGCCGACCGCATCGCCCCGAACGCAGCGACCTGTGTGGTCGCCCCCGTCGGCGACGGCGACCCGACTCCGGCCACCGTCTCCGACCCGGATGCCCCGCGGATCACCGTCACGGTGCCGCACGGCTGGACATCGGCGCCGGGTACCGGTGACACGGCGCTGACCTCGACCGGTCCCGACACCCTGTCGGCGGCGGTGACCATCACCGCGACCGACCTGACGCCCGAAAGCGCGTTCCTGCGCCACACGGCCACGGTCGGCGGCACTTTGCCACGGCTGAAGTTCTCGGTGACCGGATCACCGTTCTGCGGCTACAGCAGCCAGCAACTCACCGGCACCCTGCAGGGACCATCCGGTGCGATTGATTTTGCCGACCGGGTCACCCACATATGGACCAATAGCAAGCAGTACCTGGTCACCATCCACCTGCAGGCGCGTTCCGGCACGACCGGATTCAAGGAGGCGAGGTCCGCGTTGACGCAGGATTTCGCCGTCGTCATACCCTGAAGTCGTGTTGACGGAGCTGGTCGAACTTCCGGGCGGATCCTTCCGGATGGGGTCGACGAGCTTCTATCCCGAAGAAGCGCCGATTCACACTGCGACCGTGGCGGCCTTCGCGGTCGAGCGTCACCCGGTGACCAACGCGCAATTCGCCGAATTCGTAGCCGCCACTGGCTATGTGACGGTTGCCGAGCAGCCGCTGGACCCGGCGCTGTATCCCGGCGCCCACCCCGCGGACCTGGTGCCGGGGGCGATGGTGTTCCGGCCGACGGCGGGTCCGGTCGATCTACGGGACTGGCGGCAGTGGTGGGACTGGGCGCCGGACGCGTGCTGGCGCCGGCCGTTCGGGGCAGGCAGTGACGTCAACGACCGGTCCGACCATCCCGTCGTGCAGGTGGCCTATCCCGATGCCGCGGCCTATGCGCGGTGGGCCGGGCGGCGCCTGCCGACCGAGGCCGAATGGGAGTACGCGGCCCGTGCCGGAGCGACGGGGACCTACTCGTGGGGGGACGAAGAGAAACCGGGCGGCCGGCTGATGGCCAACACCTGGCAGGGCAGGTTCCCGTATCGCAACGACGGAGCACAAGGCTGGATCGGCACCTCGCCGGTGGGGGCATTCCCGGCCAACGGGTTCGGTCTGGTCGACTTGATCGGCAACGTCTGGGAGTGGACCACGACCGTGTTCAGCACACACCACCGGATCACCCAGCCGCCCAAGGCGTGCTGCGCGCCGACCGGCCCCGCCGATCCGACGGTCAGCCAGACCCTGAAGGGCGGATCGCACCTGTGCGCGCCGGAGTACTGCCACCGCTACCGGCCGGCCGCCCGCTCGCCGCAATCGCAGGACACCGCGACAACCCACATCGGGTTTCGTTGCGTGATGGATTTGGAGCCCTGAGAAACAAGTTCGTGGATCTCTCGCCCTGCGCGTTATCGCCGGTTACTGTGTGACGAGTTTCGCCCTAACTCCTACTCTTCCGTGCTGTCACCGAAAGGCCGCGCTCGATGAGCCACCAGGCCCCGCCGCCCGCACCCCCGGCACCGACGACGCCGCCGCCGTCGACTCCGACATCTCCGCCGCCGAAATCCACGTCGCGGGGCAAACGGATCCTGATCGACATCGGCGTGATCCTGGCCGTGGTCATGGTCTACGTGCTCTCCCTCCTCGGGATGCGCCTGCTGGCGACCTCGGCGGAAGGGCTTCCCGAACCGGACCTGGGCACCACCGATGACACCGTGGTGCAGGTGAAGATCGAGGAACTGGACACGATCAACAATCGGCTCAAGGTGAGTGTGCTTGTCATTCCCGAGGATTCGAAGTTCGACAAGAAATTTCACGTGTTGACCCAGGATCTCGCCGTCCGGATGTATCCGGAGAACGACCTGGGGGACCTGCAGTACCCGGTCGGGAAGTCGCCTGCGCAGCAAACCACCTATCTTGACGCGGAAGGGGATCCTGCCAACTGGCCCTTCGACTCCTATACCACCGGCCGAATCTCGGCCGAGGTGTTCGCCGGGACCGGCGAGAACCGCACCGCAGAGCCCGCGCGGATCGAAGTGATCGGATCGGTGGGAGGTTGGGACGCCACCGTTCGCCGGGTCGGTGAATCCACTCAGACTTCTGCCCGGCCGGACGATGTGATCATCACCATGCACAGGTCCAAGAGCACGCTGCTCTTCGACCTGGGCATTGTCATGGTTCTTGTGTCGCTGCCCGCGCTGGCGCTGTGGGTTTCCATCCCGATGGCTCTAGGGAAGAAAAAGTTCCTGCCGCCTTTCGTCTCGTGGTTTGCCGCCATGCTGTTCGCGGTCGTCCCACTGCGCAATGTGTTGCCCGGGAAACCGCCGGAGGGTTCGTGGATCGATCAGGCCATCACGTTGTGGGTGCTCATCGCACTCATCGTCGCGATGACCCTTTTCATCAAGGCCTACCGAAAACAGTCCGACTGAGAGCGGTAGCGGGGATCATTCCGCCTGCAGCGAGCCGCCCACCGCACCGATCGCGTCCACGGCCTCGGAGACCCTCGCCTGAAACCCGGACGGCAGCGGGATGTAGCCGAGCTTGTTCAGGTCGACTTGGCCCGGGCCGATCGCGGCTTGCAAGAACGCCTTGACCGCCAGAGCGACATCGGGCGTGGGGTATCTGGAGCAGACGATCTCATAGGTGGCCAAGACGATCGGGTAGACGTCGGGTTGTGGCGGGTTGTAGAACGACGAGATGTCGAGCACCAGATCGTTGCCGGTCCCGACGATCTTGGCGCCGCTGATGGTCTTGCCGACGGTGTCGGTGCCGATCCGTACGGGCCGCAGCGACCTGCGGCTGGCCGGGGTCTTGATCTCGGCGGCGTAGAGCCCCTGTTCGAGCGCGAACGACAACTCGTTGTAGCTGATCGCGCCTTCGGTGGATTTCACCATCTCCGCCGTGCCCTTGTTGCCGACGGCACCAACACCTACGCCGCCGTTGAACGCCTTGCCGGTGCCCTGCTTCCAGGCCCCGGCGGACGCGGCGTCCAGATACGACTGGAAGTTGTCGGTGGTGCCTGATGCATCGCTGCGGTAAACGACGCGAATGTCTTCCGCAGGCATGGATGCATTGAGTGCGGTGAGGGCCGGATCGTCCCAGCGGGTGATGGTGCCATTGAAAATCTTGGCAAGCGTGGGCGCGTCGAGCACCAAGGTGTCCACGTTGGCGAGGTTGTAGGTGATGGCCATCGGGCCGAACACCACTGGCAGGTTCCAGGCGTCGGCCCCGCCGCACCGCTGTCTGGCCGCGACGTACTGCTCGCCGGATAAGGGGGTGTCAGATCCAGCGAAATCTGTTTTGCCGGAGAGGAATTCGTTGATGCCGGCACCCGAGCCGATGGCGCTGTAATCGAGCGACTGCTGATTACAGGCCTTGTGGTAAGCGCCGATGAACCGGGTCATCGCGTAAGCCTGTGCGGTGGAGCCGCTGGCCACCAACGTTTGTTTACCGCCGCAGTCCACTTTGGCCCCGCTGACATAAGGCAGGGTCGCCGGCGCGCTGGTACCGCACGCCGTCAGTGCCAGTGCTGCCGCGGCCAGCAAGACGGCGACCGGTCGGGTGTGCTTCATGGTGGTGGACCCTCTAGAACGGCAGACGGTGCGAGCGCATGCTGACATTTACGACGCCGGGAACTGCCCCCGGGAAAACATCCGATTAACGGGATGTCCGCGCCGGATGAATGTCTAGTGTCTCGATGCGCACCGGACTCAGCAGGAAGGTTGCCGCCAGATGTACTGCACATGAAGCGAAATCGGTCGGGGCGCACAAGCCCTCTGGGTTGGCTAGCATCTGACCTCGTGCCGTCCCGACCAGCTGTTATGGCTGTGCGCGTCGTCAGCAGAGGTGTTGGGTGACCACCGAAGCCGCACCTCCGGCGGCCGACGGCAGGTCGCAGCCGGCTGTTTCCAAGCCGCACAAAAAGAAGAAGAAGGCCGCGGCGAAGAAGCACGAGCAGCCGCGCATTCTGATCGGGATCATCATTTTGACGGTCGTGGTCATCGCCTATGTCCTGTCGCTGGTCGGCGTGCACTTGCTGCAGAGGTCCGAGGGGCCGCTGCCGCCGCTGGACCTGAGCCAAGGCGGCGGCGACGCCACGATCGTCCAGCTCCGGCTGGAGGAGCTGAAGCCGGTCGCAAATCGCCTGCTGGTGAATGTGCTTGTCTACCCGAGCATTTCGTCCTACGACAACCGCTTCGACGTGCTGGGCACCGACGTCGCCGTCCGCCTGTATCCAACCAGCGACCTGGGCGACCTGCACTATCCGAAAGGCAAGGCGCCGGCGCAGCTCAGCACCACTGTCGAAGCCCACGGCGACCCCGGCAACTGGCCATTCGATTCCTATCGCACCGAGCCCATCGCGGCCGACGCGTTCGTCGGACCCGGTGACAGCCTCAAAAAGGTGCCGGCTCGCGTCGAGGTGACCGGAGCGCTGGACGGCTGGGACATCAGTGTCAACCGCATGCACGACCCCGCCGCGCTTCCCACCTCCCGAGCCACCGACAACGGAAATGTGGTCATCACCTTCAAACGAGCGAAGGGCCCGCTGATCTTCGACTTGGGCATCTGTCTGGTGCTGGTGACCCTGCCAACTCTGGCGCTGTTGGTGGCTGTGCCGATGGCGATGGGCAGAAGGAAGTTCCTGCCGCCGTTCGCAACCTGGTACGCCGCGAATCTCTTCGCCATCGTCCCGTTGCGCAACATCCTGCCGGGCGCTCCGCCGCCCGGCTCGTGGATCGACCAGGCGATTGTGCAGTGGGTGTTGATCGCGCTGGTGACCGCGATGAGTCTGTACATCGTCGCCTGGGTGCGTCAAGGCGACTGATCAACATCAACAAAGGCGTTCTTGGGCAAGGCACGCAAGCCCCGGACACCGGCGCGATTGTCGTTGTGTTAACGCACGTGGCGCGTAATGTTACGGGCGCGTAGCAGGTGGCACCAAAAGCTGTCAGCAAACAAATCCGTTGCTAATCTGCCGCAGTGACAGTTCACCGGGACCTGGCCGTGCCGGCCGGTTCTCGACCCGGCGAGGCGGGTTCACAGTTCGACCTCGACGAGAGCTTCGCTCTGCCCGCGCACAGCCCGCAGGCTCCCCGCAGGGGTCGGCGCCGTCACATCGTGCTCGATGTGTCCATCGTGGTCAGCGTCGGCGTCGTCTACCTGTTGTCGCTGTTCGGCTACCACCTTCTGGCCACGTCGCCGGGGCCGCTGCCCGAGCCTGACATGACGACCACGGACAACACCGTGGTCCTGGTGCGGATCGAGCAGCTGCACGCGGTCGAGCACCGACTCGATGTGAAAGTGCTTGTCAAACCTGATGATTCGATGATCGATCCCCGACTGAGCGTGCTGAACACCGACACGTCGGTGCGCTTCTTCCCGCAGAACGACCTGGGTGACCTGCAGTATCCGGTGGGGAAGTCGCCGGCGCAGGTGGCCACCACCATTCCGGCGCACGGTGAACCCGGCGATTGGCCCTTCGACACGTACACGACCGACACCATCCAGGCCGATGTGCTCGTCGGTGCGGGTGAGGGCCGTCAATACAAGCCGGCCCGGGTGGAAGTCACGGGGGTGCTCGAAGGCTGGGACGTTTCGGCGACGCGAGTCGGCCGGGATAGTCACGACCACAATCGTCCGGACAACGTCATCATCACCGTCAAGCGCGCCAAGGGACCCCTGGTCTTCGACCTGGGCATCTGCCTGGTGCTGGTCGCGCTTCCGACGCTGGCGCTGTTCGTGGCCATTCAAATGCTGACCGGCCGCAGGAAGTTCCTGCCACCGTTCGCCACGTGGTATGCCGCGATGTTGTTCGCCGTGGTGCCGCTGCGCAACATCCTGCCGGGTTCCCCGCCTGCCGGCTCTTGGGTCGATCAGGCCGTGGTGATCTGGGTGCTGATCGGGCTGGCGACCGCGTTGATCCTCTACATCGTGGCCTGGCAACGGCAAGGGGACTGACAACAATTTGGTACTGAGCTGGCTGTCCCCTAGACTCTAGGGGTTGCCTTGGGCAGACCTCGGCTGACTTCTGGAATGTGGAAGCCGGCCCCGCGTGCCCTTAGACAACAAAGACCGCGCACGTCAGGTGCTCACTGAGCATGTCTTCGCCTGCCGCGCACACGTCAACCAGGTCAGGAGATCGAGTGATTCAGCAGGAATCGCGGTTGAAGGTCGCCGACAACACCGGCGCCAAGGAAATCTTGTGCATCCGCGTGCTCGGTGGCTCGTCGCGACGCTACGCCGGCATCGGTGATGTCATCGTCGCCACTGTGAAAGACGCGATCCCGGGCGGCAACGTCAAGCGAGGCGATGTCGTCAAGGCGGTCGTGGTGCGCACCGTCAAGGAGCGCAGGCGCCCGGACGGCAGCTACATCAAGTTCGACGAGAACGCCGCGGTGATCATCAAGCCCGACAATGACCCGCGTGGCACCCGCATTTTCGGGCCGGTCGGCCGCGAGCTGCGGGAGAAGAAGTTCATGAAGATCATCTCGCTCGCCCCGGAGGTGTTGTAGGTGAAGGTCCACAAAGGCGACACCGTGCTGGTCATCGCCGGTAAAGACAAAGGGGCCAAGGGCAAGGTGATTCAAGCCTACCCGGACCGTAACCGGGTGCTGGTCGAAGGCGTCAACCGGATCAAGAAGCACACCGCGATCTCGACCAACCAGCGCGGTGCCCGCTCGGGTGGCATCGTCACCCAGGAAGCGCCGATCCACGTCTCCAACGTGATGGTGGTCGACTCCGACGGCAAGCCCACCCGCATCGGCTACCGCGTGGACGAGGAGACCGGCAAGAAAGTCCGCATCTCCAAGCGCAACGGCAAGGACATCTGATGACTACTGCAGAGAAGACCCGGCCGCGTCTAAAAGAGCGTTACCGCAACGAAATCCGGGATTCGCTCAATAAGCAGTTCGGCTACCGCAACGTCATGCAGATCCCCACGGTGACCAAGGTGGTGGTCAACATGGGCGTCGGGGAGGCCGCCCGCGACGCCAAGTTGATCAACGGCGCTGTCAACGACCTCGCATTGATCACCGGGCAGCGGCCTGAGATCCGCAAGGCGCGCAAGTCGATCGCGCAGTTCAAATTGCGCGAAGGCATGCCCATCGGCGCCCGGGTCACCCTGCGCGGCGACCGGATGTGGGAGTTCCTGGACCGGCTCACCTCGATCGCGCTGCCCCGTATCCGTGACTTCCGCGGCTTGTCTCCCAAACAGTTCGACGGTGTCGGCAACTACACCTTCGGGCTCGCCGAGCAGTCGGTGTTCCACGAGATCGACGTGGACAAGATCGACCGGGTCCGCGGCATGGACATCAGCGTCGTCACCTCGGCGACAACCGACGACGAAGGACGAGCGCTGTTGCGGGCCCTCGGCTTTCCCTTCAAGGAGAACTGAGCAGATGGCGAAGAAGGCACTGGTCAACAAAGCCAACCGCAAGCCGAAGTTCGCGGTGCGCGGCTACACACGCTGCAGCAAGTGCGGCCGTCCGCGCGCGGTGTTCCGCAAGTTCGGGCTGTGCAGGATCTGCCTGCGCGAGATGGCGCATGCGGGTGAGTTGCCCGGCGTGCAGAAGAGCAGCTGGTAAGAGCCACAGGACTAAAGCACGGTAGGCCCGACCGGGAACCACCGCGAGGAAGGTTGTAGACGCTGTTATGACCGCGATGACGACGATGCAGTGGGGGCGCCCCCAGCAGCGCAGCGGCGAGGGGGCCGCAGCGATGAAGAGGAGTGGCGCTCGATGACCGCGCTATCGACGATGCAGAGCGCAGCGATGAAGAGGAGTAGCGCTCAATGACCATGACGGATCCAATCGCAGACTTCTTGACACGGCTGCGTAACGCCAACTCCGCGTACCACGACGAAGTGACCTTGCCCCACTCCAAGATCAAGGCCAACATCGCCCAGATCCTCAAGAGCGAGGGCTACATCACCGACTTCCGCACTGAGGATGCGCGGGTCGGCAAGTCGCTGGTCGTCCAGCTCAAATACGGACCCAGCCGGGAGCGCAGCATCGCCGGTCTAAAGCGGGTGTCCAAGCCCGGCTTGCGGGTGTACGCGAAGTCCACCAACCTGCCGCGGGTGCTGGGTGGCCTCGGCGTCGCGATCATCTCGACGTCCTCGGGTCTGCTCACCGACCGTCAGGCAGCCAGACAGGGCGTGGGCGGCGAAGTCCTCGCTTATGTCTGGTAGGGCGTGGTAAGAGGAGTTTGAATCATGTCGCGTATTGGTAAGCAACCGGTTCCGGTTCCCGCCGGAGTCGACGTAGTGATCAACGGGCAGAACGTCTCGGTGAAGGGGCCCAAGGGCACCCTCGAGTTGACGGTCGCCGAGCCGATCACGGTGGCGCGCAACGACGATGGCGCGATCGTGGTGTCCCGTCCGGACGACGAGCGGCGCAACCGTTCGCTGCACGGGCTGTCCCGCACCCTGGTGGCCAACCTTGTCACGGGCGTGACCGAGGGCTACACCACCAAGATGGAGATCTACGGCGTGGGGTACCGCGTGCAGCTCAAGGGCAGCAACCTGGAGTTCGCCCTCGGCTACAGCCACCCGGTGGTGATCGAGGCTCCCGACGGCATCACGTTCGCCGTGCAGGCTCCGACGAAATTCACGGTAACTGGGATCGACAAGCAGAAGGTCGGCCAAATCTCGGCGAACATCCGCCGTCTGCGCCGTCCCGACCCGTACAAGGGCAAGGGCGTGCGCTACGAGGGTGAGCAGATCCGCCGCAAGGTCGGAAAGACAGGTAAGTAGGCATGGCGCAATCACAGGCTGAAGCGCAAAAGCCCGTGGGGCAGAGCGTATCCGCGACCCGCCGGGTCTCGCGGCTGCGCCGGCACGCACGGCTGCGTAAGAAGATCTCCGGCACCGCGGAGCGTCCGCGGCTGGTGGTCAACCGGTCTTCGCGGCACATCCACGTGCAGTTGGTGAACGACCTGACTGGCACCACCGTGGCCGCGGCTTCGTCGATCGAAGCCGACGTGCGCGGTCTGGATGGGGACAAGAAAGCCCGTAGTGTGCGAGTCGGACAGTTGATCGCCGAGCGGGCCAAGGCTGCCGGCGTCGACTCCGTGGTCTTCGACCGCGGCGGCTACACCTACGGTGGACGGATAGCGGCACTGGCCGACGCTGCCCGCGAGAACGGATTGCAATTCTGATGAGCAGCATCAGCCTGATGAATGGAAGGACCGCATAATGGCGGAACAGTCCGCTGGGGGGCAGGGCCCCGACAGCCGTGACAGCCGCGACTCGCGTGACGGGCGGGGCCGCCGCGACGGCGGTGGCCGTGGCGGTCGCGACCGCGATCGGGACGGCGACAAGAGCAATTACCTGGAGCGGGTCGTCGCCATCAACCGTGTCTCCAAGGTGGTCAAGGGTGGTCGGCGATTCAGCTTCACCGCCCTTGTCATCGTGGGTGACGGCAATGGCATGGTCGGCGTCGGCTACGGCAAGGCCAAAGAGGTTCCCGCCGCGATCGCCAAGGGCGTCGAGGAGGCCCGCAAGGGTTTCTTCCGGGTGCCGTTGATCCGCGGGACCATCACGCACCCGGTACAGGGCGAGGCCGCCGCCGGCGTCGTGTTGTTGCGCCCGGCCAGCCCGGGTACCGGTGTGATCGCCGGTGGTGCGGCGCGTGCGGTGCTGGAATGCGCCGGCGTGCACGACATCCTGGCCAAGTCGCTGGGTAGCGACAACGCGATCAACGTGGTGCACGCCACCGTCGCGGCCCTGAAGATGCTACAGCGTCCCGAGGAGGTGGCGGCCCGGCGCGGGCTGCCCATCGAGGACGTCGCCCCGGCCGGGATGCTCAAGGCCCGCCGCGAAAGTGAGGCGCTGGCCGCTGCGGCAGCTCGAGAGGGAACAGCACAATGAGCCAGCTGAAGATCACCCAGGTGCGCAGCACCATCGGTGCGCGCTGGAAGCAGCGCGAGAGCCTGCGCACCCTGGGTCTGCGCAAAATTCGCCACTCGGTGATCCGCGAAGACAACCCGCAGACGCGCGGATTGATCTCAGTGGTGAGCCACCTGGTTGAGGTGGAGGAGACCAAGTGACCATCAAGCTGCACGACCTGAGGCCTGCGCCCGGGTCGAAGACCGCGCGCACCCGAGTCGGGCGCGGTGAAGGTTCCAAGGGCAAGACCGCGGGCCGCGGCACCAAGGGTACGAAGGCTCGCAAGAACGTTCCGGCGACGTTCGAGGGTGGGCAGATGCCCATCCACATGCGGCTGCCCAAGCTCAAGGGCTTCCGCAACCGGTTCCGCACCGAGTACCAGGTCGTCAACGTCGGCGATATCGGCCGGTTGTTCCCCGAGGGCGGTACGGTCGGCATCGACGAGTTGGTGGCCAAAGGCGCGGTTCGCAAGAACGGGTTGGTCAAGGTTCTCGGCGATGGCAAGTTGACGGTGAACGTCAACGTGACTGCGCACAAGTTCAGCGGCAGCGCGCGGGAGAAGATCACCGCGGCCGGCGGCAGCGCCACCGAGCTGTAATGGCGCGAGCAGACGCAAAAGCCCCCGCACGCCTGGCGTGTCGGGGGCTTTTGCGTTCCCCCGCAAGCGGGTGGTGCCCCCAGCTCGCGCGGTCTAACTCAGCCGCGGAATGACCTGCGCGGCAAGGCGTTCCATCTGCTCGCGGTCCTCGGCGACGTTCTCGCCGACGGGGTTGAACAGGATCATCTGGGCGCCCGCGTACATCACCTCGCGGAGCCCCCGGACGACATCGGCCGGAGTTCTTGACACCGGCACCGCATCGATGCCGGGCATGCCCCCGTAGATGCGACGCAGCCCGGCAAGCACCCGTTCGCGGGCCCGGTCGGCGTCGTCGTCGATCATCAGGTAGACCCGCTTGCCGATGGTGAAGCCCGCCGGGTCCTTCTGTTGTTCGGCGAGTTCGCGTCGCACGACTTCCACCGCCTTCGCGAAGTCGGCCGTCGACGAGGAACCGGCCCCCAGGAAGGCGTCGCCGTGCCGTACCGCCCGGGCCAGTGCCGCGGGTGCGTTGCCGCCGAACCAGATTGGCGGGTGCGGCCGCTGCACCGGCTTGGGCGCGATGGGCAGGTCGTCGACGTCGCGGAACCGGCCATGGAACGTCACCCGCGGTTCGTCGGACCACGCCGCCTTCATAAGCTGCAGGCCCTCGGTGAAATAACTGATATACGAGTCCTTTTCGACACCGAAGGCGGCGAATTTGCGGCGACCGCCACCGGGCGCGATCCCGATGTCGAGCCGGCCGTGGCTCAGGCGGTCGACGGTCGTGATCGACGAGGCCAGCTGCAACGGATCGTGCAGCGATGTCACCAGGACCGCGACCCCCAGCCGCAGCCGCGTCGTGCAGGCCGCCGCATACGCCAGCAGTTCCAGCGGAGCCAGCAGGGGCGAGGCACCGATGGTCTGTTCGAGAACCCACCCGCCCTCGAACCCCAGTTGCTCAGTGCGCATCAGATAGGAGCGCAAACCGTCGGCGTCGAAGTCGCCGGGGACCAGTTGTGGGATCGCAATGGAGAACCTCACGGCCTCCACCGTACGGGTCGCCTGTGCGCCGGTCGGTAGGCTTCAAAGATGTTCGCCTTTCTGCCTTCGCTGCCCGGCGTCAACGATCTACGTGCCCTTGTCGACCGGGTCGACACCGCTCGGCACCACGGCGTGCCCAACGGTTGCGTCCTCGAGTTGAGCCTGCGCAGCACACCGCCGGAGACGACGGGCTTCGACCCCTTTGCGATCATCACCGGCGGTGGCCGCCAGATGTCGCTGCGCGAGACGGTCGCCACCATTCACCGCGCCGCTGAGGATACGCGCGTCGCGGGGCTGATCGCCCGGGTGCAACTGCCCCCGTCGCCGATCGGGGCGGTTCAGGAGTTGCGGGACGCCATCGCGGCGTTCAGCGCCGTCAAGCCGTCCGTGGCCTGGGCCGAGACCTACCCGGGGACGCTGTCCTACTACCTGGCTTCGGCCTTCCGGGAGATCTGGATGCAGCCTTCCGGCGGAGTCGGGCTGATCGGTTTTGCGGCCAATGCGATGTTCCTGCGCGATGCTCTGGAGAAGGCCGGCATCGAGGCTCAATTCGTAGCGCGGGGCGAATACAAGTCGGCGGCAAACCTTTTCACCGAGGACGGCTTTACCGATGCGCACCGCGAAGCGGTCACCCGCATGGTGGAGAGCCTGCAGGAGCAGGTGTGGCAAGCGGTCGCCGAGTCGCGGAAGATCGACGTCGGCACGCTCAACGAGTTGGCCGACCGCGCACCGCTGATGCGCGATGACGCCGTGGCGTCCGGTCTGGTCGACCGGATCGGCTTCCGCGACGAGGCCTATGCCCGCATCGCCGAACTGGTCGGCACGGCGGATGGTGCACCCGAAGCCGATGACGTCGACGGCGAGGAGAAGCCGCCGCGGATGTACCTGGCGCGCTATGCAGGCTCAGCCCGCCCGCGGCTGACACCGCCAATACCCGCCATACCGGGGCGTCGGGCCAAGCCGACCATTGCCGTGGTCACCGTCGAAGGAGCGATCGTCAACGGCCGGGGCGGTCCGCAGGGCGTGCCTTTCGGACCCTCGAGCGCCGGCGGCGACACCATCGCGGCGGCGCTGCGGGAGGTGGCCGCCGACGATTCGGTGTCGGCGATCGTGTTACGGGTGGACAGCCCCGGTGGCTCGGTAACGGCATCGGAAACGATTTGGCGCGAGGTGAAACGAGCCCGCGAGCGTGGCAAGCCGGTGGTGGCCTCGATGGGTTCGGTCGCGGCTTCCGGAGGCTACTACGTTTCGATGGCCGCCGACGCGATTGTTGCCAATTCCGGCACGGTCACCGGTTCGATCGGAGTCATCACCGGCAAGCTGGTGGTGCGCGATCTCAAGGACCGACTGGGGGTTGGCTCGGACACGGTGCGCACCAACGCGAACGCCGATGCCTGGTCGATAGATGCGCCGTTCACACCGGAGCAGCAGGCCCGCCAGGAGGCCGATGCCGACCTTTTCTACACCGACTTCGTGCGACGCGTCGCCGACGGCCGCAACCTGACGACTGAAGATGTGGAAGTCGTTGCGCGCGGCAGGGTTTGGACGGGTGGCGATGCGCTGGAGCGCGGCTTGGTCGACGAGCTCGGAGGTTTTCGCACCGCGGTGCGCCGCGCCAAGGTGCTGGCAGGACTGGATCCGGACACCGAGGTTCGCCTGCTGAGCTACCCGGGATCGTCATGGCTGGACATGCTGCGTCCGCGCGCGTCATCACAACCGGGCGCGGCCTCGCTGTCCGAAGCCGTCGGCGCGCTGCTGACCCGGTCGGTGGTCGGCATCGTCGAGCACGTCGAGCAGACGATGGGCGGCGCCAGCGTGCTGTGGGTAGGGCAGGCGCGCTTCTAGGCCCAGCCCATCCGCAGCCGTTTGCCCGGGCCGCATCACCGGAAACCTGGCGTTTACTGGGGCATCAGGCGCAGTCGGCCGCTGATGAAAATGATCTCGCCGAGCGGGTCGTCGTCCTCGGGAGCGGGGACCTCCAAGGCGTGCCGCTTGAACAACTCGGTGCGCGTCACCCCGTCGGCGTCCCAACCCTTGCCTCGCAGATAGTCGACGACGTGGGTGCGCGCCCCGGAGTACACCAGCGACGCCATGTCGATGTCCATGCCCTGGTCGCGGAACCGCTCAGACATTTCCCGCACCTTTGCGGGATCGAAATCCACGATGCCGGGCACGAATTCGGTAGCCACGGTGCTACCGGGGGCGCTGAGCGCGGTGATGTTGTCGAACAGCCGATCCTGGGCGTCCGGAGGCAGGTAAATGAGCAGACCTTCGGCCAGCCAGGCGGTCGGCCGCGTGATATCCAGACCCGCTTCCTGCAGTGCGGTGGGCCAGTCGGCACGCAGGTCGATGGACACGGTGCGCCGAATGGCGGTCGGTTCGGCACCGATATCGGCCAGGGCGGTCGTTTTGAACTCGATCACCTGCGGCTGGTCGATCTCGTAGACCACTGTCCCGTCCGGCCACGGCAGCCGGTAGGCACGCGCGTCCAGGCCGGACGCCAGAATCACCACCTGCCGGACCCCGTCGCGAGTGGCATCGGCGAAATAGTCGTCAAAGTACTTGGTGCGCAGGCCCATTCCGCCGATCATCGCCTGTATGCGTCCGGGCCTGACGTTCTCGAACGCCTCGGGATCGAGCTCACCGTCCATCATCTTGGTGAAGAAGTCGACCCCGACCGCACGCACGAGTGGCTCGGCGAACGGATCCCTGATCAGTCCGTCGGGGGCTTTGGTCACCATCGCGCGCGCGGCCGCCACCATGGTCGCGGTGGCGCCGACGCTGGACGCGAGATCCCAGTTGTCGTCGTGAGCCCGTGGCATGCCTGTCCAATCTGTCGGGAAGAATAGCGCCCTGTACAACGTCAGACTGCATTACAGCATTACCATGGCGGCAAACGCGCTCGCCCGACCGGGCTGATTCCGCGGACATTTCCGGAGAAAGAGGTTTCGCAGCGGCGGGGATCGCGGCACGCTGAAGCAATGACGAACCCGATGCTGGAGCGGTTGGACGGCACGCGCGTGCTCCTCACGGGAGCTTCATCGGGAATTGGTGCGGCGTTGGCCCGGAGATTGGCCGCCCGGGGAGCGGTGGTGGGTCTGGTGGCCCGCCGGGAGGATCGACTGGCGGATGTCCTGGCCGACTGTCGTGCCGCCTCACCCGCTTCGGTGATGTGGGTGGCCGACCTCGCTGACGGACTCACCGCCAGCAGACTCGCACTACGGGCGTGGCATGCGATGGGTGGCATTGACGTATTGGTCAACAACGCCGCAATTCCCAAGCGACGCAACGTGGTGGCGCTCACACCGATGGAGGTGGAGGGTGTCATGCGGGTCAACTTCATCGCGCCGATGCGGCTGACGTTGGCGCTGCTACCGCGGATGCTGACTCGGCGCTCGGGCACTATCGTCAATGTGTCGAGCGTCGCCGGGCGGCTGGGAATCGCCGCCGAATCCGCCTATTGTGCAAGTAAATTCGCCCTCTCTGGCTGGAGCGAGGCACTGGCCATCGACCTGGCCGGAACCGGTGTCTCGGTGAAGTTGATACAGCCGGGCCCGGTGGACACCGAGATCTGGAATCAACCCGACAACGATGAGCCCGTCTACAGTGGCCCCAAGGTCACCCCGGAGGAAGTGGCCGAGGGCATCATCGCGGCGCTGGGGAGCGACCGTTTCGAGCATTACCTGCCCGACCTGAAATCGGTGGTTGACGCCAAGAACGCTGATCTCGACGGGTTCATTGCCGGCATGGCGCGACAGTGAGGGCGCTCGTTTATGGTGTGCCGCCCGAGCCGCTGAGGGTTCCGGCGAACGCAGGTCCGCTGGTTCAGAACCTGGCCCGCACCCCAACGGGGTTGCGTCAGTTGCCCGACCCGGTTCTGCCGCATGAGGATTGGGTCATCACCCGCCCACGGCTGACCGGAATCTGCGGGTCGGACTCCAAGCAGATTCTGCTGGACTTCGGCGCGGACGACGCCGACAACGCCATGGCGGCATTCTGCTCGTTTCCCCAGGTAATGGGCCATGAGGTGGTCGCCGACGTGGTTGAGTTGGGGCCGAAAGCCCGGGGGGTCGAGGTGGGTCAACGAGTGGTGCTCAACCCATGGCTCTCGTGCGGGCCACGGGGCATCGATCCGCCGTGTCCGGCCTGTGACGGTGGTGACTACAGCTTGTGCTGGAGCTTCACCGACGGCGACATCAGGCCCGGCATCCACACCGGGGTGTCGGCCGATGTCACCGGGGGGTATGCCGAATTGATGCCTGCGCATGACGGCATGTTGTTCGCGGTGCCGGAGTCGGTGCCCGACGAAGCCGCGGTGTTCGCCGACCCGTTCTCGGTGTCGCTACATGCCATCACCCGTCACCCGCCGCCGCGCTCGGGCCGCGTACTGGTGTACGGGGCTGGGTCGCTGGGGTTGTGCGCCGTGGCCATACTGCGGGCGCTGTACCCGGATGTCGCGGTCGCGGTCGTCGCGCGGTTTGGGGCTCAGGCAGAACTGGCTGGGCGGTTCGGGGCCGCCAAAGTGCTTGCGCACGAACCGCGTTTGGCAATTATCGAGGAGTTGGCCGCGTGGGGTGGCGGCCGGTTGCGGCAACCGTTGGCGGGCCTGCCGATGGCGCACCCGGGCGCGATCGACATCGTCTACGACACCGTGGGAAAGCCGGAGACTTTCGAGGTCGGAGTGCGGGTGCTGACGGCGCGCGGGACGCTGGTGAAGGCCGGGGTTCATGCACCCGGGCGCTGGGAGTGGAGCCCGCTGTACTTCAAGGAGATCAGCTTGATCGGATCCAACGCCTTCGGCATCGAGCAGGTAAACGGAGTGCGTAAACACGCCATCGCGCACTACCTCGACCTCGTCGTGGACGGACGAATAGATCTGCGGCCCATGCTGACTCACGCGTTTGGGCTCGCGCAGTGGCGAGACGCGTTCCTTGCGATCGCCGATCAAGGCCATAGTGGCGCGGTCAAGGTGGTGATCGATCAGCGGTAGGTGCCCGCCAGTCCCGTCGGAAACTGGCCGCCGCGAGGGACTAAGCCGGGACTGATGAGGTCCAAAGGCCCTTGTAGCGCGCGCGGTTGATGGCGAAACGTGTGCCGATGAAGCGCCCAAATCGGCGCGAGAGGGGTGGGGGGATGCGCACTGTGTTCCTCCGCTTCCGGGCGACGAATCTACCCGCGTTCGCAGCAAGGCTGCGCGGCGGCGTGCAGTTGCGATGGCTGATCGTGTCCGTGGGCGCTGTCTTGTCGGTCGCCGGCCTGGTGATACCTCTTGCGTGTAGTCGCAGCAACCCGACTCAGTGTGGAGGGGGCGCTGCGTGCGAATCGACGAAAGGTGCAGCGGACACCGAAAAGGGCCCGGCCGCAGACAGAAAGCACGCCGGTCGGCTGATGGACGCCGCGCAACAGTGTGAGGACGATATGCAGGCCGATCCTCCGCCTGCTGCGTGCTTTGTGGTGGTCTCGTGGCAGGCCAACCGCAGGATCTCATATCAGGAGGCTATTGAACTCGCCCGGAAGCTGAGGCGTGCATCTCTCGGCGCCGCCATCGAGCAAGCATCCGGCAAGCCCAACACGCCCTATTCTGAGCAGGCGTGCAATTGGTACCTCGGCGCCGTGGGAAAGATTCTGGATATTCCCTATTTCCGGGACAGGTCGTATGACGGGTCCCATGACGAAAAGCTCCGTACCGCCGACACGATGAACGAGTTCTTGACCCGAGCAGTCACGGATCCGATCAAGACCGGATGGAGACAGGTTGGCGTTGGCGTCGATCCCGGGCCGGCGGTAACGGATCTTGCTAATGAAGGCCATTTCATTGTGGCGTCGGCGCACAGTGTCCCCGGCAAAACTGAGTATGGGCATATCGCGCTTGCCGCACCGGATTACCTACCGCAGGAATCAGACCCGGCGATCGCCGGTCGCACCGGGCCTTGGATCAGATACGCCGTCTACGGTGGTGCGCCGCATACGACGAAAAGTACCCGGACCAGCATCATTTTCGGTTCCAGCGTGACCCCGCCGATCTGGGTGGAGTATGTCGGCTCGGATTGGCTCGCGGCACCCGGCGAGAAGAAGCTGCCCTGCGTCGACTTGGACGGCGACGGTCTCTGTGACCCGCTGAACACCAGCGGAACGCCGCCGGAGCCGACGAAATACTGCGTCAGCTGCCCCTTGCCGGGGTATCACTGCGAGCAGAATCCGCCGCGATGCGTTCGCGACGCGACATCACCGCAGACGACGAACCCGACCACGAAACCGCCGGTCACAACCAAACCCACGACGCCACCGACGACCAAGCCGACGACGCCACCGACGACCAAGCCGACGACGCCACCGACGACCAAGCCGACGACGCCACCGACGACCAAGCCGACGACTCCGCCCACCACGCCCCCGACCACGACCCAACACTCAGCATGAAAGTCAATCCAGTGCGGCCGGCGCCTGGGCCGGCCGAGTGGCCTGGTAGTAGGCGATTCGTCCCACCATGCGCTGCGATGCCGTGATGAGCTCCGTGCAGTCAAAACCGGCTTCATGCAATAACTTTGGAATCGCGCCCCGATGTTCTCGCTGAAATGCGGGTTCCGCCTCACCAGTCGGGTCAGCAGACCGTGGTGGGTGTGCGCGTCGCCCGCGATGTCGACGAGGTGCAGGTGACCGCCCGGCCGCAGCACCCGGAAGACCTCGGCGACGACGTCAGCCTTCGCGTCCGCACCAACGTGATGCAGCAACATTGACGACAGCACCCGATCGAATTGGCAGTCACCGTAGGGCAATCGCTGGGCGTATCCCCGATCGAACCGGATCCCGGTCATTACGACCGCCTTTCGTCGGGCCCGATCGAGTGCCAGTGGGTCCGGATCGCACCCGGCCGCGTCGATCGCGGGCCGAAATTGCTTGGCTCTGATGATCACATTTCCGGTGCCACCGCCGATTTCCAGCACCCGCTGGCCATCGGCGAGCCCGGCTTGCGTGATGAGCCGCTGATAGACGCGGTTGAACCCCATAACCCGGGAGCTCACGTCATAGGCGGGCAGCAGCCACCGATGACCTGCCGCGGGTAGACAGCAGCGGCGGAGGGGGTGGCAGCGGCGGACGCGGCGGATTGCTGTTCGGCGACGGCGGTGCCGGGGGTGACGGGGGGCGGCGGAACAGGCGGAGTTGGTGCTGCCGGCGGGGTTGGGGGAGTTGGCGGGGCGGGTGGAAATGCAAAGAGCACAGGCGGAAACGGTGCCTCTGGCGGCGATGGTGGCGACGGCGGCGCCGGGGGTGCCGGTGGTGACGGCGGCACGGGGGGAGCGGGCGGGGTGGGCGGACTCTTTGGCCACTCGGGCAGCGACGGAGCCGGCGGTATGGGGGGAACAGGAGATACCGGCGGCACCGGTGGTGTAGGCGGCGCGGGCGGTGCTGGGGGCTCTGGCCTCAACCCCGGGAAGGGTGCCGTCGGTGGTCAGGGCGGGTCTGGTGGCATCGGCGGCGCGGGCGGTAGCGGTGCGCCAGGAGCCCTCGGCACAGACGGACTCGACGGCGCACACGGTTGAGCGCGGCACAGGCGCGGTCGTGCGCGCCGGCGGCGATTGAGTGGCTATTGGCCGTCGGCCCCCGCCGCTGCCGTCCGGCGACGTTCAGCCAAGGGCGCCCCGGGATCCGGTAATGGGCAGGTCCACGGGGGTGATCACGCCCGGTTCGGCATCACAGACGAACGGGATGGCATTGACCGCCGCGACGGCGGTGCTGTCCATCAACACCGTCATCGCATCCTGCCCGGGATGCCCGAATCGGATCGTGGCGTCGACGTACGGTTGACCGTCGATCACGATGCTGAAACCCTCGGGATCGGTCCATTGCGGATCGAGTCCGTCGCTGCTCATGGTCCAGCAGATCGCTAGTTCGACCACCGGACGGCCATGGAGCAACCCGCGGTAGGTTCGGCGCTGGCCGCCCACCGTACCGGCCTCGTACGTCGCCCAGCCGAGGTCTAAACGCTTTGTCGCGACCGCGTTTTCGACGAACGCTTCCTTCGAGTCGAGTTCTGCGCCGAGCATGCCGGCAACCATGTCCAGCGTCTCGAAGTAACCCAGCCCGAAGCGCTGCGCGGCCGGGTCGATCGGTGCGATCCGTTCACGCGGGGGCTTGCCGAATCCCAGCACCCGCCACGCACCGTGCACCGGATAGGTGGTGCAGTCCAAAGTTTCAGCCAACCGGACGTTGCGCACGCGAGGGCACGAGCCGGTCAGGAAGCCGGCCACCACATTGATGAATCCCGGCTCGAAGCCCGTCCCCAGAAACGTTGCGCCACCGTCGTGCGCCGCGGCTTCGAGTGCCGCGCGCTCGGCCGGATGATGGGTGCCGGTCAGGAAGTCACCCGTGGTAACGACGTTGATGCCGCGACTCAGCATCCGGGTCACCATCTCGTAGTCGATCACCCGCGGCATGTAGTTCACGCAGTCCGGCGCCAGGTCGAGCAGCGCATCGACGTCGTCGGTGGCCTTCAGTCCCAGCCGATCCCGGTCGGCGAGATCACCGGCATCGCTGCCCACCTTGTCCGTGCCGAACGCGTACACCCCCACCACGTCGAACTCGTCGCGGTCGATCAAGATGCCCAGCGCGCGCTTGCCGATATTGCCGGTGGACCATTGCACCACTTGCCGCATGCCTCACGGTATCCGTTGACTGGTCGAATCGAACACTGTTCTAATCCGAACGCCGTTCGACTGCGGTTCGGCGCACCTGCGGCGGGCTGGGTGAGATCGGCGATGAAGACGGGCGGCTGCCCTGCATCGAGTCATCGCACCGAGGAGCCAGGAGTGTGCCCGGGTGCTGGCCGCAGCCGCAGGGAAGGGCTCAGCTCGTAATCGTATGGTGTGGGGGTGATCCAGCGGCGGGATCCGCAGCCGGGTTGGGTCGTTCCCGACGCCGGTGTCCACGACGACGGTCAGGCCTTCCACCTCGATCACCCAGTTCTGGACGCGATGTGCAGCTTGTCGGTGTCCGGGTCGAAGAAGTCCGGCGCCAGCAGGTCGGCGTTGTCGAGCCATCCGGCCGAGGGCGGGTGCGCGAAGACGCGCGTGGGCAGGCCGAACCGTAACTCCACCGCTCGCGTCACGATTGCGCGGCAAGCTGGACCGTGTTCACCGAGTGTTCCCTGGCGAGAGTGCACCGGGCGACGCCTCAGAGTCGGCGGGCGACGCGGATCAATGGGCGCGCAAGTACGTATACACCCCGGCGAAGTTGCGGTTGACTTCCTCCGGGACCGGCACTGGACCGCCGAGGGCCCTTGCACCCCAGGCGATCTGAGCGGTTCGCTCGACGAGTGCGGTGATATGCAGCGCCTTGTCGGGCCGGGGGCCCACGGCCACCAGGCCGTGGTTGGCGATCAATGCGGCGCCGCGGCCGTCCAGCGCCTTGACCGCATTGGTGCCGACGTCGGGGGTACCGGATGCGGCGTACTCGGCACAGCGTACGTCTCCGCCGCAGTACACCGCGAACTCGTCGATGCATGCCGGAATCGGCTGGTGCGCCACGGCGAACATGGTGGCCCAGATCGGATGGCTGTGGATGACACTGCCGATGTCATCGAATGCGCGGTAGCAGGCCAGGTGCAGCTGCATCTCCGTCGAGGGCATGCGTCCGTCCTTGGCCTGCAACACTTCACCGTTCGGGTCGACCAGCACCAGGTCCTCGAGCGCCATGTCGGCGTAGTCCACCGACGACGGCGTGATCACCAGGTTGCCGTCGGAACGCCGGGCCGAGATGTTGCCGGCCGTGCCCTCCACCAAACCGCGGCGCAGCATGTCCTTGGCCGCCGCCAACACAGCCGCTTCTGCTTCCGCAACGTACTTCATGAGCCCAGCACCTCCGGGTTGACGATATGGGCGGGCATGTCGCCGGACAGCAGCGCCTCAAGGTCGTCGGCGACCATCTGCGCCTGCCGAGCCTCAGTGTTCCACGTGGCGCCGCCGATGTGGGGGGTCAGCACCACGTTCGGCAGCGCCGCCAAGGGATGGTCGGTGGGTAGCCATTCCCCGGCGAAATGGTCCAGCCCGGCGGCCGCCACCTTGCCGGTCTGCAGCGCGTGAACGAGAGCGTCGATGTCGTGCAGTTGCGCTCGCGCGGAATTGAGGAACACCACGCCGTCCCGCATGGCGGCGAACTGCGCAGCGCCGATCATTCCGGCGGTGTCATCGGTGACGGGCGCATGCAGGGAGACGACGTCGGATTCGGCCAGCAGATCCTCCAGGGTGTGATGCGCGTCGTCGCAATACGGGTCGTGCGCGATGACGCGCAGGCCGAGTCCGGACAGCCGCCACGCCGTGGCCCGGCCGACCGCGCCCAGCCCGATCAGTCCGGCCGTGAGGCCGGCGATCTCCCACCCGCGAAACCGTTGATAGGGAATGGTTCCGTCGCGAAATATGTTGCCGCTGCGCACGTCCGCGTCTGCTGGCAGCACTCTGCGGGTAGCCGCCAGCAACAGGGCGACCGTCATCTCGGCGACTGCGTCGGCGTTGCGGGCCGGTGTGTTCAGCACCGGGATGCCGGCCGCGGTGGCACCGGCGATATCGACGTTGTTGGGGTCGCCACGAGTGGCCGCAACCGCGCGCAAGCCCAGCTCGAACACCGGCCCTGCGACCGAATCGCTCTCCACCACAACGATATCGGCGGATTCCGCGGTGATACGCTCGGCCAGCTGTTCTGCGTTGTAGATTCGCAGCGGGGTCTGCTCGATCCACGGGTCGTACACGACATCGGCAAGTTGGTGCATCTTGGCGAAACCCGGTCCGCGCATGGGGGCGGTAACCAGGCCGCGTGGTCGAGACGTCACGCTTGCCAATGCTGGCGTACCGTGGCGCCCGTGTCACGCGAAGACGTCACAATCGGCATCGACGTCGGCACGACGTCGGCCAAGGCGGTCGCGGCCGACGAGAACGGTCGGGTGCACGCGCGGACGAGGATTCCGCATCAGCTGTTGGTCCCGGCCGCCGATCGGCTGGAGCACAACGCGGAAAGGGCGTGGCGCGAGGGGCCGGTGACGGCCCTGGGTCGGCTTAACCGGCCCGACGCCAGAGCGGTCGCCGTGGCGTCGATGGTGCCGTCCCTGACCGCCGTGGACGCCGACGGCGTGCCCATCACACCGGGACTGTTGTACGGCGACAGCCGGGGCCGGGTGCCCGACACAGTGACTCAACCCGTCCCCGCCGTCGGTGAGGCGGCCGAGTTTCTGCGGTGGACGGCCGCTGCAGCGCCGGAGGCGGCGGGATACTGGCCGGCTCCCGCGGTGGCCAATCACGCGCTGGCGGGAGAGGCGGTCATCGATTTCGCCACCGCCATCACCTCGCTGCCGCTGTTCGACGGAACGGGCTGGAGCCAGGCGGCGCTCGCCGAGTGCGGCGCCAGGGTCGATCAGATGCCGCGCGTCGAAACGTTCGGTAAGGCGGTCGGGCAGATACACGGGACGCCGGCGGTGCTCGGGATCGGCGCGATCGACGCCCTGTGCGAGCAGATCGTCGCCGGCGCCGATCACGACGGCGACGTGCTGGTGTTGTGCGGCACCACCCTGATCGTGTGGGTCACCGTTGCCGAACCCAGGCAGGTGCCCGGCTTGTGGACGATTCCGCACACGGCGGTCGGCAAGAGCCAGATCGGGGGCGCCAGCAATGCCGGCGGTTTGTTCCTGGGCTGGGTGGATCGGGTTGTCACGCAGGCTGATTCGCTGAACGGCGACCCGCGGCGGGTGCCGGTGTGGTTGCCATACATCCGTGGCGAGCGTACGCCGTTCCACGATCCGGATCGGCGCGCGGCGCTGCACGGAGTCGATCTCACCCAGGACGCCGGATCGGTGCGGCGGGCGGCCTATGAGGCGTCGGGCTTCGCCGTACGACAGATTCTGCAGTTGAGTGGTGCGCCGGTGCGCCGCATCGTCGCCGCGGGGGGTGGCACCCGGGTGCAACCCTGGATGCAGGCCATCGCCGACGCGACCGGACGGCCGGTCGAGGTATCCGCGGTGGCCGAAGGTGCGGCGCTGGGCGCCGCCTTCCTGGCCCGGATGGCGGTGGGACTGGAGTCGGTGCTTACCGACGCGGTCCGTTGGGCCTCGGTGGAACGGGTTGTGGAACCCCGCCCTGACTGGGTGGGGCCGACCAAGGATCGGTACCGCCGCTTCCTGGAGCTCAGCGGATCCCGATTGGCCTGACCCCGTGGCGATCGCAAGCGCGGCGTCAGCCGGGCGCGGCGGGTCGCCACCACGTGGTCCAGCCCGTGGCGATCGCACGCGCGGCGTCAGCCGGGCGCGGCGGGTCGCCACCACTTGGTCCGACCCGTGGCGCAATAGGCCGCGCGTCGTTCTACGCTAGTGCAATGACTGACCACGACCAGACCGCAGCCCGTCGAGAGATCGCAGATGCTTTGCTTGCCGCGTTGGAGCGCCGGCACGAGGTCGCCGACGCCATAGTCGAGGCGAAGAACAAGCCCGCTGCCGTCGAGGCGATCGTGGCATTGTTGGGAACCTCGCACCTTGCTGCCGAAGCCGTGATGAGTATGTCTTTCGAACAACTCACTCAAGACGCGCGCGCGAAAATCCTGGCCGAACTCGACGACCTGAACAAGCAACTCAGCTTTACGCTCAATGAGCGCCCGGCGAGTTCGGGGGAGACCCTCGAGCTGCGTTCGTTCAACGCCGCCGAGGACCGCGATATCTTCACCGCCCGTACCGACGAGATCAAGGCTGCCGGCGACGGATCCGGCGCCCCCGCCGGCACCATCGACGACGAGATCAGCAAGGCAATCAAGCGTTTGCACGACGAAGAGGCTGCGTGGTTCGTGGCCGTCTGTTCGGGAGAGAAGGTCGGCATGGTGTTCGGCGAGCTTCTCAACGGTGAGGTCAACGTGCGGATCTGGATTCACCCCGAGCACCGCAAAAAAGGCTATGGCACCGCGGCGCTGCGCAAGTCACGCTCGGAGATGGCGTGGGCGTTTCCCGCGGTGCCGATGGTGGTGCGCGCGCCCGCGGCCAATCCGGCTTAGCGGGAGTGCGAGGACTGGCCGTATCCCCGCAACCGGGATAGCGCACGCGCAAGTCGTCGTACCGTCGTAATCTCCCGCTGTCTCGGCAAGTTGAGAGTCAACTGCGTGGCATAGCCGGCAAAGCCAATTAATGCTTGCTATTGGTTACAATTGCTATAGCATAGATTAGCCGCTGATGCCCGCGGCAAGGTTGCGACTTTGATTGGCGAGGTAGGCCGTTGGGCGGCAATTCGTTTGACGATGATAACGGCAGTTTCTTCGATTTGCTATGCGAGGAGGCGGGGCGCAGGCGCTTCGCCGGGCTTGTAACGCGTGAGCCTGCAAGGTCGTAGCGGTCGGATGGAGCTTGGATCGCCGGCCCTTCCGCTGACGCGGGGGCAGTTGGATATTTGGCTTTCCCAGGAAACCGGTGGTTCGCAGACGGACTGGCTGATGGGCTGGTTCGTGCCGATCAGGGGTGAGGTAGATCCTGATGTCGTTGATCGGGCGATCCGCCAGGTGGTGGACGAGGCCGAACCACTGAGGGTCTCCTTCTTCGAGGTGGATGGCCAGATTCTTCAGACGGCGATTGACGACCCGGATATAGAGATTGCTCATCATGACCTCAGGCACTCGCAGAATCCCGTGCGCGACGCCTACCAGGTGGCCTCATCCATTCAGCGCACACCTCTGCCTTGGTCTGGTCCGCTCTATAAATTTGCATTGTTTCAGACGCGGTCTGATGAATTTCATTTGTTCATCTGCGTTCACCATATAGTCATCGATGGATTCGGTACCGTGCTTATCACTGAACGGATTGCCGCCGTCTACTCTGCGCTTATATCCGGTAAGCCGGCGCCGGCAGCCGCTTTTGGCTCACTACGCGATCTGGTCGACTATGAGTCCGAATACGAGAAGTCCGGCGAATACCTCGAAGACCAGGCTTATTGGCGCAAGAACCGTACGGTTGAAGATGGTCCGGCTTACCAGTTGACGCAAGCCACGGATCGGCCCGATATCTACCCAGCCTCCGCGCCAATTCGGCTGGACCCTGCTGTGGTGAACCGAGTCGAAGAGTTTTGCGAGGAAATAGGGGTCCGTAGCTCGTCGGTGATAACTGCGGCGTGCGCGCTTTTGGTGCGTGAGTGGTGTTCCGGTGGGTCGGACGTCGCGCTCGATTTCCCAGTGAGCAGGCGCATCGGCGCGCAGTCGAAGACGTTGCCCGGGATGATTAGTGGTTTTGTCTCGCTGGCACTGAGTGTGTCGCCGTCGTCGACAGTTGCCGATTTCTGTGAGCATGTTGAAACTCACATACGAGGCGCACTGCGGCATCAGCGATTCCCAGTGCAAGTCTTGGAGAAAAATAGGGGACCGCGCGGCGCGGTGCAGCAAGCGGCCAGGGTCGCCGTTAATTTTTTTCCGTCGGTAACGATTTCACCTTTCGGCAGCGCGCCGGCATCGATTGTCTACACCAGCTTTGGTCGGGTGAACCACTTCGGTCTCTTCTTCATCAAAGATGGTGATCAGCTTTTTCTGGTTACTGCCGGTGCTGGCAGGCCCTTTTCGGACTTCGATGTCTCCGATCTGGCGCAACGCCTGCAGAGACTA